>JAFGNW010000026.1 GCA_016926795.1 Candidatus Zixiibacteriota bacterium
AGTGCGTATCTACGAAACTACGTTTATTGTCAACCCCCAGTCAGATGACAGTACAATCGAATCCAAGGTTAAAGCTGTAACAGATTTGATTGCCGACAAAGGGGGAAAAGTAATCTATGAAAATCGAATCGGTACCCGGCGCATGGCGTACGCCATCAGGCGCCTTACCCAGGGGTATTATACCAGTTTGATTTTCGAGGCCGAGCCGTTCATTCTGCCCGAACTGGAAAGAATGTACAAATTCGACGAATCTTTTCTCCGGTATCTGACGGTAATCTACGAAGGTGATGTCAAGGAACTGCTCGAGCCGGCTGAGGAGGAAACTGCCGCCGTCGAAAGCGAGAAAAGGGAAGTCGTACACCGAGACGGCGACCATCGTCGCGGTCGACGGGAAGAGACCGTCAGCAGAGAGGAACCGGAGATAAAAGCAGAGAAAAAGGAAGTCGAGAGAAAACCGGCTGAGGTGTCTCCGGCCCCGGTTGTGGAAAAAGAAATACCCGAGGTTATCAAATCTTCGAAAACCGAAGATAAGACCAAGTTAACCTCGCCCGAAGATGATGAACTTTAATCTTTTTCTTTAAAATCACAGAGGGTGAAGAAATTGGCGCTACCATATCTTAATAAAGTGATGATTACCGGTCGTCTGGTACGCAGTCCGGAATTGAGAATGACTAACGCCGGTGTTCCGGTATCCAACTTTAAAATCGCCTGTAACAAGGAATACCTCGACGAGCAGGATCAGCCCAAGGATGAGGTGTGTTATATCGGTATTGCGACCTGGCACAATCTGGCCAAAGCTTGTAAGGAGAAACTGGACAAAGGCACCGACGTGCATATCGAGGGGGAGTTGAAAAGCCGCCTGCGGCGCAACAGTAACGGTATCAAGCGGTCCTTTGTTGAAATCCGCGCCAGTCGGGTCAAGTTCCTGAACAGCGATGGCCTGCTGGAGGACCTGGGCGGAGAAGGGTTGGGAGACACCGCCCTTATGCCCGTCGAAGACACGGTTTCCGCGACCGTAACTAATAACCCGGCAACGGTATCAAATGAATTAGCTGATGATTCCGTTGCTGAAAATGAATCACCTTTTAGCCTGGTAAGTAATGAACATGAGGAATTATAAACCCCGCGAGAAAAAAACAGTGACGGATTTTACCACTAAACGCCGTAAAAAAATCTGTCGTTTTTGTGAGAATAACATCGACTATATTGATTATAAAGATGAGCGCCTGCTGCGACGCTTTGTAACCGAACGGGGCAAAATTGTCCCGCGCCGGATTTCCGGAAACTGCGCGATTCATCAGAGGAAACTTACAAAAGCCATCAAGCGCGGGCGTCATCTGGCAATCATGGCTTTTGAAAGTGAATCGTTCCGTTAAAGATATACGCGCCGAGGAACTGCTGAATTTGACCCGGTTCCGCCGCCGCGGCCCGTCCCCCGGGACGGTTATGCCGGCCTTGCTTTTGTACGTTCTGTTCGGTTATGTCCTGGTCCAGAAAACCGATACCTATCTCTTCGGGATATTAACCGCTACAATTGCCTATGGTCTGGCTGTTTACCTCTATTACGGTCTGGCGGCTTTGACCTACCGGGGAAAAGGCCGGCTCCTCTGGCTGAGCGCTCTAACGGCAGCCGCTCTCGGTCTGTTTTTAACGGGTTTTAACCAGGCCTGGACTTTTATAAACTCCTGGTTAATGATAATCCTGGTCGGTTTTATAACCGGTCGCAGGGTAACGGCCGGGATGGGTAATCTCAAAATTTACCTGACCGGCCTCGGAATAATCGTTTTTTTCAACCTGGTGCTGTATGTGCCTCAATGGCCGGAGATGATGAAAACCATGACGGGCGCCGCTGCGGAAGCCGCGGCTAATATCAAATCGTATATGCTTTCGGGCGGATACGACCGCTCGCTGGCCGATGAGTACGCTCTTAACCTCGAAAAAATGCTGGGCATGATGACCCGGTTGATTCCCGTCTCGATGATTATGGGTACGGTGGTGCAGTACAGCATCGGTTTTATGCTGTTTTTCATGAGAGTTGTGGAAAGGGGCATGTTGAAAAACGAACTGCCGAACTTTTATCGGTGGAAAATGCCTTTCGCTTTTATGCCGGTCGTTATCGTGACCATACTGGTACGACTCCTGGGCGGAGAAGTCCTTCAACTGGTGGCGGATAACGCCCTGTTGATGCTGGCGATTTACTATTGCCTGACCGGGTTGGCTTTAAGCGAGTATTTTATGAACAAAATGAAGGTTTCGTTAACGGTCAGAATTGTTTTTTACATTTTCTTGATTTTAAGTAACTTATACGGTTTTTTCATAATGGCTCTGCTTGGTTTTATAGACAGTTTCAAAGACTGGCGCAAGGTAACCGTTGCAGAGTCGGGATAGGAAATAATTTTGTTGCATTTATATGAAAAGAGGTTAAAATGAAAGTGATCCTGCGCGAGGACGTTAAGGACATCGGGACCGCCGGACAGCTGGTGGAAGTCAAATCCGGATACGGACGCAATTACCTGATTCCCCGCAATCTGGCTATTCCCGCCACCGAGGCCAATATCAAGGCTATCGGTGAAATTGGTAAACAGAAAACGATCCGGGAAAAGAAACAGCGCCGGGAAGCCGAGATTGTCAGGGATAAGATAGAACAGCTGTCCATCTCGGTACCGATGCTGGTTGGTGAAGAGGACAAGATTTTCGGTTCGGTAACCAGTCACGACCTGGCCGCATTGATGGAGAAGGAAGGCGTGAAGGTTGACCGGCGCCTGATTCAACTCGAGGAACCGATTAGATCGCTGGGCGTTTATACCGTCCCGGTTAAAGTCGATAAAGAGGTAACCGCGAACCTTAAAGTTTGGGTCATTAAAAAAACGTAACCCGTAATGAAAATGGTCGAAGTTAAAATTGAAGGTCTGGCTCTGGATATGACCACCAATACTCCGGTCGTTATCCTGTCGCCGGAGGGAATCGATAAGGTGCTGCCGATCTGGATCGGCCATGCCGAAGCCTGGGCGATTGCCATGGAACTCTCCGGTGTGGGCTCCAAAAGACCCCTGACTCATGACCTTATTAAAAAAGTGGTAACCGCGTTCAACGCCCGGGTTGACCGGGTGGAAATAACGGAGCTTCGCGAGCAGACGTTTTTCGCTCTCATCCATATCGTGAACGATGAAAAAACCTGGAAAATCGATGCCCGTCCCTCCGATTCGATTGCCCTGGCCCTGAAAACCGGTTCGAAAATTTATGTCAACGAGGAGCTTTTCGATGTCAGCAAGGGCTCAGCATCGGATAGACTCAATATGCCCACCGATCCGGAATCGCTCCGGGAAAGGCTTAAAAAAATAAATCCCGAGGATTTCGGGAAGTATTCGCTATAAGTGTATTTTAGAATTACAGCTGTCGCATTGGGGCTGCTGCTTTTTTTCGGAGCGGCGGCGCCCGTCCGGACCGATAAAATCGATGACCGGCCGGATGTTGTCTCCCTTTACAATAAGGGGAAACGGATGATGCGAGAGGGGGACTGGCTTGAGGCCGCTCGTATTTTCGAGGAGCTGTCAGGGCGTTACCCCGATTCCAGAAATCTTGATTTGTTCGTTTTTAACCGCGCCAAGGCCGATTATTATTTTGGTAATTACAACAAGGCCCTGGCCGGGTTCAGTAATTTTCTCACTCGTTTTCCCGTCAGCGGTTATACGGCTCATGCGCTCTTTTTTCAGGGAAACATATATTACCTTAGGGGCGATATAGATAAAGCCGTAAAAACTTATGTTCGCGCTTACGGACGGACCGGTGATTTGCGGCTGGTCAATATTCTCGAGGGCGCCCTGGCGGCCGCGGTTAAAAACGCCGGGTCCGTGAACCTCAATCCCGCTGATTTTGAAACCCTTCCCCCCGATAAAAAATGTGTTTTAATCAAGCGCCTGGCCGAGGTTCTGGTTGAGCGCCGGGAGGTCGTGGTCGCCAAAAACCTGCTTTCAAGTTGCGGCGAGAAACTTGACCTGTCCTCCGACGATTTCTATCAGGCTCGGCAGACCAACGACGTCCTCGAGGTGGCCCTGGTTCTACCACTTTCGGGTGAACTGCAGAGTTTCGGTGAGGATATTTACAACGGAGCGGTAATAGCCGCCGATTTCTTCCGCCGGGAGACGGACCGGAAAGTGAAATTGACTTCCTTCGATACCAAGGGGGATCCGGTCGGCGCTGCTCAGATAATCCGCAACCTGGCTAATTCCTCGGTCGATGTCGTTATCGGGCCGCTGACCAGCGAGGAAGCGGCGGTGGCCTCGGCTACTCTCAATTGCAGCAATCTGCCGCTTCTGGCTCCGGCCGCCACCCAGGCCGGTTTGACCCTGCTCAGCGAAACCTCTTTTCAACTGTCGCCCAATATCGAGCTGCAGGGAGTTCAGATGGCCGACTTTGCCGTCTTGAATCTCAACGCCGACACCGCGGCCATTATCACCCCCACCAGTACCGATGAACTGCGGATGTCGAAGGCTTTCGCGGACCGGTTCGAGCAGCTCGGGGGGAAAATTATGGCGGTGGAATATTATCGGCCGCGCGATAAGGATTTCGGTAAGTACATTAAAGACATCAAGGCCTTATCACTGGGCGCTCACCCCGATTCGGTCTTTTTTATAAATGAGAAAGGGGACACGCTCGATGCCGACGGTATCCCGGTTAATGTGGACTGCCTGTTTTTGCCGGGTAACGCCAGCCAGCTGCGGCTTCTTCTGGCCCAGATAAATTTTTACAATCTGAACGGCGCGTATCTCGGCTCCGACGGCTGGGGCGATGACGATATTTACCGCTTGGGCGACGATATCACCAAACGGGCGGTTTTCCCCTCGCCTTTTATCGAGGGCAAAAGCTCGGATGAAAATCTTAAATTCTCGGTCGCCTATGACGCCCGCTATGGCAAACAACCGCCGCGCCTGGCCGAACTGGGCTTTGACGCCATGAGTCTTATAACCCGGGCAGTTATCAACGCCGGTACCGAACGGGAGGCATTAACGCGGGAAATCGCCCGGGTGAAGGATTTTGAGGGCGTGGCGGGGAAAGTTACTTTCGGCGAACACCGCGAAAATATAGCCCTCCCGGTCTTCAGGGTTGAAAACGGACAACCGGTGTTTATCGGTGTCGGCACCCCGCAATTAAATAATCCTTCCGAAGAAAATTAAAAATAATCCGGCTTGTTCCTTTATTATTTAATCCTGATGATTTATATTAAAAAGGTGTAATTTTCATTTTTTTAACGGAGTATTCGAATGGAAGAAAAAAAAGTCGCGATAAAAATGGTGATTAACGGCGAGGTGAAGGAAATCAGTTTCGAGGAACTGGCCCTGTCGAATAATCTGGCCCAGGAATCACTGGTGAGACTTCTAATCGAGAAAAAGGTTTTCGAACCCAGGGAACTTCTGGATATGATGGAAAAGGTTAAGAAGGAAAGGTATCGCCGTCCGGAAGACCTTGAAAAGTAGTTTGTATGAATCGGGAAGAAAAAGACATGACGGCCCGGACGGACCCCACCGCGGTCGAGGATGAAGGCGCTGTATTAAGCTGGCGCTGCCATCCGGTCAAACGGCGACCGATGGTCTCAGCGGCGGTGACGGCGTTTATCCTGCTGGTCGGTTTTCTGGTTTATTTCGCCACCGATTCCCGGGGCTTCACCATCCTGGCGATGGTTATTCTTTTCGCTTCTCTGGCTAAATTTTATTTCCCCACCGAGTACCGCCTCTCTGATAAAAATATAAAGGTCAGGACTACAACCCAGACGCTGATTAAGGAATGGTCGATGTACCGCAGCTGCTATGCGGACAAGAATGGCATTTTGCTGTCTCCCTTCGTAAGGCCGTCGCGGCTGGAGAATTTCAGGGGTCTTTATATTATGTTCGAGAATAACCGCGATGAAGTCACCGCTTTCGTCAAAGAGCGCCTCAGCCGGGGAACGCCGCCCGCGGTCGAGAGTAAAAAAGATAATGAAACAGAAGACGGTAAGAGCGGGGAGGAGCGGGACTTATGAGTTTTTTTAACCGCGGTGACCATATGCCGGATCCGGAGAAGGAACCGCTGCCTGAGGAAGAAGCGGCGGTGCTCGAGAAGCTGGCCCGTAAAACGGTCGAGAAGAGAATGACCGTCCCGGCGATTATGTTTCTGGAATCGGTCAAGCCGCTGAACTATATCGGCTCCCAGGCACTGGTCTTCTTCGAGCCGATTATTCAGACGGTCTTCAACCTCAAGGATTATGACACCTTCCGTACGGCTCTGGAGAAAAGGGAAACCCTGGAGATTCTCATCCAGAAGATAGAAGCTCTCGACGCTGTGGCTTACGACCGGGAAAAGCGCGTCAAAAAGTACATGAGACAGGAAAAGAAAAAATGGAAATGGTACCAGCGCTGGCTGGGGTTGTTCCCGCCTAAAGTTGAAATCCCCGAGGAAATTTTAAATCTCCCCGAAGAAAAAGATACCGAAGAAAAGGAAAAGGGCAGCCGGTAGCGGCTGCCCTTTTTTTTTGCTCAGTTTATTTCGGCCCTGATTATACATCGAGATTTCTGACGTACTGGGCGTTCTGTTCGATAAATTCCCGCCGCGGGCCAATTTCATTGCCCATCAGCTGGGAGAAAAGGTGATTAGCCTCAGCGCCGTCGCTTAACGTAACCTTGAGCAGCGTTCTCGTCTCCGGGTCCATGGTAGTGCGCCAGAGCTGTTCGGGATTCATTTCACCCAAACCTTTATAACGCTGTATTGAAACTCCGGTGTTGGGCAGCGTCTTGAGCAGCTTGTCCTTTTCATCGTCGGAATAGGCGTAATGTTCCTGTTTGCCGTGACGGAGGCGATACAGCGGTGGTTGGGCGATATACATATACTCCAGGTCAAAAAGCGAGCGCATATAGCGGAAGAAAAACGTCAGCAGCAGAGTGCGGATGTGCGAACCGTCGATATCGGCGTCCGTCATGATGATGACTTTGTGATAGCGTATCTTTTCCGGGTCGAACTCGTCCTTGATGCCGCAGCCCAGGGCGGTGATGAGAGTGCGCACCTCGGTATTGCTCAGAATCTTGTCGATGCGAGCCTTTTCGACATTCAGGATTTTGCCCTTCAGGGGCAGAATCGCCTGGAAGCGTCGGTCGCGACCCTGTTTAGCCGAACCGCCGGCCGAGTCACCCTCGACGATATAAATCTCGCACAATTCCGGTTCGCTCAGACTGCAATCCGCCAGTTTGCCCGGCAGGGAGGCGCTGTCAAGAGCGGTTTTCCGCCGGGTCAGCTCCTTGGCCTTGCGGGCGGCCTCGCGCGCCGTCGCAGCGTTAACCAGCTTTTCGACTATCTTCTTGCCGACCGCGGGATTCTCCTCGAGATAAGCTCCCAGGTACTCGTTGGTGATGGATTCCACGATGCCCCGGACTTCCGAGTTGCCCAGTTTGGTCTTGGTCTGACCCTCGAATTGCGGGTCGCGTACCTTGACCGAAATCACCGCCGTTAATCCCTCCCGGCTGTCCTCGCCGATGAAGGTGAAATTCTCTTTCTTGAGAAGATTGTTTTTGGAGGCGTAGTTGTTGATGGTCCGGGTCAGAGCCGTCCGGAATCCGGTCAGATGAGTGCCGCCCTCGATAGTGTTGATGTTGTTGACATAAGAGTGCACCGACTCCGAGTAACCGTCGTTATACTGAATGGCCACTTCGACATCGACATCGTCTTTCAATTTCTGGAAATGAATCGGTTTCTTGAAAATAACGGTGTTGTTTTCGTTGACGTACTCGATGAACGATGACAAACCGCCTTTAAATTTGAAATTGACTTCTTTCTCGGTGCGGTGGTCGATTAAATCGATCGACAGACCCTGGTTCAAAAAGGCCAGCTCCCGCAGGCGCGAGGCAATAATATCGAATTTGAACTCGATGCGATTGAATATCCCCGCATCGGGGTAAAAACAGGTTTTGGTGCCGTTTTTTTTGCTCGTCTTGATTTTCTTGACCGGTTTCTGAGCCTCGCCGTATTTGTAATCCTGGCGGTAAACATCGCGGTCGCGACTGACCTCGACCCAGCACCATTCCGAGAGAGCGTTAACCACCGAGACGCCGACCCCGTGCAGACCGCCGGAAACCTTGTAGGATTCATGGTCGAATTTGCCGCCGGCGTGAAGGGTCGTCATGACCACCTCGAGAGCCGATTTTTTCTCGTCGGGATGTTCCTCAGTGGGTATGCCGCGGCCGTTATCGGTAACGGTTATAGAATTATCATTGTTTATTTCGACTATTATATTGTCACAGAAACCGGCCATCGCCTCATCTACCGAGTTATCGACCACCTCATAAACCATGTGGTGCAGACCCCGCTGGCCGGTATCGCCGATATACATAGCCGGTCGACGACGAACCGCCTCGAGACCTTTGAGCACGTGAATATTATTGGCATCATAGGTGCCGTTACCGTTGCCATTGACGGCGGGTTTCTTCTTGGATTTCTTCATCGCCTCTTTCACTTCCGTAGTCATTTATCCTCAATTTCCTTTCTCACCGCTTACCAGCCGGATTTGTTTGACCGCGCGGCCGTAAGGGTAACTCCTGATTTTGGCCAAAATATTCTCGAGTTCCATCGCCAGGTTCTGCCGCCAGGAGGCGTCTTTTACCGCTACGTAAAGCACGCCGTCATCAAAACGGAAAGCGCGGCTGACTTTGGCGATATGCTCACCGACAATCTCCGGCCAGTGAGCAACCACCTGCCAGCCGTTGTATTTTCCGGTCAAACCCAGTGATTTTATCACCGAGTCAATAACACCGGATATGGGCGATGGTTTCTGATAAAACCGGTTTTCTCGAGTCATTTTATCTCTCCAACTAAGTCATTAAAAATAACATTTTTTTTATAAAATTGCAAGTAAAAAAGTAAATGTAACTTATTGTCTTATGGGAGGTTAAGACGCATTAAATATGTTTGAGAATATAAACACTATTAATGTAGTAATGACGATTGTTTTTTGTCGTAAAACGGTTTCCGGAGACAGCCTGTTTCGAGGTTATTTATTCGGGATATAAAAACAAATCCGTTCTGAAAAGTCTGTTTTTATATCCCGTTAAAGTGCTCTTATCTGACTTTCTTGATGCGACCCGAACCGGAAACGTTGGTCGATAGGGATTGGGGATTACCGGAATAATAAATACTGCCGCTGCCGCTGACCCGGCCCTCGAGACTTTCCCGGGCGTACACGCGCACATCACCGGAGCCACTGATTTTAACATAAGCGTCGTCGGCGATAAGGTCCTCAGCCTCGATTTCCCCCGAGCCGGATATTTCTAATTCGACTTCGCGCACTTCACCGGTAACCTTGACATTGCCCGAGCCGGAGATGGAGCTCTCGAACACATCGCCTTTCAAATTGATAACCTCGACGTTGCCCGAGCCGCTCAACGATACGGCTTCCAGTTCCGGGACGGTTATCTCTACCTTGCAGACATGGTGGGATGAAAAGGATTCTTCGCTTCCGATTCGGAGGGTTTTTCCCCTTACTTCGGTTTCGATGATATCGATCAGGTTATCGTCGAAAGTGATTTTCAAACTCCTTTCCGGGCCAACCTCGACAAAAATATCGAACGACCCGGAGGTTTTGATTTCGTTGAACTCGCGCACGTCTCGTTCTTCGGTTATCAAATCGCCGGAACCCTCGATACCCCTGTCCAGGAAAAGTCTGTTTAGAAAACCGTCGGCCAGAAGAGACTGACAGCCGAAAAGCAGAACGATGGTCAATATCAAAATAGCTTTGACAGAATATTTATACATACTTATCTCCCGATAGAATATCATTGTTTATCTCTTTGCTACGAGATTGTGCCGTGAAGGTTTCACCCGTCGGGAAAGAGTTACTTAATCATTCTATTTGAGGTAAAAGTTGTCGAAAAAAACCGTCAGTGAATCCTCGATCTTGTAAGCGTATAAATGAATGGCGTATATCCTGGTCATGTCCATAGTTCGCGTTTTCGGCGCCCGGGCCACCTCGTCGAGGGGGATGGAGATATGATTGACGCCTTTATTAACGTAAAACGAACCGGTATAGCGGTCTTCGAAACGGTGGTTGTGGCGGCGGTCCTCGATTCTTATCGACAACCGGACAGTGGAATCCAGATTCGAAAAGGCCGTGAACACCAGCGAGTCATGGCCGCTCCAGTCGGGATAGGGTTCGTTGATTTCAAAATCCGGGTAGGTGGCCGGTTGGTAGGTGATGCGGGCCAGGTGGCTCCCGGCTTCGTCCGACCATACGGGCGGAGTAGCGATAATATCCATCCCGGCCCGGCGGGTACCGAGAAATTTTAATTCCCAGCTGGAATCGAAAGTGCAGATAGCCGGGAAAATACGGCTCTGGTGCCAGTAGGCTCCGAGCCACATTAAAACCGGAACGAAAGTAACCGCGAAAAGAATAACCAGCCCGATGCGCACCGCGGGCATAAAGCGGATAATCTTTTCATTCAAAAAACGGGTAATCTGCCGGTCGAAAGTGGCATAAAGGCCCAGAAAGACCACCGCCCCGGCGACATCGCGGTTGAAATCCCAAATATCGGCGTCACGGGAACCGAAAATCTGGATAAACTCCGATACCACGCCGGTAATGATAGTTACCATAAACGCGATCAGGTAATACCAGCGGTGGTGGTGGACGAAGCGCCCCAGGCTGTTCACCGAGAGGGTGAAAAATAAGAGCGATAATACGCCGAAAAGAGGCGTATGGCCGCTGTTGAAGAGTTCCCGCCACAAGAAGGTATTGGCCGGCGGTTCCAGATGTTCCAGAATGAAAATCAGGGCGACAATTATCACCAGCGAGAGAACGATAGCTATACCTTTTTTTAGCGTCATAATTAAAATGACCGTATATTTTTTTCACCAGTCAAGCTGAATTATAGGGAACGAATTAAGGTGTATTCTGATGTGATATCGATTTTAGTTTTTTCCGGTTGGGGTGTTTCACCGAAGGAATAAAGAAATCGGGCCCCTCTCTGCGTCTCATCCGGACGGTGTAATCCTGGCAGCCCTGGCAGCGGCGTATTTTCCCCCGTGCCTCCCGCCTTATCCGGCGGCGACGGGTATGGGTGGGCGCATATACCCGCTCGCTGACTATTTCATAACCTTTTTCGGAGTCATCCTCATCGATAAATTTTACCCCGGCAATGATATTGTTCGTCCCCGGTTCATAAAGGGTGGCGCCGGGACATTCAATAAAAATATATTCCTCTTCATCGACCTCGTCCCTGAAAATGTCCCCCAGCTCAAAACTGTCCGGGTTGCAACGGGGGCAGAGCCAGGCATTATGATGCTTGATCAGGGGCTGGTTGCAGTTGAAACATTTCTTGACCGACGGTTCGTTTTTTTCGGTTTTGCCGGTTTCGACCAGTTTGGTCTGCGGTTGTTCGGTGGATTTGTTTTTGACCTCTTTGGAATGACTGCTCATCGTTTAAACTTCGCTGTTTTAAAGTTAGTCAAGCTGCTCCCTCCCTGTGACGGGGCCACTTGAGTTTATCCGGTAGTTTCACTCAATTATTAAGCAAAGGGACTGCCAAAGCGGGCCGTTTGATTTAAGGTGTTGACAGGCATAGGAATACCTTGTTTCGGGCAGGTTTCGTAAAATGAGAAGGGGGATATTTACTGGGGTAGAAACACCATATTCAATGGGTTGCTATCCCTTGAAAAGCAGAAACAGGGAGCAAAATGTCACCGTTATCGGCAGCAAGGCCACGAACGAATAAGGCAGAAAGAAGGTGGCCAGAAAAGCCAGAGCTACAGCCGGGATCACCAGATATTTCAAGGTGGATAAAGTGATTTTGGCCAGCCTCGAGACGATAACAAGCACGAATACGGCCAGAACCAGATAAGCCGCGTACAGACCGTTGGTGCCGAAATGCTCAACGATGAAGCCCTTGATTGAACCCAGCACGCCGGAATATTCGGCGGCCTGGTTCGAGGCTTTATCGACTATCTCGTGAACCTGATTCAGTAAATCAAAAGATTTCATCTTCTTCCTCAGCCTCTTCCAACGGTTCGATAGTTAACGATGACTCGCCTACGCGGGTCAAACCGACCATTCGCTGGGTCAGGAAATTCTGGGTGGTAATCCATTTATGAGAAACCTCCAGGATTTCCTCCTGGTCAACGTCCGATTCCCAATCCAGAACAATCTGGTCGATTAACTGGTCGTTTACCACCACGTCATCCATCGTTAACACAAATTTGACTTTCATCGCTCTTCCGCCCTCATGAAGTATTTCTCTTTTTCAGCTAAATGAATTGCAAGGGAAATGCCCATCCGGAGAAGAGTTGGCTGGGTTAGGGGATGTTGTTGTTCGGCAAGGGATTGGGGTCAATTTTGTTGGGTGATTGAGCACTCGGGAATAATTTTCCACCCGGCTTTTAAGCCTTTTATATGGGGATTAACCAATATTTTATCGGGGGGACAAAATAACCCGGCAGCGATCTGACACTGCCGGGAATCGTATTGCGTATATTCTATTCTATTGTCAAAGTCCCGGTGTCGAAATATGGGTCAATCGGTTTTGTCGGTCCGCCGGATGATAGGTGATATCGCGGACCTATCCTTAGAGGATTATCAGGTAGGTTCATCCCCGCTCATAAAACCGATTGGAAAAGATGAGCCGGGGAATTAATTGCAGGTCTTGAAACGTACATAACTTCATGTTATAATTTCCGCGAACAGCCATAAGGGAAGGATAGCCCGTTCACGGAAGGTACTGTCCATAGCAGTTTCCTCCATGTTTAAAGGTTCCGTATAAGGGCAGTGAGGTCTGGAGGTTAGGGGTAAAAATAACTAAACGAAACGCCCGGGATTGATTACCCCGGGATAGAGGGATTATTTCTTTAGCTAATTTAATATACTACTTACAACAGTTTATGTCAAGGCAATTCAGGTTCGGGGTACGGTAATTTCGCTCGGTTTCAGAAGGCGAAGCCGGCGTTGAAATAAAACCGGTCGTCGTCGGTATCGGCAATACCATAACCGAAGTCGAACGGCCCGATAGGGGAGTCGAAAGCAATGGAGACACCGAAGCCGTGGTAGAGGTCTTCGAGTCTGATTTCATCGGAACTGGTATAAATATCGCCGATGTCGTAGCGGAGAGTAAAATAAAAACGAAACGGTAGTTTGAAACGCAGCTCCTGATTGAGAAGAAATATCTTGTCGCCGCTGAGTTCGTGGGTGCGGAAGCCGGAAAAGGAATACATACCGCCCATATAGAATTTTTCCGAGGGGGGGAGACCGGTGCGGGAAAGTCCGATTGATAGTTTGGGGTGGTAATTTATATAATCCCCCAAAGGGAAATAGGATTCAATCGAGGAAAAATACCGGGTGAACTCCACCTCGCCGCCCAGGTACTTGCCCGACAATTGCAATTCGAACAGGTGCTTTTTGCCGGTTTCCGGGAAAGGAATGCGGTTGAAATTTTCCACCAGCGATTCCAGGACCAGTTTTCTCAGGTTCAGCGTTTCCCGGCTATCGTCCCGGTTGTCGTAGTATTCGATATTTTCGAAAATGATACCGCCCGTTACCGTGCCCAGACGTGAGATTTGCTGGCCGACGCGGACCGTAGCCCCGGTGGTGTTCTCCTCACAAACGCCGACTGGCAGGCCGTCCAGCCAGATGGTCCGGTCCAGACGGTCATGGTAAATTTTCATCTGGGCGGTCAGATAGGTGGAGAAAATCCGGTTGACTTTCAATTTCGTAAAATATTCCTGGCGGTCCCGACCATAGCGGGCGTGCAGAAGATATTCCATGCCTATACCCAGCACGTTACCATCGCGAAGTTCCGCGAACTCCTCGGACTGGTACTCGTCGTCCCAGTGCCAGCCCAATCTCAGCTGGGTGAATTTTTTTTCCAGCACACCGATTTTTATCAGGGCGCCGCTGTCATAGGGGATGAGGTCCATCGTTACCCGGTCGAAAAGGTCAGTGGCGTAAATATTGGCGATGCCCCGGTTGGCTTTCCGGGTGGAGTACGGTTCCCCTTCTTTGAGCGGAAAATTAGCCAGTATCAGCCAGTCCTTGGTGCGCCGGTTGTTCTCGATTTTGATTTTCTTGACCAGCGCCTCGTCGATTACCACCGTCACCGTCCGGCTGTCGCAATCCATCGTCACCTTCCGGACATCGGCCAAATCATATCCCCGGGACCTGTATAAGCTGATGATACTGTCAAGACCGGCTTCAAATTCGCCCGGATGAAAGACGGTGTCCGTAAAAGGTATTTGAGCCAGCAGGGTGTCGGCGCTGAAAACATGATTACCCTTGAAAAAAATACCGGTTTGAGACAGGGGGAAGGTCGGGGTGAATTTAAGCTTCAACCGGTAGCCCGTATCCTCAAAGAAAGCGGAATCAGGTATAATCACCGCCTTGATTTCGTAAAGGTCGTATCGAAGCGCCGTTTTTTTCAATTCGTCAATCAAATCCCGGCGTATGACGGACCGGTTCAACCATTTCGAGTTCAGTTCTGTCAACATCGGTTCATAAGGGGAATTGATATCAAGTTGGGTGATTAAATAGGTTCGGCTGACTTTTTTCTGTCGAAGTTTGTCGATAATTTCATCGGCGGCGGTCAGCCCGGCCCGGTAACCGATATCAATGAGGCTGTCGATATTTTCGAAGTCGGTCGAGGTAAAATCATCGAGGGGCGGTTCGATAACTAGGTCGGCCCGGCGCAGCTGGTCGGCGAGCTGGTCGGCGGTCATTATTGAGGTCACCTGGTTGGCGATGTCAATCGGGGTCTTTAGTTCCTCTTTGGCCAGGAGCGGGCTGGTAGTGTTGACGGCTACCACGAAAGCGACGGTGTCGTTCATCTGTCTTACAATGTCCACCGGAACCGGTATCATCATACCGCCGTCCATGAGGACTTTCTGCTCGCGCTCGACGCCGGTGAAAGCCAGCGGAAAGGCCATGGATGCCCGCAGGGCTTCGGCTAAAGAGCCGGAATCGATGATTTCCTCCCGGCCGGAGACGATATCGGTACAGACGGTCTTGAAAGGGACGGGAAAGCGTAAAAAATCACCTCCGGTCAGGTAATTGGGTTTTATTGTCAGCGATGTTAACAGCGAGGTCAGTTTTTGCCCGGCGGTGAGAGCCTGGGGAATATAAGGTTTCAATTTATCGAAGCGGACCGATAACAGATGCCGGTCCCGGTCCTGGCGCTGCGTTAAAAACATCGTCAAACGATTGGGCTGGTTGCTGAAAAGCTCGGAGAAATCGGTATTGTGGATAATATCTATCAGTTGTTCGGGGGTGTAGCCGCAGGCGTAAAGACCGCCTATTACCCCGCCGATCGAGGTCCCGGCGATGGCGGAGACTTTTATGTTTTTTTCCTCGAATGCTTTCAAAATGCCAATAGCGCTGATACCGCGCGCCCCGCCGCCGGAGAGGGCCAGCATAACCGGGTAGGTTTCCTCGTTCTCGGACGGGTCCTGTCCTTCCAGACCGCCGATAACGATACGGTCGGGACTGGGATAGGCGAGTACAGTTCCGAACAGGAGCAACACCGCGGCGAATATATATATAATTATTTTCACTTGCGAAACGGAACCAATAATCTGTTCATTACTTTCAATAACTTATTTATATGCTAATAAAAAATGCCGGTAACCAAAACGGAACTAAAAAATTTAAAATCGCTGCTGACTAAAAAAGGGCGTCGGCAACAGCGGTTATTCCTGGCCGAAGGGGTGCGGCTCCTGGAAGAATCTCTCCGCCATCGCTTTTACCCGGAAACAGTATATTGCTCTTTATCGCGTTTATCCGGGCGGGAGAAAAAGCTGGTCGATTCATTCGAAGACAAGGACGTGAAAATTGTCACTCTTTCGGAAAAACAGCTGGAATATGTCAGTCCGACTATCGCCCCGCAGGGGCTGGTCGGCGTTTTTAAAATACCGGAGATAAAAGCAGCTGAACTTTTTCACGTCCGGCATCGTAAGTTATTACTGTGTGAAAACATTTCCGACCCGGGTAATCTGGGTACCCTGATTCGCTCGGCGGCGGCTTTCACCTTCGAGGTGGTGCTGCTGGCCGGAAACACCGCCGACCCCTATAATCCGAAAACGGTGCGTTCCTCGGCCGGAGCTGTTTTCGCCGTAAAAATTTTAAAAGTGCGGCTCGAGCAACTTTTAACGTTGGTTGAGGATGAAAAAATATTTATGATAGGCACAGGCCCGACCGGCCGGTACGAATTGAACAATCTGACAAACCGCCTGCTCAAAGACCGTTTCCTGCTGGCGGTCGGCTCCGAAGCCGAGGGGTTGTCCGATGAGTTTATGAACCGATGCGACGCTGTTGTCCGGATTGACCATGAAACCGGCGTAGAGTCGTTAAACGCCGCCGTAGCCGGGTCGATAATTATGAAACAGGTTTACGATTTATTATACAGAGAAAAAAATGCTTAAAATTAAAATTATATGCTTCACGCTGCTGCTGTATCCGCTTCTGGTCACCGTTACGGCCGCTCAGGATATTTTCGAAGTTGAAAAAGGACTTTACTCGACCCGGGAGCTGGAGTCGAAAGTCGCACCGGGAGCTAAAAACAGATTGATTATCAAGGCAGCAGTCAATTTACACGGTCGCATAAGCCTTAAAGCGACCGAACAGGCGAATATCGGCCTTATTTACACCAAGCAGGCCCGCACCGATACCTGGTCGAAGGCCATGGATTATATCGACCTTATCAGCGTATCGATGGAAGTTATTCCGGAAGGTGTGCGACTGGAGCTTCGCGCTCCCAACCCGGCGCCCTGGAACTCTGACAAGGAAACGGGCCTGGTGGAAACCGAACTGACGGTGCCGGCGGGATTTTTAATTGAGATTGACGCTATCTATTTCGATGTTTACGCCCTGGGTCCCTTCAAAGGCCTGGTGATTGACAATTCCCTCGGACGCTATGATATCACCGGGGTGACGGATATATTGAAGCTATCCACGGCCAATCGCAGGGTCAACCTTACCGATATCGGAGGTGAGATTTCCGTGGCCACCACCAACGCCCCGCTGGTAGCTAAGGATATTAAAAACGTCAAGGGACAGGCGGTTTTCCGCAATGACGGCGGGGATATTAAAATCGACGGTTTTGTCGGAGAAATAAATGCCAAAAACAATTTCGGGCAGATCCGAATCTCCAATTTCATCCCCCGCGGCCAGAGCAATTATATCCGGGGCTTCTCCGGCCCGGTTATCCTGGAGATTACCGAGATGATCGAGGGTCAGCTGGTAATTACCAACCGCTATGAGGATATCGATATTTCCGTACCGGACACGCTTTCGGCTTTTTATTCCATGGTGGTGGACGAGGAGGGAGTTATCGAAGCCGCCAATTTTCCCTTCACCGCCGACCTCATACGCCGTAACCGGCTGAACCTTACCTCGGGTGAGGGGGACGTGGAAATCAGCGGCACGGTCAGGGGGAAAGGCAATATTTATATTCGCGGGATAGGAGGAAAATAAATTTGCCCTGTAAAAAATATGGATTTTCAGTCATTGCGCTTTTTCTGCTGGCGGTTTCCATCGCGACGGTTAAATCGGAACGGATACCCCTGCCGGAGGGCGTTTTTTATTATCAGCCCGCGGCGGCCGTATTCGGGGTCGAGGCCGGCTGGGTCAATCCCGCCGCCCTAGGCAATTTCTACCCCGGTGGTTTTCAGATTATGGCCGACCATTACGACGGCGCTTTCGCGAAAAGCTGGGGGGCTGCCGTCTGCCGCGACCGGCTGGCTCTGGCCTACCGCCATCTCGACCGCGATGATGATAAATATAAGGAAATTATATTCTCCGGCGGCATACCCGTAGTAAAGGGTACATCGCTGGGTGTGTCGTATCGTTATTTTAAGGACGGTCCGGGTATCTACAACAATCGCCATTTCTGGAATATCGGTTTTTTGACGCGGGGCAGCGGTGTTTTCAGCTTTGCCGCTCTCTGGTCGAATTTGAACCGGGGGAAAATAGACGGGGAGCGGTCTTCGATGGAACAGCGTTACGGCCTCTCTTACCGGCCGTTCGGGCCGAGACTGACCCTCTCAGCGGATATGTTCCTTTCCACCCAGCAAAACATCAAGGAGGCTGATTATATATATCATGCCGAGTATGTTCCCCGGCCGGGACTGTACCTGAACGGTTTTATCGATTCGGACAAGAATTTCGAGTTCGGTATCCGGGTCAACCTGCTCAAATATTTTGTTGGCGCCCGGGGCGGTTTTACCGATGCCGGCGACCATCGCAATACCACCGCTTTCTTCGGCGCCACAGCTTTGCGGCAACCGTCCGTAATCCGCGAACCGTCGCGACGGCTCGCGCTGGGAATAGCCGGGCGGATATCCGAGAATCCTCCCCGACCGGTATTCGGTCGCGCCCGCACGCCTTTCGCCGTGTTGCTGACCGGCCTCTACCGGGCGGCCACCGACCCAACTATAGCGGAGACCGTGATAGATCTGAAGGGCCCGGCGCTGGGTTTCGGACAAGCTCAGGAATTGAGCGAGGCACTGCTGTATTTCAAGAGCAAGGGAAAGCGGATCACCTGTTACCTTACCTCACCCAACAACATCGCATATTATATCGCTTCGGTCGCCGATAAAATTCTCATCCCGCCCGTCAGCCAGTTGAACCTGGTGGGTTTGCGGGCGGAGCTGACCTTCTACGCCGGTACACTTGAAAAGCTGGGTGTCAAAGCCGACCTGATGCGTATCGGTGACTACAAAACCTCCCCGGAAAGATATACCGACACCGCGGCCGGCGAGGCCAACCGCGAACAGGTTAACCGTATCCTTGATAATACCTTCGAACAGTTCGTGGCGGCTATAGCCGAGGGGCGAAAAATCACCGTCGATTCGGTTAAAACCGTTATCGATAACGGACCGTTCACGTCCGAAGAAGCCCTGCGTTTTGGTCTGGTCGATGGTCTCTCTTACCGGGATGAACTGCATGAAAAGTACCTGTCCGGCCGACCGGAGATTTCTTTTTATCGTTACCTGGC
>JAFGNW010000226.1 GCA_016926795.1 Candidatus Zixiibacteriota bacterium
CTGCGAGCTAAGCGACGTAGCGAATAGCAGGTCAGACCGCAGGTCTGTAAAAGTAAGAACCCCGGCTTTAGCCGGGGGAATCTATATTATATACAGGGAAAATTACTGCCGGTATTTGTAGTGATCGACGGCCAAAACAAGTCTGTAATAAAACACATAAGAGTTTACGGTTTAGTATCTTATGTTGTGCGACGAGGTGTTTTCGATAAGGGCTGGTTGACAATTTGAACCAAGCGTCAATCCGGTCAAGGCGAAACCCGGCTCAGAGAATTGTAACGAATTGTAACGGTCTCTTTTTTTTATTGCTTCCGGATAATATTTTTTTTAATATTATTAGATGTAAAAGGACGAGTATCATAATTAAATTAGTTTAATATCTTGCGGTGTATCGGAAATTCGTAAGATAGTCACTAATATTTTAAGGGGGAAAGGAGGGGTGTCTTAATTTTATATTTAAAAACGTACGTATAGTAGGTATATGTGCCTATAAGTCTATATTTGTCATCGTTTTTTTTCGTTCTATCTTTCAAGGTTTTGTATATTAAACCGTTAAAACAGGGAAAGGAGGAATGCCTATAGGTGTAACCGTTCCATTCACCGTTATTTTACAACAAACTTCAAATCAATTTGGAGGGTTCATTTGTGATTAGAAAACTTTTACTTCTAAGCCTTGCCTTTCTCATTGTTGGCGCAGGCATCTCAATGGCCGCCGAAGAATTTAAGGTAAAAAGTCCAAGTATATTTCAAAACCAGGCCGAGTACGCTCCGGGTGAGATTGTTGTCAAGTTCAAAACTGATGTAAATGACCTGACCAAGCAAAGAGTCAATCTTCAACTCGGAACTTCCATAATAGCTACCAGCAAATATTCCGGGGTATCCCGTATCAATGTTCCCCCTGATAAAACTGTCGAGGAGATGGTTGAAATCTACCGGGCGGACCCGAACGTCGAGTACGCCGAACCCAATTACATCTTTCACGCCTTAATGACTCCCAACGACCCGTATTATTCCTATCAGTGGCACATGCCTATGATAAACATCGGACAGGCCTGGGATTTGAGCACCGGTTCGGGGGTTGTGGTGGCCGTTATTGATTGCGGTGTGGCTTATGAAAATTACGGCTCGTTCTACCAGGCGCCCGATCTGGCCGGTACCAGTTTCGTGCCCGGTTATGATTTTGTCAACAATGATTCTCACCCCAATGACGACGAGGGACACGGCACTCATGTGACCGGCACCATTGCCCAGACTACCAATAATAACCTGGGTGTCACCGGGGTGGCCTTTAACTGCAGCATCATGCCGGTCAAGGTTCTCGATGCCAGCGGCAATGGTTACCTGACCGATATCGCTGACGGTATTTACTTTGCCGCTGATAACGGTGCTCATGTTATAAATATGAGCCTGGGAGGCTCCAGCACCACGTCAACTCTTCAGAATGCCTGTACCTATGCTTACAACGCGGGTGTGACGATCGTCTGTGCGGCCGGTAACGCCGGCACCAGCACGCCCCAGTATCCGGCCTCATATTCCACGTGTATCTCGGTTTCAGCCGTAAGGTTTGACAGTACGCTGGCCTATTATTCCAGTTACGGTTCCAATATCGACCTCTGCGCCCCGGGCGGCGATGTCACTATTGACCAGGACGGTGACGGATATGTCGACGGTGTCCTGCAGCAGACGCATGATGGTTCGAATTACGGCAATTTCGGTTATTATTTCTACCAGGGTACATCCATGGCTTCGCCTCACGTGGCCGGGGTGGCGGCCCTGATCCTGTCCAAGGCCGGCGGCGGCGGGTCGCTGACCCCCACTCAGGTCAAGAATTACCTGACCAGTACTACAGTCGATATCGGTTCCTCCGGCTGGGACCAGTACTATGGTTACGGTTTGCTTGACGCCCATGCCGCGGTGGCCGCGGTCAGCGGCGGCAATCCTCCGGTAGCCGCTTTCACCGGTTCCCCGACCTCAGGCTGTGTCTCACTGACGGTTAGCTTTACTGACCAGTCCACCAACAGCCCGACTTCGTGGAGCTGGAATTTCGGCGACGGTGGGACCTCGACCGCCCAGAACCCGTCGCACACCTATACTTCGACGGGTACTTACACGGTTACGCTGACAGCCACCAATTCTTACGGCAGCGACTCCGAAACGAAAACCAACTATATAACGGTGAATACTGTTCCGACGGCGGCTTTCAGCGGCAGTCCGACCTCGGGCGAGGTTCCCCTGACAGTAACTTTCACCAACGCCTCGAGCGGGGCAACTTCCTACAGCTGGAACTTCGGTGATGGCGGTACCTCGACCTCACAGAACCCGTCACACACCTATACGACCGCGGGGACCTATACGGTTACGTTAACCGCTACCAACGCCTGCGGTAATGACGTGGAAACCAAAACCGGTTACATCACCGTCACCTGTACGCCTCCGACCGCTAATTTCAGCGGCAGTCCGACTTCGGGAGCGACCCCCCTGACGGTGAACTTCACCAGTACCTCGACCGGTGCAACTTCCTACAGCTGGACCTTCGGCGATGGCGGAACCTCAACCGCCCAGAATCCGTCTCACATTTATACGGCTGCCGGAACTTACACGGTCGCCCTGACGGTAACTAATTCCTGTGGTAGCGACACCTACACTAGAACGGATTACATAACGGTGACCTGTACCGCCCCGACAGCAGCTTTCAGCGGCAGCCCAACCTCGGGTGATTATCCGTTGACGGTCTATTTTACCGATGCTTCAACCGGGGCTACATCCTGGAGTTGGAATTTCGGTGACGGCGGCACCTCGACCGCCCAGAATCCATCGCATACTTACACTGCTGCTGGAACCTACACAGTGGCCTTGACGGTGACCAACTCCTGCGGCAGCGATTCCGAGACCAAAACCGGTTATATTACCGTAACCGAACCGACCGGTAATTATGCCAACCTGCCTTACTCGACCGGGTTTGAATCCGGGACTTTTGACCAGTACTGGCAAACCTATTCCAGTAACAGTTATGGGCGTATCCGGTTGTTGACGACCAACACCCCGCATTCCGGTTCCTATCACATGGTCATGGATGTTTCAACCAATGGTAATTATGCGCAAAACGAAGCCTGGCTGGCTCTGAACCTGGCTGGCAAGAGTGATGTCGACCTGACTTTCTGGTGGAAAGAGTTCGGCGATGAGACTCATACCCAGGACGGTGTATTCCTGTCCGATAATGGTGGAAGCAGTTTTACCAAGGTTTACAGTCTGGCTAACGGCTCCACCACCTGGCAGCAAATCACGCTTGATATCGACCAGTTGGCGGTTTCTGCCGGTTTGAGCTTGACCGGGTCCTTCGTCGTCAAGTTCCAGCAGTACGACAATTATTCCATTACTACCGACGGTATGGCCTTCGATGATATCAACGTCATCTCTTACGATGTTCCGCCGGTGGCTGCTTTTACAGGCAATCCGACAACCGGTGTGGCGCCATTGACAGTTAGCTTTACCGACCAGTCCACCTATAATCCAACTTCGTGGAGCTGGACCTTCGGGGACGGCGGTACCTCGACCGCCCAGAACCCGTCCCACACCTACACTGCAGCGGGAACGTACACAGTAGCGCTTACCGCGACCAACGCCTTCGGTTCCGACACCGAGACCAAGACCGGTTATATCACCGTTTCGGAAGCCGGTGCCTGGACCGTTATCACTTATGATGATTTCGAAGGCGGAATGGGTAACTATACTGACGGCGGTGGCGACATGATGCTTTATACCTACGGCACTTACGCCTACCAGGGCAATAACGCGGCCGATATTCAGGATAACAGCGGTGTGGCCTCGTCGTTCTATCACACCAGCAGCTATAACGTATCCGGCTATACCGAGTTGGAAGTTGAGTTCTATTTCGTTGCCATCAGTATGGACAATACCAACGAGGACTTCTGGGTTCAGTATTACAACGGTTCCGCCTGGCAGACGGTGGCGTCTTTCGCCAGCGGTATAGATTTCAACAATGGTACATTCTATAACGTGATAGTTCCGATTTCCAGCAGCCAGTATAACTTCCCGACCAACGCCAAGCTGCGCTTCATGTGCGATGCCAGCGGTAACTCTGACGACGTCTATATCGATGCGATCGAATTCCGCGGCAGTTCGAGCGGCGCCAGCAGTTTCAGCATCATGTCAAGCGGGAATGAAGTGGTGATGCCCGAGGAATTTTCGCTCTTCCAGAACTATCCCAACCCGTTCAACCCGACGACCAATATCAAGTTCACTCTGCCGGAAGTCTCTTCCGTCGAGCTCTCGATTTATAATATCATGGGTCAAAAAGTGGCCACCCTGATTAACGGTGAGCTTTCTGCGGGAGAACATGATGTCTCATGGAACGCAAGCGGATACGCCAGTGGTATTTATTTCTACCGGCTCCAGACCAGCGAATTCACCGAGACGAAGAAGATGATACTGCTTAAATAAACGGTATTTTCTCACACTTAAAAAGGACAGGCTCAAAAGCCTGTCCTTTTTTTTAGCGATTTGCTGGAAATGTTACCCGGTTTTTTCTTGTATTTTCTTGTACGCCAGATTCTTATATAAATCCGCTGGAATCGATTGACCTATCCGTAAATTTTCCATACCTTTACTTTAATTTATAAATAGCTTATTGAAGGAGTAATCTTATGTCATATCTCAAACAGGTTGACCCGGAAATATACGACGCCATCTTCAAAGAAACCGAACGCCAGGCTTTTAAAATCGAGCTGATTGCTTCCGAGAATTTCGTCTCCGAGGCCGTGCTCGAGGCGGCCGGCGGGGTGATGACCAACAAATACGCCGAGGGATATCCCGGCAAGCGTTATTACGGCGGTTGTGAATTTGTCGATATCGCCGAGGATCTGGCCCGCGAGCGCGCCAAAAGGATTTTCGGCTGCGACCATGCCAACGTCCAGCCGCACGCCGGTTCACAGGCCAATATGGCCGTCTATTTCACCGTCCTCAAACCCGGCGATAAAGTTATGGGACTGGATTTGACCTGCGGCGGTCATCTTACTCACGGTCACCCTATCAATTTCTCCGGCTTCCTGTTTGAGTTCCACGGTTACACGGTGGACCGGGAAACCGAGGTAATA
Source organism: Candidatus Zixiibacteriota bacterium (assembly GCA_016926795.1). Classification (GTDB taxonomy): domain Bacteria; phylum Zixibacteria; class MSB-5A5; order GN15; family FEB-12; genus JAFGNW01. The sequence goes on from JAFGNW010000226.1 coordinate 5,112, forward strand.
GATTACGACCAGCTTATGAAGCAGGCTAAAGAGGTTCAGCCGAAACTGATTGTGGCCGGAGCCTCGGCTTACCCGCGCTTTATCGATTTTGAGAAAATCCGCAGGGTTTGTGATGAGGTCGGCGCGCTAATGATGGTCGACATTGCCCATATCGCCGGGCTGGTGGCGGCCGGGCTGCATCCCTCGCCGATTCCTTACGCCGATTTTGTCACCACCACTACCCATAAGACCCTGCGCGGGCCGCGCGGCGGGATGGTCATGTGCAAGGAACAATACGCCGCCGACCTGGACCGGATGGTCATGCCGGGGATACAGGGCGGACCGCTTATGCACATTATCGCCGCCAAGGCGGTGGCGTTCAAGGAAGCCCTGACCGACGAGTTCAAGGCCTACCAGAAAACCATCGTCGCCAACGCCGCCAAGCTTTCCGAAACGATGAAGGAAAAGGGCTACCGGCTGGTGGCGGGCGGCACCGATACGCATCTGTTCCTGGTGAATTTCGTCGATGTCCCCAAGGTCACCGGCAAGAAGGTCGAAATTGCCCTCGACAAGGCGGGTATCACGGTCAACAAGAACACCGTGCCGTTCGACCCGGAGAAACCGTTTATCACCTCCGGCATCCGCATCGGTACGCCGGCTATCACAACGCGCGGGATGAAGCCCGAGGACATGCCGGTCATCGCCGATTTCATCGACCGGGCGATTCAAAATCGCCGCGACGACGAGGCGCTGGGAAAAATCAGCGGCGAGGTGGCCGAATTCTGTAAAAAGTTCCCGCTCTACCGGGAACGTATGGAAGGTTAGCCGTGCTGTTTCAACTGACCATGTTCCCGACGGACAAGCGCGGGGATTCGGTTTCGGCCGATGTCGCCAAGGTTATCGACATCATCGACCGCTCCGGCCTGCCGTACAAACTGACGGCCATGTCCACCCTTATCGAAGGGGACTGGGACCGGGTTATGAAAGTTATCAACAAGGCCCGGCTGGCGCTTCGGCGCCGTCACAGCCGGGTGTATATTATAATAAACATCGACGACCGCAAAGGGGCCAAAAACCGCCTGACCGGCAAAATCAAGTCTGTGGAAAACAGGCTGAGACGGGAGGTTAACAAATAATGGAAACTATCAGAGTAGTCTATATATCGATTCCGCGCGACGAGGCCAAAAATATGGCGAAGGGGATTGTCGAAAACCGCCTTGCGGCCTGCGTCAATATCATACCCAAAATCGAGTCGTTCTTCTGGTGGGATGACAATGTGCAGTACGACGAGGAGGCGCTGCTTATTGTCAAAACCACCGACTCCAAGTTTTCTGACATGATGGAGTACGTCCTGGAGAACCATCCTTACGAACTGCCGGAGATAATCGGCCTGCCGCTGGTGGCGGCCTTCCCGGACTATGTCAACTATGTCAAGGCCGAGACGGAGAAGGAATAGTATTTAAAATATAAATATCCGGGGGATTTGTTATGTCTCTTACAATATTGATTATAGTTATCGTGGTCGCCGTGCTGGTGATCGGCCTGACGTATTATTATAATATGGTGAAGAAGGAGAAGAAGGAGAAGAAGGAGAAGAAGGAGAAGAAGGAGTAGGGGGGAGTATTGTTGAATCCTTTATGGGAGGGTTTTAAATGGATACAGTTGTACTTATAGGTGTTATTATAGGGGGCTTAGCTTTAATTGTAACTATACTGATTCATCTTGATAATAAAAGACGAGATAAAAGAGATGATAAATGGTTAGAGGTATATTCGAAAGCCTTAGATAAAATACCAGATCAAATCACAAAAGATACTGTAATCCAACCACCTGAAAATTATGAGCAAATAGAACAGAAAGCTAATGAATTAATTAAAAGGAAGGGCTATATAAACGGTTGGGATTTGCTAAAGATTGGTAATGTAGAATATTCAAAAAGTAATTATCTGAAAGCGCAGCATTATTTTGAAGTATCACTTGATCAAGCAAAGGAAAGGAAAGAGAGAGAATTAGAAGCAGTTGCACTTGGAAACTTAAGTTTAGTATTTTACGAAAAACCAGATTTTGATAAAGCAATTGAACTCTCACAAAAAGCTAAAGAAATTAATATCGCGATTGGTAGAAAACGAGGATATGCAAGCAACCTTAATAACTTAATAATGATTTATCAGGAAAGACAGTTAGGGGATGATTTAGATACTGCGTTGGTTCTCTTTGAAGAAGCAATAAAAATATATGATTCTATAAAAGAAAAAGATGTAGAAGGTCGTAAAAAGGGATTAGCTAATCTATATGGTAATATTGGCTTAGTATATAAGAAGAAAGGTGATTTAAAACAAGCGATGTTCTATTATGAGCAATCATTAGAACTTCATAAAAAAACAGAAAATGACTTTGGTGTTGCTAGTTGCTTGGGTAATATAGGTATATTGAAAAGAAATAATAATGAATTAGATGAAGCATTAAG
>JAFGNW010000227.1 GCA_016926795.1 Candidatus Zixiibacteriota bacterium
GGAAGCTTATCGTTTCGCGAAAGAGAATTATGACTGGGAGCAATCCCTGGATATGATGACCTTGGAATATGAGCGTTTGATTTATGGTAAGAAAAAAAATTCCTCTATATGATTTGATGCTGACACCGAAAGCGATTCGGGAGACTGCCCGGACGCTGAAATCGGGTTGGCTGACCACCGGCTCAAAAGTGGCTGCTTTCGAAAAGGCGGTGGCCAAATACGCCGGGGTCCGTTATGCAGCGGCGGTCAATTCCGGCTCGATGGGACTGTTTATGGCTCTCAAATTACTCGGGGTCGCCCCGGGAAAAGAGGTTATCACCACTCCTTATTCCTTTGTGGCCACCACCGAGATCATCCTTCACAGCGGCGCCCGTCCGGTTTTCGCCGATATCAATCCCCGCACCTTGAATATCGACCCCGTTGAGGTGCAGCGCAAACTCAGTTCCCAGACCGCCTGTATCCTGCCGGTGGATATCGCCGGATACCCGGCCGATTACAAGGCGCTGGGGGATATTTGTGACCGGTACAAAATCCCGCTTATTTCCGACGCCTGCCATTCTTTCGGGGCTCGTTATCACAATAAAAGCATACCGCAGGTGGCGGACGCCGCGGTGTTTTCGTTCCATGCCACCAAGAACCTGACCTGCGGCGAAGGGGGGATGGTCGTCTCGCGTCATAAGGAATTCGTCCGGGCGGTCAAGGTAATGTCGCTGCACGGGATGACGGCCGACGCTTACCAGCGCAAGCTGAAAAACCGCTGGGAGTACGATATCGTCAATCTCGGGATGAAAGCCAATTTATCCGATGTCCATGCCTCGATCGGCCTGGGTCAGCTGGATGCATTCGATAAGAATCAGAAAAAACGCCTGGCAATCGCCGACCGCTATATTAAAAACCTGTCTCCGCTGGCCGAATTTCTGGAACTGCCTCCGGTCGAAAAATCGATTCAAAGCGCCTGGCATCTGTTTATTATTAAGCTCAATCTATCCCGGTTGAAAATCGACCGCGACCGTTTTATCGAGCAGATGGCCCTAAGGAAAGTGGAATGCGGCGTGCATTACAAACCCATTTACGACCTATCTTTTTACCGGAAAATGGGTTTGACCGAACAGTATTTCCCCAATACGGCCTTCGCCTGGCGGCGGGTGGTGACGCTGCCGCTGTTCCCCGATTTGAAAGCCGTCGAGGTCGATTACGTTTGCGGGGTGATAAGGGAAATTCTCAAAAAGTACGCCAAATAACCGGGTTGAGAAAAAATATAGCCGGTCTTTTTTCGGATTGTCGGTTACTCTTGTATAAAATCGAATTTTTTATTATTAATTAAATATGCCGGCCAATTTACCGCCACAATATTACGAGCTCGAGCGGGAGTTCAAAGCCGAACGAGACCCGCGCGAGAAATTACGCCTGGCCCAGGAACTTCTGGCTATCATGCCGAAGCACAAGGGAACCGACAAGCTCCAGGCTGACCTGAAAAACAAAATCTCCAAGCTCAAGAAAACGCTCGAGACGCCGGACAAAAAACACGGTGTCCGGCAGGCGGCGACCAACGATTATATCCCCAAAGAGGGAGCCGGCCAGGTTATTTTAATCGGCCCTCCCAACAGCGGCAAATCCTCGCTTATCGAAAGCCTCACCAACGCCAAACCGACCGTCACCGATTACCCTTATGCCACTCGCGAGCCACTGGCCGGGATGATGACGTATGAAACCGTCCAGATTCAGTTGATAGATACCCCGCCCATTTCGGTCGATATGTACGAGACTTACATGGCCAATTTAATCCGCCAGGCCGATTTGGTGGTGCTGGTATGCGACCTCGCCTCGGACAAATGTCAGGAAGGGTTGCAGTTTATTTTCTACAAACTCGATGAAAAGCGGATTGTTTTGAAGCCCGAGGTCACCGATAAACCCGACGACCCCCGGTACTGCTTCAAGAAAACTCTCATCTGCGCGCACAAGATTTACGATGACGAGACGGGCGAAAGGCGGAAAAAACTGGGCGAGAAATTCGCCGGGTTCAATATTGTCGAGACCTCGATTATCGACGACGACAGCCTCAAAAATTTCAAAAACGAGATCTTCAGGGCACTGTCGATTATCCGGGTTTACACCAAGCACATAGGTAAGGAAGTCGAGTACATCGACCCGATTATCCTGCCGGTAGGAGGGACGGTCGAGATGGCCGCCGAGGTCATTCACAAGGATTTCGCCCGCAAGCTCAAGTTTGCCAAAATTTGGGGTGAGGGCAAGTTCGACGGCCAGCGGGTACAGCGCGATTGCGTCCTAAACGACAAAGACGTCATCGAATTTCATATCTGATTTGATTCGTGAAAATTAAAGGTAAGATTAAACCGGCGTTCCGACTTTGGGGGGTTCGGTTTTTTCCGGCTGATTGTCCCGGCTGAACTCGCTCAACTGCTTGATAATCCGGCAGGTGCAAATCTGAACCTCGCTTAAAAGTTTCCGGGCGGAAGTGTCAATCAGGTGGTTTTCCAGGAGCCTTCGAATTAAATCCTTCTCGACCGTGTCCAGGCGTTCGGCGCTGCGGATCAATTTTAATATCTGTCGGCTGAAGTCACTATCGTCGAGATCCCCCGTCTCGGTGATGATTTCGACCGGGCGTTCGAGGTTGAAAGGTCCGGATGTAATATCGCTCTCGAACGCCCGCATCGAATCGCTTTCGCGTTTATCAGGTTCAGTCGTCCTTGACAGGATAAAAAAGACCAGCAGGTTGACCGCCAGGGATAAGGCCGTCACCGTACCCAATATCAGAATGGCCATTATTCCGGTGCCGTTGGCGAGGCTGACCTCCCCCCGGAATTCGATAAGAGCCAGATAAAAGATGATGAAAAGAGCTGATATGTGGGTTATAAGGCTGATTGATTTTAAAAGGCGGATATTCTTTGACAAGGAGTTCCTGCATGAAATATTACGGCGCCCTTTTGTATCCACTTGCTTCACCCTATCAAGTTTCGCGTTATTAGATATATCGGAAGGAAATATAAGGGGTTCACTTTTTTTAATTGCTCCCGGACCGTTTTTATGGGTATCGTGTAAAAAAAAGACAGGGTTTGTCATGATTGGCTGACAGTTTTCTACAATCATGACCGGCGGTTAAAATAGCTTGACTTTAAAATAAAGGCGGGTGAAATTAAAATTATGGAAAAACTCCATTTTGATTTCCGTGATATTTTATGGGCGCCGGCGCGGGCGTTATCGGCCAAACAGATTTTCGTGATGACGTTTTTTGTCATAGCGGCTCTGGTCGTCTTTGATATCTTCTATTATCTGGCGCAGATGTTCGCCGGGGAACGACTCGGTCTGGTTTTTTCAGCCTATGGCTTTTTTCCGTTCGAGCATTTCCGTTTCGATAGCGTCCCCTCTCAAATTTCCCTGGGGGCCGGGATTGTCCTGGGGATTTTAACGGTTATGCTGGGTTTTTTCGGCGTGGCGGCGATAAATATCGAGTCTATCCGCGGCAACCGCTTTTTCTCCAATATCGAGGCTATCAAATTCGCTTTCAAACGATTAAAACAGATTTTTCTTTCCGAGCTGGCGATCGTTCTTTTTGTTGCCTTTATAGTCTTCCTGTTTTTCCTGCTGGGGTTGCTCAGCAGAATTCCCTATCTCGGTGACTGGCTGTTCGCGCTGCTGTTTGCCCTGCCCAATTTCGTTATCGCTATTCTAACGGTTTTTATCATTTTCATTTTTACCCTGTCGGTGGTGTTATTGCCGGCGGTGGCGGCCGCCGAGCGCCACGGCGAGTCATTCTCGGTTATCCTGGAAACCTTTTCGACAATCATCCGCCAGCCGGCCCGATGGTTCGGCTATACTCTTTATGCCCTGACAGCGGCCAAAGTGTGCGGCTTTATCTATGCCTATTTCGCTTACCGGGCGGTGCAGTTTATCGGCTGGGCGACCGCGCTGGGCGGCGGCGATAATATTGTAAGGCTCATCCGCTCCGGCTTGTCACACCTGCCGGTAAAAAGCGACCTCGTTGTTGAAACATTCAATATCTTTCCGGGGATTGATTTTTCTTTCGCCGTCTCCGGCTGGGCGATGGGGGGGACAGGTAACCCGGCCGGGTATGTCATGGCGGTGATGCTCTTTTTGATTTTCGCCACCATTATCGGTTATATGCTGGCGATAGTGGCCGCGGCGCAGGCGCGGGCGTTTGTGGTGATAAGAAAGATTAAGGATGATTACAATATTGCCAAGGAGAGTTCGCTTTTTTACATCGAGGAGCACGTCAACCCGGAGATAGACGAGGTAGTGGAGTAACATAAATGAAAGCTGGTCGATAATGCAAACCATCCGCACCATAAAAAAAATGCAGGCGGTCGCGAAACTGCTAACCGTCAAGAAAAAGAAAATCGGACTCGTCCCCACTATGGGGGCGCTGCACGAGGGCCACCTCTCGCTTATAAGACGCGCCAAAAAAGCCGCCGATGTCGTTATCGTCTCGGTTTTTGTCAATCCCGCCCAGTTCGGCCCCAAGGAGGATTTCAAGAAATACCCCCGCGATGAAAAAGAGGATTTGAAAAAAATCAAGAAGGCCGGCGGCGATATCGTATTCGCCCCCGAAGCAGCGGAGATTTACCCCTGTGATTACGAAACTTATGTCGTTCTGGAAAACCTGCCCAAAACACTGGAAGGCGAAATCCGCCCGGACCATTTCCGCGGGGTGGCGACTATCGTAAGCAAGCTGTTCAATATAACCCGGCCCGATTTAGCCGTGTTTGGGATGAAGGATTATCAGCAGGCGATGGTGATAAAGAAGATGACTCGCGATTTGGGTTTTCCGATACGGATAATAATCGCCCCGACCGTGCGCGAGGAGGACGGCCTGGCGATGTCTTCGCGCAACCGTTATTTTGACCATATCGGCCGCTGGGAGGCGGTCTGTCTTTTTTACGCCCTGCGCACCGCCCGGGAGATGGTTAAAGCCGGTATTGTCGATACCAAACTTATTACCAAAGAAATGCGGGCGGTGATTTTGGCCACCTGCGCCGTGGCCAAAATCGATTATATCGCCTTCACCGAGTTCGAGACCCTCAAGCCGGTTAAAAAAGTGGTCAAAAACACCGTCTGCTCGCTGGCGGTGCGGTTGCACGGGGTCCGGTTGATAGATAATATGAAACTGATATAGCGCCCCATGCCCGATAAATCACACATCGAAATAGAATCCCCCGGCATCAACGTCGCGGTGGTCACAAAAGACGCCAACGGCTGGAAATTTCTCCTGCTCAGACGGGCCGAAAAAGAAAGCTACCCTGGTTTCTGGGGGTTTCTGACCGGCGGACGGGAGAACGGGGAGTCTGTCCCGCAGATAGCCGTCCGGGAATTGAAAGAAGAAACCGGACTGGCGCCGCAAAAGCTCTGGGCTACCGAGTACGTTTTTCAATTTTACGAACCGACGGTCGATAAAATCTGGATTTTACCGGTAATAGTTGCGGTGGTGTCCTCCGGTTCAAAGGTTAGATTGTCTCCCGAAAACAGTGAATTCCGCTGGCTGACCGCAAAAGACGCTCAAAAGAAAGTTCTCTGGAAAAACCTGCAAAAAGCCCTTAAAGATATCGAAGAAGAACTGAAAATTTACCCCGCCCCCAACTGGGTCGAGCTGGCATTCTGAGTCTTAAAATCGGAACTTTTCGATGCTTTTCAGGTTTACAAATACGACGGTTCGGGTCTTGAATGAAAAGCTAAATTACTTGCCAAAATAGAATAAGCCATTATATTTAAGTCCTGAATTTTGAAAACTAAGGGGTTTTTAATAGATGATGATCTCGATATGTAAGTCGAAAATTCACCGCGCCGTGCTGACGGATAAAAATCTCAATTACGTCGGCTCGATAACGATTGACGCGGATTTGATGAAACGAGCCGATATCGTGCCGTGGGAAAAGGTACAGATTATAAATGTCAATACCGGCGAACGGTTCGATACCTATGTCATCGAAGGCAAACCGAAAAGCGGGATAATCGCCTTAAACGGCGGGGCGGCACGAAAAGGGGAGGTCGGCGATTTGTTAATCATTGTAGCTTACGGCTTAATTGACAAAGCCGAAGCTTCCGCATTCAAGCCTGCTGTCGTTCATGTCGATAAGAACAATAAACCGTCCAAAAAATAATAAATCCCTTCGGGGACATAATCTTATATAATCGTTAGAGGTATCTTTTGTCGGGTAAAAAAGCCGCCGTCGTTCTGGGAGCCGGAAAAGGGAAGCGGATGAAATCAGACCTTCCCAAAGTTCTCCACGAAATTCACAATCGTCCCATGATAACTATTCTGCTGGATACCTTAATCAAGCTCAAATTCGAGCGTATTGTGGTCGTAATCGGCCACAGGGGAGAACTGGTACAGGAATCTCTGGCCGGTTACCCGGTTGAGTTTGCCTGGCAGCGGGAACAGCTGGGGACAGGCCATGCGGTGCAGATGGCTCGGGATTTATTGGCGGATTTCGATGGTACCCTGCTGGTGGCGGCGGGCGATGTGCCCTTTTTATCGCGCCCGTCGATTGAGCGGCTGATGGAAGTACACGGAAAGAGCGGAGCCGCGGCTACCTGCCTTTCGGCTGTTTTTGAAGACCCGACCGGATACGGGCGGATTCTCCGTGACGGTGACTCTGATTTTATCGAGGCGATTGTTGAGCACAAGGATGCCTCGGAAGCTATTTTAAAGATTAAGGAAATCAATACCGGGACTTTCTGCTTTGATAATAAAAAACTTTTCGAGATCATCGACCGGATTGACAATAAGAACGCGCAGGGGGAGTATTATTTGACCGACGCCGTTAAGATTATGCACCGTAACGGCTTGAAGGTGGCGGTGGTAATTGCCGAGGACCCCGAGGAGGTTAAGGGAGTCAATTCAAAGAAGCAACTGGAATAC
>JAFGNW010000228.1 GCA_016926795.1 Candidatus Zixiibacteriota bacterium
ACGTCGCTTAGCTCGCAGCGAATAACAGGATGGGCTCATTCATCCACGGCTAAAGCCGTGGTGTTCTGTCTTCGACCGCATAAAAGGTGAGGTTTATTTTTCTTTCTAACTCATTTTTCAATCCGAAGGCTTCAAGTAGTAGGCGTCATAGGTCTCGGTGGCGGTATAGCCGAGCTTTTCGGCAAGCCGGCACGACTCCAGATTGGCGGCGTCCCAGTTGGGGTGCAGGTTATTTTTGAGACAGTATTTCAAGAGCGCGCATCCCAGGGCAGTAGCCATGCCGAGCCGACGGTTTTTTTTTACGATGTAAATACTGACCTCGACCGCCCGGCTGTTGACCAGCGAAGAATAGGCGATGCCTTTCAGGCGGTCGTTTTCAATCACGCCGAAAGCCGCGCCCCTCTTTATAAAGTCTTCCGGAGACTCGAACAGGGCGATATCGGCGAAACCTTCGGGGTCGGTCATAAATTTACGGACCGCCTCCAGGCCGAGCCGGGAGATTTTATCTCTGAAGGAATTTTCCTCCAGCAACCGGTCAAGGTGAGCGGTTGAGAGACTTGACGAGGAAAAACTGTAGCGCGGGAATTGAATAAGATTATCGCCGTGAATTTTAAGTGCGGTCACAGCCCAATCAGACGCGGGAGCCAGAAGAATACTGTGCGGTTTAAGATTTCTCAATACCTCATCAGCGGCGGGACCGGAGCCATCGCCGGCAAAATAAGAGAATGGGAACAATTCAATTTTATAAACGGTGGGATTTTCGGGATTGTCAACGTAGGCTTTCCCCATCCGGCCCTCGACAGCACAATCTATCCCGGTATCGACCCGCTTGACATTTTCGAAAGCCCGGGCCAGTTTTTCGCGATTGGTTTCGTTTAGTTCAATTTCATACATATGATTATCTCCCGTTTCATGATAATATTGAATAAACGTAAGGATGGATAGATTGTTTAAAATATTTTTTCGTTCAGTTGCTACGGGTAAATCCTGTCAATTTCAAAGGACCCCAACAATAAAAATTTGTGGTTATAATGGTAATCCGATACCTACTTCCAGGCCGAGGCACTGGGCATTGAAATCAACTTTTTCAATATCGAACCGGTTGACCTCGTAACCGGAGCTGAACGCCATTTTATAATACAGTTCCAGACGGGTGTTGGTCCAACCGGCGGTATAACGAAATATTCCGAATCCCAGCCGGAAGAAAAAATGGGTACCCAGCTCGATATTGTGAAAATCCGGCGCCCGGCCGGTTATAAATCCCAATTCCGGTCGCAAATAAAATGAATAATATTTCTGCGGGGTAAAGCGATACATCCAGGCGCCCGAATAAGTAAAGATTCTAATTGAACCATAGTCCTGCCCGGGCAGGTTTTTCCAAAGCGCCTCGATATTGAAACAGAAGGCGTGCTGGGGCCGGTAATAATATTCCAGAGCCAGGCCGACCCCGTAAAGCATTTTATATTTCCATTCGTCCCCCTCGATTCTATCGATAGCTCCGGAAGCGCCCCCAACCACAAAGCCTGTGGTCAGTTTGAAGTCGAAGGCGAATTTGGTCTGGAAAATCTTGGCCGGTTTCTTAACCGGTCTCTTCCCTCTTTTACGAAAAGCCAGGCTATCGTCGTGGGAAACAGCCAACAATACCAAGACCATGAAAATGATTGATACTATTTTCCTACACATTAAAATCCCCCAAGAATTAGAACTGTAAAGTACTCAATTATAGACCTATTATACGAAGATATTTTCGGGCAGGCAAGCCCGGTCAATCACTTTTTACGAAGACAGCAAATCCTGCCGCGGGGATTCTCAGTGTTTGATTTGCCCGGTTTCATGAAGTTTTTTTGATTTGCCCAACTTTATGGAGTTTATTAAGGGGGTCTGTGAAATCCGGTATTCCCTTATTTCAAGCTGGGAATTATTGATTTAAGTCCTCTATATTAATGAAGGCCTAAAAAACAGATCCGGGTCGGGAACCGGGCTGTCCCGGCCGGTGTTATTTCGGTAAAATATATAAACTTAGCTAAAAAAGATTGACAAGTTACCGAAAATTGATATAATATGAACCTGCCGGAAACGGCAGTTAAGATAAGTGAGCGTTATACTCCCCTGTAGCTCAGTCGGTAGAGCAGCTGACTGTTAATCAGCGGGTCGCTGGTTCGAGCCCAGCCGGGGGAGCTTTTTAAATCTGCTTGACACGCAACAAGATACAATACCAACCCTGACTGGCCATCGAATTTTTTTTATCATTATTTTCAATATTTAAAAAGCCCATCTTAAAAAGACGGGCTTTTTGTTTTAAAGACATAGTACGGGTGCCTTACGGACATGTTGCCAATGGTGTGTGCGACAGATACAGGTAATCGATCAAACGGGTGATGTCCGAGATATCCGGCTCGCCGCCCGAAACATTGACGTCAGCTTCCTCGAGACAGCACAGCGGCGTGTGGCTGATATAGAGGTAGTCGATCAAGCGCGTGATGTCGGAGATGTCCGGTTCTTCTTCCTCGGAACAGTTGGCATTGCCGGTGTAACCCACACAACAACCAGAATTGAAACCGACAATAAACGGTGATAACGTTGTGGTTTCGCCGCATACGATATTATTGTCGGTATCGACATTAGTCGTAATGTTAACCCAGGACGCGCCGTCGTAATGGTACAGAGTCAGATTGCTTTCATCCTCCGGTGTCAGTCCGGCGTCGTCATATTGAATACAAATCTCAATAACCCCCGTATAAGAAGAGGTCGTGGTGATATTATAATAAACCGGCAAGTCGAGCGGCAGGACCGTATACGATGATGGCGCCTCAGGACCGTCGACCGTAACCGTCATTTCGGTTGTCCCTCCGGTGGCGACGTTTTCGAAGGTCAGATCCACGTCACCGCCCATATTTACATTAACATCAGTACCTTCCGGTGTCGTTTCCTCGAAAGTACAGGCATTGCCGACGCCGTCCTGGTTGTCGTCGCTCTGGTCACTGTTAAAATCTATGGGGCAGTTGTCGCATACATCACCAACTCCATCGCCATCGTAATCAGCCTGGTCAGGATTATAAACACTGACACAGTTATCCGCAACATCATCGATTCCGTCAAGATCGGTATCGCTGTCACTTATGTCATCAATGATTGCCGGTGTATACCCTTTATTGCCGTCGACCTCGATACGCGAAAGGACGGTCTTGTTTCCGGCGGGGTAGTCGGTTGTATCGAACAGTATCACTTGGGGATAACCGGCTGCGGTAAGCGAGAAATACAGAGTCGCGATAAACAGGTCGGCGGTTCCATAAGAGGCATTATTTACAATCGCCACGCAACCCTTCCGACTATCGTTATCAAAAAGTTCGTATCCCGAAAAAGGCGGCATCGGGGAGATTGCCGGACTAAAAATAATGGAATCAAGAATCAGATTGGAAGTCGGGCAGATATATGAAAAAACATAACTAAAGCCGTAATAATCAGCCGCGGGATTCAGTCGGAGATCAACCGACCATTTATCATTGCCGGGGTCAACAATACAGTTTTCCAGTTCGAGAGTATCGTATGAGGAAGGGAAAATAGTGTCGTAGGTGGGCTCACAATCCAGGTCGGAATGGGTGAAATAATTATAATCGATCATGGATATGACATCGTTGTTGGAGATACCGCCCACCCCATCGACATCAGCAACACATTGGATATAAGGCGGGTCGCCGTCAAGATAGAGCCAGCTTATCAATTTGACGAGATCAGCCAAATTGACATAACCGGTATTATCAAAATCACCGCAAACACCGGGACAGCCGCTTGTCTGCTGTAATACCCCGGCATACCAATTTTTAGCGGAGTCCAGCTGATAGAGCAAATCATTGTCATCGCCGCCATAAACCGAAGCCAGAGCGCTCCAGATAAAGAGAGTGTCTGTCGGACTAAAATCGTATTTGTCAAAGTAGGTAAGTACGATATGCTGATCTTTAATTTCATAAGGCAGGACTTCAAATCCCGGATTCGCCAACATCTTACGGTATACTTCCAGCGGGTCAAGCTCCCCCGCGGGATAAGGATGTTGAAATTCGGAATTCAAGGCGGCATAGCCGCTGTAAAGATACCCCTGATTAAGCACCGAAGGATCGGCGTTGTATTCATGGTTGGTGTAGTAACCGATAAAAACCGCCCCGCCGAGGCGCAGGTCGTTGTCGATACATTCAATACTGTCAAGGGAGGGAGCATCCCATTCCCCACCGACCATGTAAAGAACCTCATCCATAACCGAAAAATCTGAATAATTATAAACACTTGAATCGGAAGGAATATCCCAATCGTAAGCTTCGGCGATCGTCACATCCTCATGTGGGGCTTCGTCGTAAGGAAATATCTTCATACACTGAATAATAAAAGAAACATCTTCTTTGGGGGCGTAATAATCTTTTTCAATCGCCAGGGTCGAATCAATCGTTATAAACGTACCGGTGTGAAAACCCTCGTAAGCCGTCTCGTCCAGATGCTGAGGGGTAGAATGACCCGTAACGGGTTTAAAGATATTTTCCGAAGCCAGGTCACTGTTAAATATCGACCAGCTGGCCGTAACGTTGGTATCCGAGCCGTTTATTTCAGCACTCAAGATTATCGGCGAAGCATCGTTAAGATATATTTCGGAATTACCGGAATAATAATCATCCCAATAATTGTCACAATCGAGAGTATTATAAAAATCCATGTTTACTTCGCCAGCCGACTGGTGTCCCATATTACCATGATTGGAAAGCACCAGACTGATATGGTTGGTTGAGACAGTATCCCATGTTATTCCGGCAACGGTATCCGCGACATAGAAATCGATTTCCACGAAAGCCGTATCCAACGTGCCCCCCCGGTTCCATTCCACTCCCACGCGGCCGACTAGATTAACCACCGTGCCCGGGTCATCTATCACACCCCATTTGTTTAAGGTGACCTGGAGGGAATCCTTGTTGTTGTACCCTGTCGGTATCGAAAAAAATGTCTTATTGACATACAGCCAGTTATTACCGGAATAAGTATCCTGTTCATAAAAGACACTGGCATTTAAGTCCACGTTGCCTAAATTCTCAAGGAAAATACCATATACCTTTTCCTCACCATGCCTGGTGTATTCCGGGTACCCTATTGACATCGGCGTCATGAACAGAACAGGCTCTGGAATCGGGTCCACACAGGGCAGGCGAAACCATTTAATCGGATTATTATAAGGCACCCCGTCGTAAATTTCAGAAGTTGCATCCGATATCCCCGGCACTACGTCGTTGACATACATCACGTCGAGATAATAAGAGCCGCTGTAGTAAACGTAAGAGGGATCCACTGACATAGCTTCTGGCGGCCAATCGTACCACATAAGCATGTAATTATTGTTATCCATGCCGTAGCGGGACATCGACGGCCAGACTTCGTTAGCGCATTCATTACCGGTATTATCGTCACAGCCGGGTGTTTTGGTATTCGTCAGATTGCGGGCTTTGTCCCAGGCATAACCGCTAAGGTCAGTTGATACGGACAGGTAAATATCGGCGTTATAGCTTTCATGACTGGCAACCACATCGGGGTTGGCACAGTCAACGCTGTCACCATTGTCGGGATCTCCAAACTGGTTCCATATGACATATAACCTGTCGTCACATTCAGATATGGACACCCTGGATATATTAAGGCTGTTAGTTCCCCCCTGACCGCAATTAAGAAGCGGGTCCCATTCAAAACTGGTGACGGTGCTGATAAAGCCCGTGTATTCCGACCAGTGAAATAAACGACCAGCCCTGCCGGAAGCAGGTTTTCTGTCCCCATAATACTTACATGCATTCCACACAATATGAAGGTCGTCATTGGTATCAAACAAACAGGAAAGCTCCAGCCAGGCGCGATAACCTTCCTCATCGGGTTGATAGTCAGTAACGTTAAACTTGTTATAAATTTCCCAGGTCGCTCCCATATCATTTGACACCATATACCAGACATCATTATTACGATAGACACCTTCCGCGGCGGTTTTCAGCCAGCAGCAGGCAACCCGGGGTGAAACGCGTGAGGCTGTAATATCCTGGTTGATGAAGTCGACTGTGTCAAGAGTAAAAGCCTGCCAGGTACCATTCAGGTCGCCGCTTTTCATCCGGTATAAGGTGAGAGCACGCCATTCGCTGGAATTGCCATAAGTTTCTCCTTCGCAGGAAAAAGCATACAGGACAGTATCACCGCCGTATATATGATATTCGAATTTGGGCCACAGGAAATTATACTCCGGATTAAAGGCGCCATAATGGGCCAGTTCATTGGGAACCTGGCTGTAGGTAAACATACAAAAAGCACTTACCAGGTCCTTGAAAACAGTCGTGCGGGCGGAATCGGTAGGGTAGAATTCCGGTCGATTAAAAACATGGCCGGCTATGAGGGCTTCCCCGGACGGGTTAACATCGACATTGACAAAACCAGACCAACCCGAGAAAGTATAGGTTAATATGCAGCCGTTGTCAGAACCCTGAGGCCAGCTTTGAGAGTTCGGATCGTAAACATTATAAGAGATGCTGCGAAAACTATAAAGTACCGGCATTTGATTGTATGCCATGTGCACCTGCGGATTGGGAGCGCGCCAGTCGATAAGACGGCCCATTGAAGAATTCTGCTGAATCTCGTACCAGGTATGAGCGACAACAACTCCGGGAGTTATATCATCGCCCCCCCCCGTCATCGCCAGGGATTTCGGCTTACTCTTTTTCTTAAATAAATCGGGGTGTAATGCACCGCCATCGGCAACAGCAACCTGTTTTTCTGACATAAAACCATAGTTTAAGATTTTTCCCTGTCTTTCATTATTAGCAGTTTTCGCCAGGGATAAAACCGGGTTAAGACTTGTTATTCCAATAATGAGGAGAATAACAAAGATGCACTTCTTACCCATAAAGACCTCCGCCCCTTGTTGATAATTGTGTGATGGTTAAATTTTATATCTTCCAAGTCCGTAAGAATATATAAAAATCTTAACTTTTTTTTATGAGCTATGGATTCCTGGAAAGTAATACCCCACCAAAACAATAGCTAACCTAACCATAGAATTAATTTAAAATAACCCATTTTGTAGATTATAGCAAGCTTTTTTTAACTTCTTTTAAGAAGAATTCCAGGATTAATCGGTTTGCAATTTATTGCCGTATATGGGGAGCAGATTATTCAAACTTATTTATCAATTCAAACAATTTATTAATGTATTTTAAAAAAGTTGTGAAAATCATCCAGCCGAAGGAGCTTTTTATTACCGCCAGACCCGCATAGGTATAATAACCATCCCTACCGGAAATCAAAAACAAAGCACTCTTGTTCCAGCATAAAAAAAGCCCATCTTAAAAAAGACGGGCTTTTTGTTAAAAGACTTAGTACGGATGCCTTACGGACATGTTGCCAATGGCGTGTGCGACAGATACAGGTAATCTATCAAACGGGTTATATCAGAAATATCCGGTTCCAGTCCCGGCTTGCCACTGGCGTCAACATCGGCCTCCTCCAGGCAGCAAAGCGGCTTGTGCGACAGGTAGAGAT
>JAFGNW010000027.1 GCA_016926795.1 Candidatus Zixiibacteriota bacterium
CGCTGGAATCATACTCGTCTTCTATATTGCGGGCGTAAATATAATAATTTATTATCGTCCCCGGCGATTGGGCGGGGATGTAACCCCTGAAATGGGTGGGATCACCGTCAATCTCGAGAACATCTAAGTCCCAGAGACCGTCGATTTGATAGCGCAGCAACAGTGAGTCCGGCACCAGGGCCGACTGGGATATTATTTCACAGTTGATTTCAAAGTCATTGAGACTGTCCTTGGTATCCTCGTAAGGTGTTACGATAATGAGCAGACCGGAGGGAAACCGTCCGTTCAGAATCAATTGACCGGTGCCGTCGGGGTCGAGCCAGTCGCGCAAGCGTAAATCCGGGCTGCCGCCGTAATTCCAGGAAATGGACAGTTTGCCGAACCAATCCTCGGACAGGCTTTCACAGGAAGCGAAGCCGCCGTGCAGCTGGCCGATAATCCGATGGTTTTTGTCGAAGAGGGGAGACCCGGAGGAACCGCCCTCGGTAGTCCCGTCCTCCCATTGGCCTATACGCCAGTGGCTGTCACCCGATCCCGTAGGTCCGGCATATTTGGAGGTCGTCAGTGAGTCATAATCGAAAGTAATCTTCTTGATATCGCCCGAAGGGTGATGGATGCAGACGGAGCTGTCGGCGGCGATATTTTCGATCGACCAGCCGGCATAAAAAATATTGAAGGAATCGGGCGGGGTCTCGCTCAGTTCCAGCAGGGCGAAATCGGAATAATCATATGCCGCCCGCAGGACCGAACCGGAGGTGGTCATGTAAGTCGGGCCGTCGATGTTGGTGCACGACGGGCTTTCGTAATTGAACATGAAGATCCAGGTTTCCTCGCCGCCCAGGCAATGGTTGGCGGTGAGGAAATAAGGCGTTAAATCCTGGCGGACGTTGTTAATCATGGCCCCGGAACAAATCCGCTGGCCACCGCCGGTGAGAATCATGGCTACCGCACGCTTTTCATTCTGCCAGGGCTGGCCTACGGGGCAATTGACATTGTTGTTGCAGGCGCCGGATTCGCCGAATTCGACGGCGTCTTTGACGACATCGAAATCGATGGCGTCTTTGACGACATCGAAATTGAAAAGATTTTTGTAACCGTGGATAACACTTTCCAGGCTTATTTCGCCGGGCCGGTTGGTGCGTGCCAGTTCGTGATACTCAAGAATACATACATCTCCTTTAACCGGGGCGGTAGCGAATTTTTCGTGCTCCTTGTTGTTGAGCGAGGTAAAGGCGCCCAGGACATGGCTGCGGTCTTCGCTGTAAACGTAAAACTTGGCGCCCTCCGGCAGCCAAAATCGGTCATAAATAATATTGATGGAAAAAGCGCCGGGACAGGTCAACTTTAACCGCCACAAGCGGCTGCCATCGTCAAGCTCTTCCCAGGTACCGGAATTATTCAGATTATAATCGACATCGAAAGCTATACCGAAACGGAAGGGAACATCCTTGGATTCTTCCCGGGCGTCCTCGGCCAAAAGGGCCGCTCGGTCGATGGCAGGCATTTTTACGGCTTGCACCGAGGCTTTTGTCGTCCGTGTAAAACTTGCCGGTCGGCCGGAAACGCTCAACTGCGCCCAAACTCCGCTCGCAGGAAACAGTAAAAATATGGCCAGACCAAGCCAAAATCTGTATTTCATAGAAGTCCTTCTCTTTTCGATGATGTCATATCTGTCTTATCGACAATATGAACCTGACGAGTACCAAATTTTTTTAATTACGGGCGGGTCAAATTATTTATGCTATCCATAAAAATATACCGATAATATATTATTATCGGATGATATTAACCCATCCCGTCTGGAAATGGTTCGTAACTACTTGCCTTTTCGCTATTTAAGTATAATATATCTTAAGCGTTATGTCAAGGCGAAAGGTGCGTCGGTGACAATGGAATTTTATTTTTTATTGTATCCTTTTTTATAAGTAATAACCGGATATGGTTTTTGTTCTTTAATTCTCCCTCGGAAGTGCAGTTAAAACTTGTGAACTGACTGTGGCCCATAATATTATTATTAATTATAATTTCATAAATAGCCATGTCAAAAACATCTTATGTAAAATATCTGTTGGAAAGACAGCGGGTGGGGCTGTTTTTGGGTCCGCTTTTAGCGCTGACGCTTTTATTCTTCGGTGAGCTTAATCCTGAAAATCCTGCTGTCACCCGGACCGCCGCCGTGGCGGTGCTGATGGCGGTCTGGTGGGTCACCGAAGCTATCCCGATTCCGACCACAGCTCTCTTACCGGTAGCCCTGTTTCCGCTTCTGGGGATAATGAACGGCAGAGACGTCGCCGGCATGTATTTCAATAACGTTATTTTTCTCTTTATCGGCGGCTTTATCATGGCGCTGGCCATGCAGCGCTGGGAATTGCACCGGCGGATAGCCCTCAAAATCATCCTCTTTATAGGGGTCAGCCCGAAACGGATTATGCTCGGTTTCATGGTAGCCACCGCTTTTCTTTCGATGTGGATATCCAACACCGCTACGACCATGATGATGGTGCCGATTGCCATGGCCATTATCACCAAACTCAAAGATAATTTCGATATCGAAGCGGTGACAAAATTTTCCATCGCCCTATTAATCGGTATTGCCTATGCGGCGTCCATAGGCGGCACAGCCACCCTGATAGGCACCCCGCCCAACCTGGTGTTTTTGAGAATCTACCAGATATATTTCCCGGAAGCTCCGGAAATCACTTTCGCCGACTGGTTCATCTTCGCCCTGCCCTTCGCGGCGGTATTTCTAACGGTGGCCTGGGGATTGCTGACGCTGCTCTTTCTTCCCCGGAGGAGTACTTTCGAGGCCGACCGTGCTGTTTTCAAGAAGGAATATGAACGTCTGGGGAAAATGCGTTTTGAGGAAGCCATGGTGCTGATGCTGTTTGTCGTCATGGCGCTGCTGTGGCTCTTTCGGAAAAATATCGACCTCGGCGATTTCGTGATACCCGGCTGGTCGGCGCTGTTTCCCGAAGCCGCCTTTATCGACGACGGCACTATCGCCGTCGCCATAGCCTCGCTCCTTTTTATCGTGCCGGCGCGCACAGCGGGCAAAAAGCGACTCATGAACTGGGAAACCGCCAACAAGCTCCACTGGGGCATTGTCATTCTTTTCGGCGGTGGTTTTGCCCTGGCGGCTAGTATCGAACAGTCCGGCCTGTCAGTCTGGATAGGCGAACAGTTGAGCGGTCTGAGCGCTCTTCCCCCGGTTTTCATCATCTTCTCGGTTTGCCTGATGCTTACTTTTTTAACCGAGCTGACCTCCAATACCGCCACCACCCAGATGATACTCCCCATACTCGGGTCGCTGGCGGTAGCGATAGGGGTTAATCCCCTGCTTTTGATGATACCGGCCACACTATCAGCCTCTTGCGCCTTTATGCTGCCGGTAGCCACCCCGCCGAACGCCATTATTTTCGGCACCGGTGAGGTCAGAATGCAGGATATGATAAAAAGCGGAATAATCCTCAATTTAATTGGCGCGGTTTTGATTACCGTTTATATTTACCTGGTTGGGACCCTGTTGTTTAACATTGACCTCCGGGTGTTGCCGGACTGGGCCGTCATCGGCTGAGATGAGATATATATGCATTTGACTGACGAGCTATAAGAATGAAATTCCCTCCGAGAATCTATCACCGTTTTTTTGTTATAACCGTGCTGGTGCTGGCCGCGGCGGTGCTCTATCGCAATGCCTGGCTGGGTGACGACGCCTTCATCACTTTCCGGGTGGTCGATAATTTCGTCAACGGTCTGGGTCTGACCTGGAATCCGGTCGAAAGAGTCCAGGTCTATACCCACCCGCTCTGGTTGTTGCTGATTTCCGGAGCATACTTTTTCACCCGGGAAATCTTTCTGACCAGTCTTTTCGTTTCCATAGCCGTTACGCTCGCGGCGATGGTAATATTCGCCTTCAAAATCGCCCGCACTTTCACCGCCGCCATGCTCGGACTGGGTCTGCTGCTGGTGTCCAAATCGTTTATCGACTACTCGACCTCGGGTCTGGAAAATCCCCTGACGTATCTGATAATCGTTATCTTTTTCTCAGTTTACTTGAAGGGTCAAACCGACCGGAAAGCGTTGCTGTATCTGACGCTCATAACATCCCTGGCGGCCCTCAACCGCCTCGATACCATCCTCTTGTTTTTGCCCGTGCTGGTTTTTTATTTCATTAAATTACCCGACAAACTAAAAAGTCTTAAAACGGTTATTCTCGGTTTTCTGCCGTTGATAATATGGGAAGCATTTTCTCTGTTTTATTACGGCTTTCCCTTTCCCAACACGGCCTATGCTAAGTTGAATTCGGGAATCGGCACCTGGGCTTTGATAAAACAGGCGGGTTATTATTTTTACCACCTGTTTATGAGGAGTCCGGTTACGGCCCTGGCCATCGCCTGCGCGGTTTTGCTAAATCTGCGTTTTAAAGCCAACCGTAATTTTCCCCTGGTGGTGGGCATAGTGTTGTACCTGCTGTACGTTCTTAAAATCGGCGGTTGTTTCATGACCGGACGGTTTTTCGGGGCGCCCTTTTTGATAAGCGTCTTGATTCTGTCGCAGTATCGCCGCGACCGTTCACACCGGGCGGCCTGGGTGGCGATGGGAATTTTAATTGCTCTCGGCATATTCTGGCCGCGAACACCCCTCTGGAACGGAGCCGACTATGGTACCGGGATTGAAAAAGGCGACTGGCTTCGGGGAATTTCCGACGAGCGGGCGGCGTATTTCCAGAGCAACGGTCTGCTCAACGTGAGTTTCTCGGAGGAACTTCCAAACACCAGATGGGCCTATGAAGGTCGTCAAGCTCGAAAGAATAACGAAAAGTTCATCAGCCGCTGCGGTATCGGCCAACTTGGTTTTTGCGCCGGTCCGGACGTTTACATTCTCGACTGCCATGCTCTGGCCGACCCGCTTCTATCCCGCCTCCCCATTACTTCGTTCAAGGGTTGGCGGATAGGTCATTTCCGGCGCATTATCCCCCAGGGTTACGAGGCGACTCTGACAACCAGCGAAAACAGGATTCACGATAAGGACCTCTCCCGCTATTATGATGTCATGACGCTGATTGTGCGCGGAAAACTTTTCAGCTTAAAGCGATTTAAAGAAATCATAAAAATGAACCTTGGTTTTTATAACCGCTATATAAAAGCGTATCTGACTCACCCGCTTTACGACCTTCCTTATGATGAGGTGCGCCATCCAATTGCCCCGGGAACGTCTTATAATCACAACGCCTGCCGATTGCTGGGACCGGGGGGGATTAAAATCCGTTTCAACGACCGGCGGAAAGATCCCCGGCTCGAGGTGAGCGTGGATTGTAACGACGAGTATCGGATGACGTTTTTCGATGACACCGCTGAGGTGGCTGCTGTCATGATTCCCCCGACCTGGCTGAAGTCGGGCGGGATATCGGTGGACACCGTTCAGGTACCACCGGCAGCCGCAGATAGAGGATATGACAACGTTCTGATTGTGCCGGTTAAGGGCGACGGCGCTTACAGCTTCGGGCATTTGAGATACATAAATTAAATCAACATCATCAATAATGTTAAGGGGAAGGATGAATGGAAGAAAAAGACAAAAATAGAAAAAGAAAACCTCTGATTCTACATCCGCTGTTGTTCGTTCTCTTTCCGGTTCTGTTTTTGTATGCCCAGAACGCTTATTTAATGCGCCTGAAAGACGTAATCGGACCGCTGGTCGAGTTTGTCCTGGGAGTGGTTGTCCTGACCGTCCTTTTCACCCTTATCCTTCGCAATAAGGTGAAGGGGGCGTTGATGGCCACCCTGGTGGCTTTTCTCTTCTTCACTTTTGGACACATTATCGAGATTCTGCCCGACTTCCGGATTTTATTCGGCGAGACGGAAATCGGCCGCAGCGGTCTTATTTTCCTTATCTGGTGCCTCATAATTTACTACAGCTTCAAATATATTCGAAAGAGCAATAAAGCCTTTTTGAAACTGACGCGGGCGCTGAATTTTATCGGCCTGGTGCTGGTCGCCGTTCAGATTGTCCACGGCGGCTTTGTGCTGTTGACCCGGGTCGATGCGTCCGACACCGTCGAGAAAAACAGCCCGGCCGAACAGTCGGCTTATCCGGAAATTCGCCCCGATGTCTATTACCTCATTCTCGATGGTTACGGTCGCTCCGATGTTCTCAGGGAAATTTTCGGTTACGACAACAGCGAATTCATTTCGTTTCTCAGGGACCGGGGTTTTGTCGTCATGGACAAGGGGCATTCGAATTATTGCCAGACGCTTTTATCGCTGTCATCCACCCTGAATATGAATTTTGTGAAGAAGCTGGGCGATTTCGACCGGAATCTTAAAGACCGCCTGCCGCTCAACGAAAAACTCTGGGATAACGAGGTGTTCCGGTTTTTCAAGAACAGGGGTTACAAAACGGTCTCTTTCGCATCCGGTTCCAGCGCCACCGAGTTTGAGAAAGTAGATTTTTATGTCTCGCCTTCCTGGACCGTCAATGAATTTCGCAATATCCTGATGACCACGACACCCCTGCCGCTTTTTTTATACGACGAAAAATCGCAGTACGCCCAGCACCGCAAACGCCTGAATTATATTCTGGACAAGCTGCCCGATATCTATGAGGTAACCTCGCCCAAAATTGTTTTTGCTCATATCCTGAGCCCTCATCCGCCGTTTGTGTTCGGACCCGATGGTGAGGAACTCCAGCCCGACCGTACTTTTTACGCTGGCGACGGTTCGCATTTTATGGACCGGGGAGGGACAGTCGAGGAATATAAGAACGGCTATAAGGGCCAGATTACCTACATCACCAAACGGATAAAAAAGACCATAGAAGCTATTCTGGACCGGGCCGGGGAAAAACAACCGATTATCGTTCTGCAGGCTGACCATGGTTCCGGCTCCGGTCTGAGCTGGCTCGGGGTGAATAAAACCGATATCCGGGAGCGTTTTTCCATCCTTAACGCCGTTTATCTTCCCGGCGGGGATACCTCGGTTTTCTATGACGGGATTACCCCGGTCAATACGTTTCGGATTATTCTGAATCAGTATTTCGATACCGATTATGAGCTCCTGGCCGACCGCTGTTTTTATACCACCTGGGCGCATCCGTTTAATTTTATCGAGGTCACCCGCCAGCTCGGTCCGGATGTCTACCAGCCCCGCTATTACGCCGAGGCGAAACCGGTGGACTACCGTGATATAAACAAACCCAAAAAGCAGGGAACGAAATGGGATACGACCGGGTGTTTTGTACTCGACGATGACGGCATACGGGTCGATTTAGGCCGAAAACGGCACGACACCGGGTTCAGTATCAGTGTCGATAACAATGATGATTACACCCTGTATTTCCGCGACGATACGGCTTTGGTGGCGCGTATGAATATCTCACCCAAAATTATCAAAGAAGGCGGTCTGCGGGTGGATGAACGGAGCATACCCGAGCGGGCGGTAAAAGAGGGCTTTGACAATATCCTGATTATACCTTACGGCGGTGACCAGCGCTACAGCGTGGGACATATGAGCCTGCGGTAAATATCCATCGGGAATAAGGGAGGCGGTGAGGGAGAGCCGGAAAAATATAAGGGGGGTATATAACCCCCCTTATTCAATTTGATATATATCTAAATCAGTTTGATTTCGGAATTAATACGAATTTCTATAGCCACCTCTTCTTTCACGATTGCGGCGCGGGCGAGCCTCATCAACTTTCATCGTCCGGCCCTTGAAATCAGTGCCGTTAAGGGATTCTTTGGCTTTCTCAGCCTCGTCGTCAGAGGACATTTCCACGAACCCGAAGCCTTTCCCCTCGATGATGTTGACTTCCTTGACTTCACCATAGTTGTTGAACAGTTCGACCAGTTCTTCGTTGGTGACAGCATAGTTAAGGTTGCCTACATAAAGTTTGCTGCCTTGCATGACAGAACCTCCAAAAAAAAGTTACATTAGCTGTTCATATATGCTCTCAATGAACGGACAGAGTACGATTAAGTACCTGACCTCTACCGTGAAAACAGTAATGAACGGGGGTTAATAATAGAAATTGAATTGATTACTATCGAGAATAAAACTCACAAATATAATTGCCGTTCCAATTTTAGCAATAATGACCCGTCACACACCGGCTTCGTTACATATGACGGTCTTCGAAATATTGCTTCTTTTCGAGATTTCCTTAAATCTCTTGTTTATAATAATATATACGGCAGAAATTGTCAAAGAGTTTAATGAAAAAAACTCTTAATATCTGAATTTCCCCAAAAAACGTTCTCAGACCGGGTTTATTATGCAGAAAAGGCTGGACCGGTCAATTTCCAGAATGCGATAAGGTTCATTGAAATGGGACATAAGTTGTATGAATTTAACCTGGGTGAACGTCCCGGTGCTAAAACCGTCTTTGCAGATGATTACTCCCTCGGCCGTTTTATCCGGGTCGAGTTCGCCTACCAGACCCAGTTCCGATTGAATCAGGAACCAGTCCAGACGGTCGGGCCAGAATCGCGGAGAATAGCTGGAAAAAAGCACCGTGCCGCCTTTTTTAGTTACCCGGATACTTTCGGAGACGAGGTCAAACGGGTTGGCGCTGAAAGCCGAGATGCCGTTCTGGATACAGAAAACCAGGTCGAAACTCCGGTCGGCCAGGCCCAGGGCGGCGGCGTCGGTTCGAACCAGCCGGATATGGCCGGTATCTTTGAATTTTTCGGCAGCCAGCAAGAGGCTGTCGAGCGAGGTATCGATACCGCATACGAAACCGGCTTTTCGGGCGACCGGCTCCAGTGCCCGGCCATAACCGCAGCCCAGGTCCAGAACCGCATCCCCCTCGGAGATATGCTCCAGAACGAAATCGATTTCAGCCCGGAGGTACTGCCGCACCCGTGGCGGGGCGCAGGCGTAAACCTTTCTCAGCTTCTCCGCCGATAGTTTTTCGGAATAGTAACCTTTCATAACGAAAAGGAAATTTATTTATTTTGTAATACCGGCGTTACCGCCAGTTGTTCTATGATACTTTCCGTTTTGGTTATATATGCAAAGCCGAAGGCCAGGTTCAGCAGGCTGGCCAGATGCATTTCCTCGTTGATGCTGCCGGTGCCGTCGGCGGTGAAAAACAACCTGTAATCCCGGAAATAAGCGTCCCGGGCGGTGGATTCACAACACAGGTTGGTCATTATACCCGAAATAACCAGGTCTTCGATCTGCAAACCCCTCAAAACGGTCTCCAGGTCGGTGTTGTAAAAGGCCGAATAACGGTGTTTCAGAATTACTTTTTCGTCGTCCCGGGGGGCCAGTTCCGGGTGGATTTCGCTTTCCGGAGTCCCCTCGACACACATCCCCTGCCACCACCATTTCATGATGCCGGCGTCGATACCCTCCGGGTCGTGAACGTGCCGGGTGAAAATAACCGGCCGGTCGGCGTCTCGAAAAGCCGCCACAAGTAGCTTGATACGGGGGAGAACCGCCAGACCGCCGCAGGTGAAGGTCGGCGAGGTAGGGTTGAGAAAGAAATTCTGCATATCGATCACCAGCAGGGCAGCCCGATCGGGATTCAGTTCCATAGCGTGCGAATTGAACGGGGCGATTTTCTCCAGCCATCCGGCGGCTTTGGCTGTGATGTTGTCGGGGTTGGCGTAAGCATTCAATTAAAGCTCTCCTCGGTAAAAACGGTTTTTTTGGTGTAACATCTTTATGCGCTGCTTTATTTTCGATTATCGTTGTAAGGCTAACTCCAGAAGTCGGCCTATGGTAATTAATTTGAAATTTCAAAGCAAGGGGAAAGTCCAAATTTATTAGATTTTGGCTTTTTTAACATTGGAATTCGTTTTATCAGAAAAAAAACAAAAAAAATATTGACAAAAAGCAGAAAACTGTCGTTATATATATATGAAGGACCGATGCTCGAAGAGAGCAACAATCGGTTCTTCTTCGAAGATTTACCCCCTGCTTTAAGGCAGGGGGTTTTCTTTATAATTCAACAATACCCAGTGGGTGTGTTTTACTTGCTTCCAAACACAATATCGGTTTTAGCTTTAAAAATGATTCGTCTAATTTGAAAGATTGTTGTTTATTATTTGAATTGTAATATTTATTCAATGCAAATACTACAAAATCAACAACTTGGATAGGCAAGGACTTGTCTGAATCAGGAAATATGGGATCCTCGATAAATTGTTCAAGAGGTAAGTTTTTGTATTTTTTTCCATCACCCCATAATCCTACTTTACTAGGTACGGGATTTATCACATGTAGACGACGATATAGTTTTCTGTATTCACTTTCATGCCCGGAATCTATAAAAACTATTGCTTGATCATCTTTTTCCTTTAAAAATCTTTCTAAACGATTGAATAAACAATTTAGTGCAAATAAATGAGCATTGGTTTGCTTCTTTTCACACTTAATATTTATTATTCTTAAATATGATTGTTTTGCTAACTCAAAAAGGAATTGGTTAAAGACATATAACCTTGTAGATTTATATATATCTCTTTTACCGAGTTTTCCTCTTCCAGCTATGAATTTTGAAGCATGCCATTCTTTATATCTATAAAATCCGTATTCTTTGTTTGTCTTAATTCTAAATTCTTTTAAAAAGTTAAAAAAGCATTTCCAATTATAATGCTGTAATCCAATAGCAGAAAAGAATACATGTTTTGATTCTTTCTCTATTCCGGATTCATCAATATAAAAAAAGTACATATTGTATCATTCATTAAATAAGCAAATAACAGTCATCCCTATAAAGAATTGTTAAAATATATAAAGAACTAAGGTAAAATCAAGTAAATTTTCTTTTCACCGCATAATCAACCAGCCGCCTTTGTAGTCCGGGTAGCCGATCGGGACCTGCCAGTCGGCGGCGGCCGACAGCCGCGGCTGCTTGCGGCGGAAGTTCACCTCCCACTGGTCACCCTTTTTTATCCCCGCCAGCCCCATCGCGGAAACCGGCACTCGGATTTCTATCGTCCAAATGTCGCTGTCTTTGGTTGCTTTGATTTCATACTCGCCGTTGAAATCCCGGGCATAATCCATCTCACCGTCGGCTCGTTTCCAAATCTTATGGTCATAAACCGTCCCCAGGAAATTGAAATAAAACTGATAAATTGTATCGCGGTATTCGTGCGGTGAGAGAAAATATCCGATACAGTCCTCGCCGTACACGGGACCGTCCTGCTCGGTGACAGCGGCTTTCATCGAGTCGATTTTCCGGTCGGTCAATTTCGCCGCCAGGTACAAATTATCTTTGTCGTAGGCGAAATAAAATTCCGACGGGTCGGTGGCTGCGAGCCCGCCGTCCTCAGTAAAGAACGTGCCGGCCGGGTCCCGCCAGAAAGCTTCGTCAAGATGGCCGTCAATCTTCACGCTGTTATCGGCCGGGTTGCAAAAAGCCGTCCGGGCCACCGCTAGCGCCTTTTCCACCCTGACTTTCTTATCCTTACCGTAGGTAAAATTAACC
>JAFGNW010000229.1 GCA_016926795.1 Candidatus Zixiibacteriota bacterium
GATAAGCTCGTCGGTGGCGGGATTTATAGCTTTCATAAGAACCTCACTTTATATTAAAATCTATCTGTTCACACAAATCGCATTCGAGTTTTTTGCTCAGTGCGTAATTGACCGAAGGCCGTATGGGTATTTCCACAAGGCACAGTTCCTGTCCGGTGATGGCCTGCTGCAGGTCGTTGCGAAGTTCGCTCAGGGTTTTCGGAGCGTAGGCTTTGATGCCGAAACTCTCGGCGTATTTTTTGAAATCGGGATTGGTCAGACCGGTGCCGAAAGTTTTGCTGGTGTGGCTGTGCTGTTTCCAGGAGATGAGGCCGTAATCGTTGTCGTTGAAAACAATGATGGTATAGCCGACGCCGATACGGCGGGCGGTTTCAATTTCCTGCGAATTCATCAAAAAGCCGCCGTCGCCCATGACCGTTACGACCCGTTTTTCGGGCAGGGCCAGTTTGGCGGCGATGCCGCCGGGAAGAGCGATACCCATGCTGGCGAAACCGTTGGAGATTAGCACCGAGTTGGGCTCGTAAACGGGATAATTACGCCCAACCCAGATTTTATGCGAGCCGACGTCGGAAATCAGAATATCGCCGGGGCGCATGAACTCCCGGATGATATGCAGCGTGCCGGGGACACTGAAAGCTTCGCCGTCTTTGAGCCGGTAAGAATCGAATTCCTCGATAATAACCTGCCGTAATTTTCTAAACCAGTTCGAGTCAAAAAATATTTTTTCTTTCTCTACGGCGATGTTCAGTTCCCATAGCGCCCCGGAAACGTCGGAGACGATTTCGATATCGGGCTGGTAAAATTCATAAACCTCAGCGGGGAGGAAATCGATATGGATGATTTTCTTGTCTTTACCGGGATTCCAGAATTCGGGGGAGTATTCAGCGATATCGTAGCCGACGGTGATAATCAAATCGGCGCGGTCGATAGCACACATGACAAAGTCGCGAGCCTGCAGACCGACGGCAAAAAGGGAGTGTTCGTCTTTATCAGAGATAGCCCCTTTACCCATGAAAGTCGAGACCACCGGGATATGGGTCAGCCCCACGAACTGGCGCAGGTGTTTGGAAGCCATTTTGCGGATAGCGCCGTTGCCGGCGATAATCAGGGGGTGTCGGGCCTTTTTTAAAAGCTCAACCGCCCGTTTGACGGCTTTATAATCGGGAGCCGCGCGGCGCAGGCGTTTGGCGGAAAGCGGTGTCAGGTCGCAGTTCATTTTGGCGATATCTTCCGGCAGCTCGAAATGGGTAGCACCGGGTTTTTCGATCTCAGCCAGCTTAAAAGCCTTACGAATGACCTCGGTGACAATCTGCGGGTTGTGAACGCTGGTGTTCCAT
This sequence comes from Candidatus Zixiibacteriota bacterium, assembly GCA_016926795.1. Taxonomy (GTDB): domain Bacteria; phylum Zixibacteria; class MSB-5A5; order GN15; family FEB-12; genus JAFGNW01. Next base: position 1,338 of record JAFGNW010000229.1, read on the forward strand.
TTGGTAATCGGCTTGAACATATTGACGACGTCGATATTCTGGTGGCTTTCCAGATGAACGCGGTCGGAGCTGGCCTGGCCGGTGATCGCCACCAGGGGGGCTTTGTCAAGGTGAGCGTCGGCAATGCCGGTCATCAGGTTGGTGGCGCCCGGTCCCAGAGTAGCCAGGCACACCCCGGCCCTGCCGGTCAGGCGACCGTAAACATCAGCCATAAAAGCCGCTCCCAGCTCATGCCGGGTGGGGATGAATTTGATCTCGGAATTTTGCAGCGAAAAGAGCAGGTCCTCGTTTTCCTCGCCGGGGAGACCGAACACATACCGGACCCCTTCGGTCTCGAGGCACTTTATAACCAGGTCGGATACTTTCATGTGTCCTTCGTTATGTTGTAATTTTACAATTTCTTATAGAATCGTTTCGTACGAAAAAAGTTCCCGGTTTCTGTTTAAGTTGTATAAATTAAATATATTCAAATTTCTTAAACCAGTTACAGCCGGATTCCTCCATAATCTTCATGAATTCATCGTTGCCGCAGGGCATTTCATCGGCCCGATAATGCAGCCCGAAATAACGCTGCACGGCGTTGATAAAGCCGTTTTTCTCGATCGTTTCAATACACTTTTGGGCGAACACCTCACCGTGGACTTTGCGGCAAACCTCGGCGATCGTATCCAGCCGCTCCGGGGTAATCTGAACTTTCAGACCGGGGTATTTGTCATCGAAGGCTTTTCTAAGCGCAACGTCGTCGAGCTCGTGATACTTTTCATCGTGAACGACTATTGGTACACCCAGTTTTTTCTTTACTGGCGGTTTGGCCTTGGGGTAGCCAAGCGTAAGCAGAACAACCGGGAAAACTCCCTGTGGGAGGTCAAAAATATCAATAAGTTCCCGGAAACACTCGGTGACAGTGCCGATATAAACCGACCCCAGGCCCAGGGCGTCGGCGGCGGTACAGATGTTCTGGGCGGCGATTATCGTGTCCTGGAAACCGATCCAGAAATGGCGGAAGGAGGCAGTAGCGGTAAAGGGAGCGGTCTCGATTTCGGCCCAACGCTGCAAACGGTGGTAGTCGATGCAAAACAGGAGATTGACGGAAGCCTCGGCGATAAAATTCTGCTCCCCGCACAGCTTGGCCAGAAGGGCAGCGGTGGACTTGTTCTCGATTTTAATTATCGAATACGGCTGCAGATTGCCGCCGGTGGGGGCGTGGATGCCGGCTTCAAGAACAGTCTGCATTATATCGGGCGGAATTTTTTTATCGGTAAAATTGCGAAGGCTGCCGCGTTCGAGAAGGAGTTTTATCGTTTCGTTGGGATAGGTTTTTTTTGGGGCGCTGTCTGTACCGTGATGTGAGGGCAGGTTATCGGATTGGTTCATAAAATAATTTCCTTTTTTTATTTTTATATCCAGCCCTTGGGTGATATTTTATATTGAATATAAGATGATGGAAATTCGTCCATTAATCAAGTGGATTGAGAGAAATCCTTAAAGAGGTGAAAATGAGTGATATCCGGGTAAAAGGCGAGCTGCGGACCGATTTCGAATGTGAGGCTGTCAACTTTCCGGCCAAACATTGGGCCGAAGCGGTGTTCAATGTCGATGGGGAAGAGATTGTGCTAGAAATCAGTGCTGAGGAAAAAGTTATTGTGGCCATCTCGGCCGGTGAGGAAGCGGTGTGGAAGGGCACTCTGGAAGGTCTGAAAATGTTGTTGAAGGGGGAGATAAAAGCCCGATAATAAGGCTTTTTTATTGACACGTTTTTTAAATATCTTATAATTATAGAGCGTGAGGAGAAAGCGGGGTGGAGAACAAATAAACCATATTAATCCCAAGCCGGGAGGGAATTATGTACAAGTACTTACCCAGGACGGTACTTCTCTGTGCGGTTTTATGTCTCATCTTTTCATCAATGGCCCAGAGCCGGGCCGAACAGGATTTTAAATCTGAAAACTTTGAACAGGCGCTTTCACCTGTTGCTCTGGCACATTGTATCGCAGAGCACAATGTAGGTAAAATAGTCCTCAGTATTACTAACCATGGCGCCTTTGGGAATGGCCAGGCTTTGAATACCATCGACTGTTTTACGGGTCAAACTGCACTTTCCTGCGAATACCCAAAAGGTTCAAATACAATGTATTTATTTGCCGGTTCTTTCTGGATAGGCGCCGTCGTCGGAGATGACACCCTGGTTTCTGTCGGGGCTGACGGCTGGCAGCATTGCAACGAAATGCACCCCGATGAATCACCGCAGGGGAATATCATCTATCGTTCGATATTGAATCCGGGACAACCCGAATACGAAAACGCCGTATCCGAACAGGATTATATTGCCGTTTATACCGATACTTTTACATCAGGCGCGCCTAATTTATGCGAAGATTATCTGGACGACCGCCTCCATATACCACTCAATATCGAGGTCACTCAGAGTTCCTATGCCTGGTCTTATCTTTTCGCGGAAGATTTCGTGATTTTTGATTACAAGATTAAAAATATCGGTGAACAGACGCTCAATGATGTTTATATGGGGATATATGTCGATGGCGACGTTTACGGTTTGACTAATCCGAGCGGTTTCGAAGATGATATAACCGGTTTTATACATAC
>JAFGNW010000028.1 GCA_016926795.1 Candidatus Zixiibacteriota bacterium
CGGGCCGGAACGCTCGTTTTACACTCAGCTTAAGTTGGAGATGTTTTAAAAGAAGCCCGTGCATTTTATCGATTACAGCCTGATAGTCGTTTACCTGGGACTGCTGCTTTTTCTGGGATTTTACAGGAAGTTGAGCAAGGACAGCAGTCCCATCGAGTTGATTGTCGGGGGGCGGATGCTCACCCTGCCGGCTTTTATCGCCTCGCTGGTTTCTACCTGGTACGGCGGCATTCTGGGGGTGGGGGAATACTCTTACAATTACGGCCTGTCCAACTGGCTGGTATTCGGCCTGCCTTATTACCTGGCGGCTTTTCTGTTCGCGCTTTTCCTGGCTCGCAAAGCCCGGCAGTCCGAGCTGTTGACCGTGCCGGAGCGGCTGTACCAAACTTACGACAACAAAACCGCGACGGCCGGCTCGATTGTTATCTACCTGATGACGGTGCCGGCGGCCTATGTGCTGATGCTGGGGGTGCTGTGCCAGTACCTGTTCGGCTGGCCGTTCTGGTTGGGGGTGCTTCTGGGAACCCTCTTCTCCATCGTCTATGTTTACCTGGGGGGTTTTAATTCGGTGGTGCGCACCGACGTATTTCAGTTCGCGCTCATGTTTATCGGTTTCATCATCCTGCTGGTAATACTGGTTGTAAATTTCGGCGGCCTGGACTTTCTGAGCAGCCGCCTTCCCGAACAACATCTCACCTGGCACGGGGGCAAATCGCGCCTGTATATCGCCACCTGGTACGTCATCGCGCTGGCGACCCTTATCGAGCCGGCTTTTTACCAGCGCTGTTACGCGGCCAAAAGTGCCTCGGTGGCGCGCAACGGTATTTTGATTTCCATCCTGTGCTGGACGGTGTTCGATTTCCTGACGACCTCCTGCGGTCTCTACGCCCGCGCCCTGCTGCCGGAACTGGCCGACCCGGTTTCGTCCTACCCGGTCCTGGCGCTGAAAGTTCTTCCGGCGGGGCTCCTGGGCCTGTTCGCACTGGCGCTGCTGGCGACGGTTATGTCCACGGTCGATTCCTATGCCTTCCTGGCCGCCTCGACTTTCGGAAACGACATCATGCAGCGGATGTTCCATATAGGAGAGGATGCTGTCACCCGCTGGACGAGGGTGGGGCTGGTGCTGTCCGTGCTCCTGGCGGTGGGTTTCGCGGTGTTCTTCCGCTCGGCGGTGGATATCTGGTACGCCTTCGGCTCGATCGGCACCCCCGCCCTGCTGGTGCCGGTATTTTTCTCGTTTGTCGGAAATCGCCGCCTGCCGCCGCGGGCGGCGACGCTGTCTATTGTTATCTGCGGATTATTGTCGCTGGTCTGGTACATCTCGAGTTATTTGAATCCCGAAGGCGCCTTCTGGTTCGGGCTGGAGCCCGTCTTTCCCGGACTGGCCCTGTCGATTTTAATTTTTTTATTGTTCTCCCGGAAACAGCCTGAAGGCTTGCCAAATTCCTAAAAGTGGTTATATTAAGCCCATGACAGAACCAATTTACCTATCCAAAGAGGGCCGCCTGAAGCTGGAAAGCGAGCTTAAGCGGCTCAAATTCGAAGAACGTCCGCAGCTGGTGGCGGAAATCAAAAGGACTATGGAGATGGGGGACCTTTCGGAAAATGCCGAATATCACGTCGCCAAGGAAGCCCAGACGCACCTGGAGCGGAAAATCGCCGAACTGGAGGACAAGCTTTCCCGGGTTCGCTCAGTCGATACGGATAAAATCCCGGGCGATAAGGTGTACCTGTTCGCCAGGGTCCTGGTCAAGGATTTAAGCGACGGCGAGGAGATTTTGTACACCGTCGCCCCGCCCGACGAAACGGACGTTGATAACGATATTATTTCGGTGAAATCTCCCATCGGCGCCGCCCTGCTGGGCAAGGCCGTAGGGGATGTGGTTTCGGTTAACGTTCCGGCCGGTCAGATCAAATACGAAGTTTTAAAAATAACGCGCGATTAATGCCTTAATAGAGAGTAGTAATTTTCTATTCTTCCTCGGTGAAGTATTCTTCGAGAGAATCCTCCTCGAAATATTCTTCGGTTTCATCAGCTTCCAATCCGGAAGCAAGGTTGGCGCATTCAAGAGAACAATAATAGTCCGAACCCTGCCGGATAGCCTTACCGTTGATTTTCTCACCGCACTGAGCGCAATACATGTAGAAACCTCCATTAAAGTCTTAGGCTGCTGAGGTCTTTTCTATATATAAAACGAATATTATCCGTTCTTTTGTAATCGGCGCAATAATTATTATAGAACAGCCTTTTGTCAATTGTTTTTTAGGAAAAAATTATAATGTTCCGGAGAGGGCGGCCTTAATTCTATAGCCGCGGTCAGTCCTGGTCCTCGACCAGCGACATGAGATTCTTGATCTGGGTCGGTTCGCCGGTAATGGTAAAACCCTGGCCGTACCGGCAGCGGGCCTGCAGGCCGAAGGAGCGGGCCATAGCGGTCAGGGACTCGATATAGTCCTTCGATTTCTCGGGATTGAGAAACTGCGAGCGGTGAGCCGAGAGAGCCTCGATCCAGCGGTCGAAATGGGGCGTGATATCGACCACAAAATCGGCTGTCACCCCCGGGGGAAGGAAGTAATGAAAAATTCTGGTGACCAGGTGGGGCTGGCCGGGCAGGTCCACTTTTTTCAGGGCGGCCAGGTTGGCGGCGTTGAGGGTTATCACGCCCGCAGCGACGTGGTCGGGATGTGACTGGCGGCGGCCGTGACCAATCCGGGGGTGGGGGGTGAGGATAATCCGGGGTTGGGTCAGGCGGATGACTTCCGCAAGGGCAAGGCGCTTGTCATAGCTGTCGGTCAGGCGGGTATCGCCCCAGTCAAAAGTTTTGACGATATCAACGCCCAGGATGCGGGCGGCGTCCTCGACCTCGCGTGCCCGTATCTGGGGTGTGCCGCCGGTTCCCATCTCCCCCTGGGTCAGGATGACCAGACCGCAGCGGTATCCCCGCCGGACGAGGTCGATCAACACGCCGCCGGTGCCGACCTCGACATCGTCGGGGTGGGCTCCGATCGAAAGAACGTCGTATCTGTTTTTTTCCGAAGTCATAATTTTAAAAAAAGCCCGGAGGAGTTTACTCTTCCGGGCTTTGATAATCTAAAATTCCGTTAGTTACCGAAATTGTTATTGTGGAACAGCAGCATTTCCCGCATCAGGTCATAGATATATTCATTGTTTCGAGCCGGCTTGCCGGGATAACCGTTATAGGTGAGCGTGTCCGGGGTGTATCCCTGGTCGAACAGGAAATCAATCCAGGACAGGGTCATATCATGGAAGTTACGGTAAGCCTGCGGGGAAGTGGCAATCCACATATTCAGGTTGCTGAGCGGCAAACCGCCGGCCGCCTCGTGCAGGGAATCGAGGTTGTTTCTCAGCCACATATTCCAGATGAGGTCATATTTGTTGCCGGAGCTGTCAAAAGGCAGATGGAAATCGAGTTTTTTGTAAGCCTCAAGGTCCTTAATGACGCTGGTGACCAAAGTGGTCTGGTCAGCGATGGTGTCGCGGGCGGTCACGTTAATCTGCGGAGGATTATCATGTCCGAAGGGCCAGGAGAAGTTGTAGGTTATGTTCGTATCATGGGGGGAGAAAGCCAGGGACCCGCCTATGAACATGCGGGAAATGGGCCAGGCGGAGGAACTGTCGAATTTATAACCGATGGAATCTTGATTCAAAAGTCCCTGCTCAATCAGGGCGTCATCAAAGAAATCAATCAAGCCGTTGTTGTCGGAGGTGCCGTCGAAATCCAGCGGGCCGTCAGTGACGGTGATGGAGGTAAAGACACCGGGGTGTTTGATACAGGCGCGGAAGGCGCCATAGGCACCCTGGCCAACACCGCCGATACCGCGCTTGTCAGCCGAGTTGATAAGGAAGGGATAGTCGGTATAGAGATAGGACAGCAGGCGGTAATCTTCCTGGCTGCCGATGATATCGTCATAGAAACCGGCCGGATAACTGTTGCCGAAGAAATAGCCGCCGAAAACATGGTCGTTGGCGATACAGCAAATGACCATCGGTTCGATCTCGCCCTTGGCAATCATCTCATCAGCCAGTTCCGTAAGGCCGTGAGTGAAGTAAAAGTATTCATCGCCGTCCTGCGGGGGCAGAAGGATCAACAGGGGCAGGGGGCGGCCTTCACCGTAAGGCGGCGGCCAGCCAACCTGGGGTACGTAGATGGCGGTTTTCATGATACCGTAGGGGTTGCGAATCTGAAAAATCAATTGCGGCGAGGTCGTCAGCAGGGTATCCGCGAAAACGAACAGTTTCGGGCTGACACCCCATTTCGGCAACACGGTCGAGGTGGGTGCGTTGGTACCGCGGTCGCTGCAACCGGAAAATACAATTGCAGCCAGTATTAAAACTACGGATAATATTTTCAAGTATTTAACCATCTTCATATCTCCTAAAACCAGTAATTAAAGGCTAGAATCGTTTCGTAAGTGCTGGCTTTGTATTCTCCGGGGAACTGGTCGGCGTTGTCGTCCTGGTCGATATCACTGGCAGTGGAAATGGTCAAATCGGGATAGTAATAGTAGCTGGTAACCAGCCCCACTTCCCAGCGTTCAATGTGGAATAATATCCCCGCATTAAAGCCGTATTTATCCCCGGTATCGACAAATTGGGGCATGAAACCGATACCGTCCCTGATCGGAGTCTGGTCGGCGGAAACGCCGCCCACAAAAGTCAGGGTCTGGTTGTAATCGTACTGACAGCCCAGCATTACCTTTCCCGTATTGTTCCAATCAACCGGGTTGGACAGATTATATTTAAAGAAATTATTGACTACGTTCAGACTGTCAAGGGGCAGCGATCCAAAGCCTGAGTAAGTAAATTCAAATCCCTCGAATCGCGACCAGAAAGTGTATTCCGCATCCAGAGCGAGTCGCAGTTTTTCATTCACCTGGTATGCGATACCGCCGCTGATTGAAGGCGGCAGTTTCAATTTGGTTTCAAAATCAGCTTCAAACATAACGGGGTCGCCGAGCGCGAAGAGGTAACCAATCTTCCCGGGCTGGTAACCGGTCGTGTCCTGGTCGTTAATCAGGTCGCCGTTCTTGGGCATGATGAAGGCAAAGCCGGTCTTGCCGTTGATAGTCAGGTCAAAAGGCATGGAGACGGTCAGACCCAGGTTAATTTTTTCGTTCAGTTTCCAGAGCATACCGCCCTTCAAGCCAAAGCCCCAGCCGTTACCGTCGTTGTTGGTGAATTCCGGAATTTTGTCGTAAGGCCGGTCGCTGAGGACATCGGGATAGGTGGTAGTGTCGAGAGGGTTCGCCCGCATATAGAGATTGTTGAACACCAGGTCGCCGCGAAGAATCTGCAGACCGATACCGATAGAAAGTTTCTCTTCCATGAATTCCCTGGCGGCCGTGAGCTGGAAAGCGACGACATCCAGGTTATTTTTATATTGGCTGGAAGGGAGATAAGACGATGTAGAGTCGTTATAGGCAAGCGGCGGACGGTACAGCGCCCAGTTAATGCTGTAGTCGAAAGGCTGGTAAGCGGAGAGCCCGAAGACCGTTTCGCCCCAGAGCGGCAGGCGGACGATAAAACCGGCTGAAGGCATGGTATAGATTTCATTATGATTATAAATCGTCTGGTCGTTGAAAAAGCCGGATTCATATACGCCGCCCAGGCGGTAATCGGGTACGAGTTCATCTCTCAAGTGCATCATACCGAGACTGGAGCCGAGTTGATTGTCGTAAACGAAGGCATAACCCGCCGGGTTATAGTAGGCAGCCGTCCAATCGTCAGCAATAGCGCGAAAAGCTCCACCCATTCCCCTGGCTTTCAAACCAATACCGGTGACTTCGAAGCCACTGGCGAAAAGGCCGGGAGTGAGAAGTGCGAAGGCAAGGATAACACTAGCCGTTAATCTTATAAACCCCATCCTAATCTCCATAATATATTGTGATGAAAACAGTTTATCCATATTTACTTACCTTAACAACAAAAGGCTCTGGTTATAGTAAAACGACGTTCAATATCAGTATTTTATTCACCGGAAAACACCGGTGAATTTTATAAAACGACTTTTGAAGTTACAATAACCTGTCATTCTTGTCAAGGAAGAATACCTATTTTAAATGCATTTTATTTTTATTAAGCCGATGAAAAACGGCGATTTAGACAAATCCCAAAAAGCCTTTTAATAAAACCGGGCTGTTAACCGGTCGCCCTGCTGCCCCTCGAAAAATAAATTAACGGATTTAAAATAAATTGCGGCCTTTATACTTATGAGGACAAATAAAACCTTCACGCCCGAACGGGGTATTTGAAAAAA
>JAFGNW010000230.1 GCA_016926795.1 Candidatus Zixiibacteriota bacterium
ACCTTGGCGTCCGGATAGCGCAAGCTCGTTGGCGGAGCCGCGAGCGCATCCTGAGGATACAGCCAGTGCAGAACGGAATCTATCACAACCTGCATGGTTTCATCTTTCAAACTGAGCGGCGTGAAGCAGAAGTGAACCGTCTTATACAGACCGGTATTGTACCTATGGGCGACCGGGGCGCCGTCGAAGGAATAGTCGAAACCGAGCGGGTGGTCCAGCCCATAATAGGATTTGTACAGGTACATACCCTCGGTGCCGTACACGCGCGAGGACCAGTTGACCTCCGGCAGAGCGTGCAGTTCCGCCGGTTTGAAGATTCTCGGGTTAACATAAGACATCGGCAGGGTATCATTATAGGAGAAACCCTTGATCACCGGGCCGTCGGGGAACCAGTAATAACGCCGGTTCAGCTGGTTGGTGTCAATCTCCAAATCCGGCCATTTGCCGGGATTCAAGCTGATCGCACCGACAAAGTCCTCGATTCGACGGTGGGGTCGTTTAATCGGATTGGGAATCCACTCGCCGTTAACATAAATGGAATCCGCTTCGAGGTCAAAAGAATGGTAACCCCAGCCGGAATAAACCATACCGTAAACCGGGTCAACCCCGAAATGTTCGGCGTAATCATCGTCCGGTATGACCAGGTTGGCGCCAACTCTCGGACTGTCGTTAAAGCTGCCTATAATCGGGGCTCGCATAGTCAGCCAGACGTTCACCCCCGCTTCAAGGGCGATATAAACATTCCTGCCAATCGCAGTCGGCTGACCGCCGGGTCCGGTGGTAATACCGGATTGGTTGACATCGTCACTGTACAAAATCAGTATCTTGTGCTGCAGCATCCGCCGTAAAGCCACTTTATCACCGGCCTTACTGGAATAGATGTAGTCAACATACTGACCCTTCTGATTCGGATCCAAATCCGGATACATAGGCGTTATATCGAAATCGGTAACGATGCCTTCATTGATGCTCCAGTTCGTGATAACGGAATCCCAATAATGAACAGCGGTATCAATTTCGTACATGCCGTCGACACTTTTATAAGGTGCGTTGATACGCCCCCTCCCTATCTTGGAGAAGTCGATGACCAGGATATCCCGTTCGTATTTCGGTTGGATGACGTTGATTGCCTTATAATCCGGCGTCAGGTCAACCACCTGGGCGGCGTCCCGAGCTTGCACCCAGAAAATGAATTTCATGCCCCGGGTCGTATCTGCTGCCGGGTCCGATACCGTTGGATAAACATCATAAAGGGTGTCCCGAACCGAAGTTATCCAGCCGTCGGAAGTCTGGCGAAGCTTGTTAAAATTCGTGTCGGCAATAAAATCCGGGTCGGTTACATCAAAGAGCGTGTCGAACTGGCCGTATATACCCCACTGGCCGATACTGTCGGGATGGGGGGTGAAATCGTCAATATATATGGTCTGGGAATCGATTTCCACATAACAGGTATCCTCGATGGTATCGCATACGTACGAGGAATCGACCAGGATAAAGAAAGTATCGATTCCGTAATAATACAATTCCGCAGTACGGGTGACGAAAACAACTTTAACGAAGGAATCGATCAAATCCTCGTAAGGTCCGCCAGCGACGGTGTCCGATTTATAGGGACCGAACAGCTTCCACTGGAACTGGAAGAGAGTATCCTCGAGGTCCGGGTCCTCCCCTTCCCATCTTACCGGGATACCGGTGTTGACACCACCGGCCGTAACGGCATTGATATATTCCCGGGCAAGGTCGATGCCGATAATCCGGGTATCGGGAGGGTAGTCGTTTCTCAAAATGAGTTTAAAGACAACCTCCGAGGACAGACCTTCATCATCGAAAGCCTGAAGGAAGACATATTGGGGCACAAATTCCAGAACCGGATTGGTCAGGCTGGCCGACATGGATACGATTTGCGAGGTTTGCGGATCGTCGATAGTAACCGGTAAAAAGGTCCAGTTCAGCGTATCGCCGTCAAGAACAAACGAGGAATCGTTCGGGGACATCGCCCGCAGGAAATCGGCGAAACTAGCCGCTGACTCACCGGCGGCAGTATCAATATAGGCGGCTTTGACAACCACATAGCGGAACAGGGTAACCTGACCGTCATAGTCGGTGCCGACCCAATGAATAACATCGTTGAAAGATTCTTTATAACCGTCCGGCGGAATATTCACGAAATAAACCTGAGGTGGTCGGTTGGCGTTTTTGGTGCCGCTGATGCGATCGGAACAACTGGAGATATACAGGGAGGAGAAAACCAGTACCGCCAATATAAAAACCGTCAGAACCGCCGTTCGGCCGTGATATTTAGTTTTAAAAGTCATTTGTTATTACTCCATTCCTCATTAAAACGCAATTAACATGCTAAAGCGATGAACCTCGGTGAGAATACCGAAATCCTGGAAGGCGTAATCGAAACGAAGCTCGCCGTCTTCCCCGAACGGAAATCTCAAACCGCCGCCGGCCGTAAAGCCGTCCTCATCATAGTGCATCCGGGTACCGCTGCGAAGAATGAAACGGTCCTTGAAAACATATTCGACACCCATATTGTACTTTTCCAGGTTGTCGGAAGGGTGTGAACCTTCGATTGAGAAAGTCACGAAATTATCGGTTCGCTCCAGAATGTTGATGCAACCGCCGAACTTGAAGTTAATCGGCAACGGGTAATCGTTTTGAACCATGTTCAAATCGGGTCCGAAATTAGTAATCACCATGGCGATTTTGAAGCCGCGGAAGCCGGTATCGTAGGACGTACCGATGTCGGCAGCCCAGCCGCTGGCCGATTCATCGGCGTAATACTCACCGATATACTTCACGTTGAAACCGATAGAGAATCGGTCCGTGAGATAACGGCCGTATCCAACCGAAAAAGCGATATCGTTGGCCTGAAACATCCGACCGGTACCGTCCGGTCCATCGCCGTAAGTTCTCTCAATCATATCGCCAGTGCTCAGGCCGTAAACGCCGAAACCGAGCACACCGCCGATCGACTCCAGAGGAAAACCAACGGCACCGAAACCGTAATTGATATCAGCCGGCATCTTGATGTAGGTAAACATAGCCTCCCGACCCAGCAGGGACGTCAACCCGGCCGGGTTGTAATACACGGCCGAAATATCATCGGATACGGCCGTGAAAGCGTCAGCCATCCCCATGGCTCGAGCTGATACCCCCAGTTCGAGAAATTGAGCACCGGTCGTTCCGACCTTAGCCTGAGCGTTGACCCGGGCAGGCAACACGGCCAGAACCAGGAACGACAGGCACAGCAGGCATAACAAGCCGGCGCCGGTATATTTCTTTCTGCGCGACACTGGAAGTCTTCTTTTCATTATCATCTCAACCTCATTTATTTACAAATCAACTTTTTTCCTAATTCAAGGCTTACAGGTTAACTTCCAAACCTAACCTGATCTGCCGGCCGTAATCCCAGTTGTAGGGATTAAGGTCATACTCGGTTCCGCCGTAAATGACCTGGGTGATGTTCTGTCGGGTATCGGGGCGTCCGGTGGCGGTATAAATATAGGTCACGTTCCGGGCGTCGAAGATATTCTCAACCCAGCAAATGAAGCTGTAATCGAGTCCGAAGAGCGAGAAATCCTTGGTGAAGCGAACATCGAAAACCGCCGTGGCCGGATACCGCAGGGAGTTGCGCTCGATCGATTCGGCCGTTTCCTGCTGAATATTGGGATAGCTCTTGTCCGGCGTAAACGGTTGACCGCTCTCGATGACGGATTCGATCGAGAGAGACCAGCCGTTGGGAATCGGCAGGCCGAACAGCCGCGGCTTCACCGTATTCGGCACATAAATCTGAACGGCTGCCTTCAGTGAGTGCCGGATATCGTTATCCAGTGGCGCTTCGGACAGCGGCTCCCGCGACAGGTAGAAGTCACTCAGGTAATCTTCGTTGGTCTGGGAGGCCTTACCGTAAGCGAAGGCATAAGTGTAACTGACCTGGCCGTTGACATAACCGCCGCCGCGTTTTTCCAGAGTAAACTCGAAACCGCGGCTCCGACCATAGTCGGAGTTCTGATACTGCTGACGGGTCAGGCCGCCCACCTTCACCTGTTTGCTGTTGATCTTGTCAAACTCGTCTTTGAAATAACCCGAGATGTCAATCGAGTAATATTCGCTCATGGCATACTTTACGCCGAAAGAGTACTGGATGGTTTTCTGGTAATCCAGGTTGTAGTTGCCGACAACATCGTTCTGGTCCACGGATGAAGTGTTACGCGCGTACATGTATAGGTATTCCGGGAGCTGGTAGAAATGGCCGTAGTTGAAATGGACTTTGGCCTTGTCCGATATCGGGTAGGAAAAACCTATACGCGGTGAAATTTTATGACGGTCACCGTAAATGATACCGGAACCGAGGTCGTCGTTACGCGCCACCTCGATAAGACTGTCGGTATCCTGGATGAAGAAGTCCCAGCGGACACCCAGCGAAGCAATCATCGAACCGTATTCAAGTTTATCGCGGAAATATCCGGTCCCGGCCATCGGGCTGTAGTTAAACACGTCGCGGAAGGCGCCGCGGTCCGGGTAAGGACCGCCGTCATCACGACCGGTATAAAGAATGTAAACTCTTTCGATATCTTCAAAAGTAAAGCTTTCATGACGGAAAGCGAAACCGGCTTTCAGTTCGTGCGGACCGAGCTGGCGGAATATTTTCAGCTCCCCGCGGACCCTCTCGATCTCGCGCTGCGTCCAGGAAATATCTTCGGTATAGTTCCTGGGATCCAGGAAGTTATAGCTGCCACCGTAATCATATTTACCGTTGCCGTTGAGGTCGTCATAAGGTTCGCCCGGGTCGTACTGGTAATTGCGGCCGTCGAATATACCGTTGCCGTTGCGGTCGAGGAAAGGAATCCCCGGTTCCCACTGGCAACCTTCCGAACCCAGTTCGCAAGGTCCGTCATAGCGGCCGTTGTGATTGAGGTCATGATTCTCAATGCCGGTGCTCCGGATAAAGACATCGATACCCCGGTCATACAGACCGTTACCGTTGACGTCGGTGAACGGCTCGCCCAGAATAGAGTCCCCGTCGATATAAGGTTCCGGGCTGCGGTTATTGATGTTGGACACCAGATTCTGGTCGAGAACACCGTTGCCGTTCTTGTCATAAAGAATATCACCGGAGTCCCAAACACCGTTGCCGTTGATGTCGATAAACGGCTCACCTTCGAGACTGTCCTGATAACCGTTATTGTTGAAGCGGAATCCGGACCAGTTTATCGAACCGTCCGGGTTTGTATATTCGGTACCGCCCTGTATGTTTTCATCGAAAAGATATTCCCCGAAGGTGTACGCCGGCCCGTTCACATCCGTCCCGTAAATAGCCGAATCCGGGAACAGGTTGATAATCGGTTCCGGGGCGTCATAGACACCGTTGTCGTTCAGGTCCTGGAAACTTTCCCATTCGGTATCGAGGTTGAATTCATCGGGGTTCAGACCCTTGCCGGGATTGTTAGGATCACCGGGCTTCTGGGTATATTTAAAGGTATAATAGGAAAGCACCAGCTCATAGTTCATATCTTTTGAAATCGCCTGGGAAACCTCCAGTGAAAGAGATTTCCAATCCTCCTCGTATATCGGTGCCGTCGAAGATGAATAACGATAGTTCCAGTCAAAAACCGTACCGTGCCGTTGAGAATTCTTGTAAGACAGAATGAACTTCAAATTCTGTTTGGGCCGGAACTTCAGGTTGGCCATCCAGTAATACCGGTTGCGCAGGCGTTCCGGAATCTGGATACCGAAGAAATTAAAGAAACCGTAATTGTTCCGGGTTTCCGGAGTGTCGTAAGAATCATACTGGTAATAACCGTCGTCCTTATCAACTTCAGCGTAGAAGTAATAAGTGAATTCCTTATCCTCCAGGAAATTAAGTCCCAGCGCCGGGAGAATTTTATTCTTGAAAATCGGGTCCGGACCGGAAAGAGAGAACCTCGTGAAATCATAGTTACGCGAATATTCGTTCAGGTCGGCATTTCCCAGGTCATCGGTAATATACTGGAAATTGATGCGGGTGTTATCTTTGGACCCGGTCTGGGTGGAGATTTTTACGATACCGCTAAGAGCGTCACCGTATTCGGGGTCGAAACCGTCTTTAATAATCTGAATTTCCTGAATGGACCCCGATACCAGCGAAAGGTTCGCCCCCGTCTGGCCCATACCGCCGAGGGGGTCGCCGATCGGGACACCGTCGAGAATGTAGGATACCTCACCGGCCCGGCCGCCGCGGATAAATACTTCACCGGTTGAAGTGGTTTGAACACCAGCCACCTGCTCCAGCAGAGCATCCACCGTCTGTACCGGTTTGTGCTTGATCGTTTCAGAAGTAATGGTCAGCTTGTTCTCAGTTTCAAAACGGTCAATCACGTCGTGGGTACCAATAACCTTGATCGTTTTATCGAGGTCACTGACTTTCTTGGTCAGTTTCTGAGAAACCTCGGTAGTCAGGTCAGCGTTCACCACTACATCCGAAACTTCGACAGTGTTATATTCGATAGAAGAGATCCTAATGGTATAGGTTCCGGGATCCAGGCGAGGGATAATATACTTGCCATCGAGATCGGTGAAGTTACCCATAGTGGTCCCCACGATCAAGACCGAGGCATTTACAACAGCTTCCCCCGTTTCAGCGTCAGTGATTGTTCCCTTAATCTGACCGAAAGCCGCTGCGAAAGCGGCGGTAGGCATTATCAGTAGACCGACAAGGAAAATCGCCAGTAGAGTACAGAACCTCTTTTTATCGAACATTACAATTCCTCCTTGAGATATTAAAACAGTAACATTTATCTAACTTATTTTAAATCTTGGATTTTTTTAAACAAAGCGGTGAGGGAACTTTGCTTTTTCCAACCCATCCTCATAAAAAATACGTCTATAACCCTATTAATAGTTGGAGCTTATGTTTACACTCCTTTCAAGCTCAAAAGATAGGTCAAAAAAGTCACAAAAGTCAAGCGATTTTTTCCCCTTAAATAACCTAAGCTCCTATCATAAAAGACTATTGAAGAGGCTTATTTGTTTAATATTCGCCTCTGAATAAGGTTGTTTTTTTTTAAAAAAATGCATCTTTTTTTTATTTTCTCAAGTTCCTCCGGAGAGTTATCCACCGCCACCACATCGAATTTTAAAAAAGATGCCATCGCTTTACGAAAAATTTCAGCTATTTCATTAAATTCTTTATTCACAATCGTTTGTTTGTCGGATACCGGACAAAGCCAGCCATCATTTAGAGCCGGATGCGATACTAACCCGTTCAACTTGACAGAGCCGTGCTGCAAAAGAGACGTACCGAGCCGTTTCTGGGCGGATGCAATTATTTTTCGGTTTTCGGAAACCAGCTCATATTTGGCCCGGGAGGCGAAACAGGGAGCTTTGTGAAAAAAATCCGGCCGGGCGTTTTCACGGGAGGATTGACGCACTAATTCGGCTTCGAATCCCAGCATATTCAAAAAAAGAGCCAGAGCGCCTGCGAGAGCGCGCGAAGTTGCCGAAAGCGAGCCGACCAGCATATCGTTTTCCAGACCGGCGCTGTTGAGTGCGACCGCGTAAGTATATTCCGAGGGGTCGTGATAAATCGCCCGGCCGCCGGTAAGACGACGGATAACGGGTGTGTCCCCCACCCGGGAAAAATCAAGAGCGGTCTCCTGCCGCTGATTGTAACCGAAGGTAATCGCTCCCGGTCGCCAACGGTAAAGGCGCAGGCAGACCAGACCCGGTTCGTTCAGGACCCGCGACAACAACCATTCGTCGAAAGCCATGTTAAAATACGGGTCAGCGGCATTGTGTACATAAAACAAGGCCGGTTTCATGCCGGACAGTATAAAAAAAAACACCCTGGAAGACAAGGTGCCGAATAAAAAAACTTGTTAAAAAGATTATTCGGAAAGGTCGAGATGATTTAAGTCGATATCGTATTGTTTGATTTTCAAACGCAGGGTCGATTCGGGAATGTTCAAGCTGGCGGCGGCATGTTTCTTGATACCCTTATGTTCCTTAAGAGCCTTGATGATAAATTGCTTTTCGTAAGAAGACAGGAAATCATAAAGAGAATATTGATCGTTGAAAACCACATCCTCGAGCGGTGTTGAGAAGCCGGGCTGGTCAACCGATTCCGACTGATAGGATGTGACAATCTTGCGGGAAACGATATCGGTTTCTATTTTGTTGTTGTCACCGGCCAGAAGGACGAGTTTTTTGATTTCATTTTCAAGTTCCCGGACGTTCCCCGGCCAGTCATAAGCCACCAGATACCTCATAACCGGCGGCGTGATTTCTTTACCGCTGCTTTCGAGGAAATGCTCGACCAGAAGCGGGATATCCTCTTTGCGTTCGCGAAGCGGCGGCAGGCGGAAGGTCAGCGCCGTCAACCGGTAGAAAAGATCCTGGCGGAAAGTGCCGTTCTTCATCTCTTCTTTCAAGTTCTTATTGGTGGCCGAGATAACCCGGACATCGACCTTGCGCGGCGTCGATTCGCCCAGCCGGACTAATTCTTTTTCCTCCAGGACCCGAAGAATCTTAGCCTGGATGGTCAAAGGCATATCGGCTATTTCATCCAGGAAAAACGTTCCGCCGTCGGCCTCCTCGAACAAGCCCGGCTTGTCGTTGTTGGCGCCGGTAAAAGCCCCTCGTTTGTAACCGAACAGCTCCGATTCCAGCAGGGTTTCGGGCAGGGCTGCACAGTTGACCGAGATAAAGCGCTTATCCCGGCGGCAGGAGTTATAATGTATCGCCCGGGCCAGAACATCCTTGCCGCTGCCGGTCTCGCCCTCGATGGATATCGAGATA
The DNA here is from genome assembly GCA_016926795.1 of Candidatus Zixiibacteriota bacterium. Lineage (GTDB taxonomy): Bacteria > Zixibacteria > MSB-5A5 > GN15 > FEB-12 > JAFGNW01. Next base: position 8,785 of record JAFGNW010000230.1, read on the forward strand.
TTGGAATCGATTACCTGGTTCACCTGGGCCAGGACTTCGAGCAACTGGCTGTTCTGGGTGATGATGTTCGGGAAAGCCGCTTTCTCCATCAACTGGGCCTTGAGGCGACGGTTATCCTCAATAAGTTTTTTCTTCTGCAGTTCGGCCGCCTTGAAAACGAGAATGTCGGAGAAACCGACCGCGAAATTAAGCTCGACCTGGCTGAAAGGATTCAGAGTATTGTTGACCGACTTCTTGTCGAGATAGAGGAAACAGCGGGAGTTGTTGCTCTGCATGGGAACCACGATAATCGAGGCGATTAAATCCGGTTCATCGGGGAAGAGGTCGTTGACATACGGGTCCCGCCGGCAGTCCAGAAGCAGGGTGGGCCGGGTAAGAGAAATTTCCTCTCCCAGCAATTGCTGTATATTTTCGGCGAATTTCTTTTCCTGGAAAGGTGACATGACGGTCGAAGATATGATAGGGTTGGTCTCGTAATCGGGATAATAAACGATTGCCCGCTGAGCGCCGGTCCGCTTGAGCAGGATGTTCATTATCTCTTCCATCTGCCCGGATTTCAAATCATCGACCTCGTCCTGGGTGATAAGGTTGCCGAAAATCTTAAATTCGTTTTCGTTGGAAATAGACAGGGCGATAGCCTGGTCGGCCATCGATTGCAGGAACTGGTTAACCGCCCGAGCCTTGCCCTTCTCACCGAGGCTTAAGAACGTTTTTTCGGCCCGGCTGAGTTTTTTGAAACCCCGCGAGAGATTGCCCTGCTGGCAGGCGAAGATACCGGCTTTGAAATCCGCTTCCGCCAACCAGAAATTAACTTTCAGTTTTTTGAAAATACGCCGGGTTTCATCATAGATTCCCTGAATTTTTTCATATTCATCGCTTTCAGCCTGCTGACGGATTTCCGCCGCAATTAAAAGCGTCTTGGCCAGTTCATAGGGGAATTCCACCGCGCGAAGGATTTCCACCGCCCGGTTGATATATTCGAGAGCCTCAGCATGTTCCGAACGCATAGCGTACACGCGAGCGATAGCCCGATAAGCCATCCCCACCTCGGCTTTCTCACCGATTTTCTGAGCCACTTCGAGTGCCTTCTGACCATATTTCATGGCTTCATCTACATAATCGAGCTCCAGTTCCACCTCGGCCAGCAAGCGGCAACTTTGAGATACCAGGGTATTTCCGGGGGAAAGCAACAACGCTTCCTTATAAGCTTCCGTAAGAAAATTCTTGGCCTGGTAAATATCACCCTTATCCAGTGCCAATTCACCGGAGAATTCGAAATATATGACTTTTTCTGATTTCAGGTTCAGCTTCTCGATGATTTTCAAAGCCTTGTTGTAAAGCCGCGAGGTCGTACTATAATCGCGACGTTTGAAATTAAGATATCCGAGCGAAAGGAGGTTGATAACCTGAGCGACTTCCTGATTGTGTTCAGCGTTATAATTCAGGGCATCGGTAAGATTTTTTTCGGCTTCGTTCCACTGCCCGACGAGAATGCGGGTCATACCGGCGTTACCGGTAATCTGGGCCATCTTGCGGGGATTGTCGGCAGCTTTTTCAATCGCTTCATCAAGAAATTCCAGAGCGGCGGAGAAATTACCACGATAAAATGCGATACGGGCCAATTCGTTAAGAGAGTCAATCTGGCCGAGGGTGTCGGTTGCCCGACGGAATGCGGCCAGACCGTCGCGAGCCCGAATCTCCGCATTCTTCAGATCACCAATCTGGGAATAGGCTTTGGCCAGCGTCAGTTGAACCCGACCGTAATGCCGGTTCAGGGGAAAGCCGGCCAGAATCTTGGCCGCTTTGAGACCCGCCTCGACGGTTTTTCGATATACACCTTCAAAGTACTTGACCTCGGCCTGCAACAGAAGATACAATCCCAGTTCATGTTCCGTACTTTCAAAATCCTGCTGGTTTAATAGGGCAAACTCCTTCTGAGCAACCTGGTACTGTCTCTGCCTCAGTAACTCTTCGACAGCCAGAAGGCGATCATCAAAAGTATATTTCTGTGAGGGAACCTGCATTATACTTTTACTTTGTTTAAATAATTATAAATATTAATTACTTCGCCGTACTTTTTACTGCGGCTGCTTGCTCATTATTACTTCCTTCCGCCTCGGACATGATATAATAGGTATCCGGCTGATAATAATAAACAGAATTCATGATGAAGAATAAAATTTGAGATGCAATACCGTCGATTAAATCGGGAGAATCGGGATTGACGACAAAACTACTGGACATAATCACCTGAGATGAGGTAGTGGTGTCCGGTTTGTCGTCATTGGGATCATCATGAGTACCCGTATCATCAGCATCCCAGGGATACCCATCACTACTTCCGTTACCGGAAAATACAGGGGCAGCAATAAAGCAAGTTATCACAAATGCTAAAAGTATCATTAGCAGCATAAATTTTTTAGCATGCATGACATTGCCTCCTATTAATAAATGTATTGTCTTCTATATCAACAAAAGCAACAAAAAAAGGTTTACTTTTTATACAACGCATATTTTGCCACTTATAATTTAGAAAATAGCTATCGCTTTGTCAAGCAATATTATAGAATTCGCAAATTTTGCGCCGCTTAACTTAATTGGATATTTTAGCGGATAAATTTCCGGGCCAGCCAGGATTTGTTAATAAATATAGCGTTTTCCGGACAAATTTCATGACAGCACCAGCAATTTATGCATAAATCTTTGTCCACTATTGGGATAGAGGTGTCGTCCGGCTGCCTCATGGCTTTGGTTGGGCAGGAATTCACACAATCGCCGCACTGCACACAGTCGGTTTCATCTACTTTTGGCCGCATCCAGAGAAAAGGACCGATCATATCCATAAGAAATTTGGGTAAAAGTTCCAGGGCGCGGTTGGAGGTCAGTTCGAAATCATCTATTTTTACGGCATTAAGCTTCTCCCCGACAATTTCGATACCCTCCAGCCAGCCGATACCCAAACCGGCCTCAGCGGCATATTTAATAGTGTGCACTTTCTGGGGAGTCAGACCTATAATGGAGGCGGCTACCGTGTCGAGAGCTACCGCGTCGGTAGAAGCTAAAAGCATTTTCCCCTCGCGCGCCGTTCCGGAAGCCGGGCCGTCCCCTTCCATGACCAGGATAGCATCCATGATATTCAAACCGGGTTGGACAGCGGAAAAGATATCCACCACAATACGTGAAAAATGTCTCGGGTTGGGAGCTTCCTTATGATACAATCCCTTCCTGAAGCCGGGTATCACCCCGAACATATTTTTCACCGCCCCGGTCATCAACGTCAGGATATGGGTTTTTAGTTTGGGGAGATTGATAATGAAATCGGCCTCGAGCACCGGCTTTGATATATAATAAGTGAACGGTCCTACCTTAACCGGACGGGTACCGGAGCGTTCAAATCCGACCAACTCCAGGTTGTCCCGGCGGGCAATCTCAGCCAGACCGGTACTGTCCCAGACCCGTTGTATGCCGGTTTTTGCCCCGGCCGGGGAATCACCGATTTTTACTTCCGCCCCGAGGTCGCGCGCCATCCCGGCCACCACCGCCACCAGTTCCGGGTGGGTGGTAATCGCTCGGCCGGGGGCTTTGGCCGACAACAGGTTCGGCTTGACCAGAACTTTCATGCCCGGCTTGATAAAGCATTCCAAGCCACCGATAAGGCCGAGTACCTCGTGTAACTTTTCCTCCAGAGAGCGGCGTTCATAGGAAGCGGCGCGGACGATAGCTACTTTTGGAATGACATCTTTCAACACAGTATTATATACGCAATCAAAAGCTGGATAATAGCCGGCATTTTCTTTCAAACTAAACACAATGAAGAGCTTGAAAACCCTGAAAAGGATAAACCAGCTCGATATCAAGAGCAAGATTTTTTTAATTACTATTTTATGAAAGAAGTGAAAACCGATAAGCGATACATCCGGGGTTACGGGATCATTTTTTATGGACTTTGACTTTCATAATCCGCTGCCCCTCAACTTTTTCCACGTCAAAAACAAGGTTGTGCCAGCGAATTTTATGACCTTCCCGGGGAACCGAGCCGACCAGGTCATAGATTAACCCCCCGACCGTATCATAATCCTCCTGAGGATAGTCGGTATCGAGATAGTCCTGTAGCTCCTCGACGAGTAACCCGGCGTCAACCAGATAAGTATTGGCGGCTATTTTTTTAAATTCAGCTTCTTCCGAGTCATGTTCATCCTGGATTTCACCGAAAATTTCCTCGAGAATATCCTCCAATGTGACCAGGCCGGCCACGCCGCCGTACTCGTCGACCGCAACGGCGATATGAAATTTTTTAAGTTGAAACTCCCGCAGCAACTGGCCGATTACTTTCGATTCGGGGACATAGTAGGGTTTGCGCAGGTAGTTTTTGATGACAAACTCTTCCCCCCGCTCCGGCATCCGGTTAAAGAGGTCCTTGACATAGACAATACCCAGAATCCGGTCGATGCTCTCGTCGTAAACCGGGTATCGCGAATAACCGTGTTGCAATACCAGTTTCTGGATATCGACGAAACTCATCGATTTTTCGATACCCACAATATCTATCCGGGGGACCATAATTTCCCGCACCACCGTTTCGTCGAGGAGGAAAATCTGGCCGATCATTTCCTTTTCGTCTTCTTCCACGATGGCTTCGCTGATCCCGGCCTGTTCTGCCAGGGTCTCGATTGCCCGCTCGACAATATCTTCCTTATCCTTTTCCGAAACCTGTTCTTCCTTGTTGATACGCGAAAGAGCCTTGCGGTAGGCGCTCACCACCGGGAAAAAGATAAAATATATCAGCGTTATCAGCCACAGGTGGCGGGGCATACTGCTTTTATAAGCCCTACGGGCCGCCCGCCGGGCGAAATATTCCACCCAGAAAATCTGCGAAAACCAGACCAGGACCAAACCGACCGGATAGACATAAAGAAAACTGAGGTCGTACCGACGGGTTACCGACTGAAGGATATAGGTCGTCAGGACAGTAATCACTATCAGGGCGAAAGATTTGTATACGGTCGCGATTTGCATGAACGCCCGGGGATCGTCGGCCAGCTTCTTTAAGGCCTCCCGGTTCTTCCGGGAAATACCAGGAAAGAGGGTGACGATATCATCAGGGTCGATATATACCGCCAGGGAATAGAATGATACTATATATGCCGACAGGAAAAAGCCGATAATCAGAAATAAAAACAACCATTCCAGCACCGCTTAAATCACCTCCCCACCGCTTTAAGGTACCGTTCTTCACGGGCTTTCATTATTCTCTCATCGTTTTTTTTCATATGGTCAAAACCGAACAGATGCAGAAGACCGTGGCAGAAAAGGCGCAGGTATTCTTCGTTCAACACGGTTTCGTATTCGGTTGTCTGACGCCGGGCGGTTTCGGCCGAAATATAAATTTCTCCGAACACGCCATCGTCGTCATCCGGGTCGTCCAGGTTGAACGAGAGGACATCAGTCGCCCTGTCCTTCCGTCGATAATCCCGGTTAAGGCGGCGGATATTCTTATCGTCGGTGATGACCAGGTTAACCGTTCCCCGGGTCAACCGGTCGGTCTCGGAGGTGCTTATTTCATCGAACAGCCGGTTAATCCGGGCGACGGGCAGCCGGGCGGGTATTTCCTTGAATATCCGCAACTTCATCTTACTCCTCGTCATCCTTCTTGGGATAGACAACGCGGTGATGGAAGGCGGCAATAAGCACCTGGGCGAAAGCCTCCTTGATAAGAGCCAGGTCGCGCAGGGTCAGGGGGCACTCTTCCAGTTCGCCCGATTGGAACCGGTCGCTGATTATCCGCTGGATGAGATTATTAATTCGGGCTGGTTTGGGGTCTTCCAGCGTTCGACTGGCCGCCTCAACGGCGTCAGCCAGCATAACAATACCCGTTTCCCTGGTTTGCGGTTTGGGACCGGGGTATCGGAATTTGTCGATCGTCGACGGATCGGCACCCTGCTCCATGGCTCGGTTATAAAAATAACTCATCACCATAGTCCCGTGATGTTCCTCGATAAAATTCAACACGTCGTCGGGAATATCCGCTTCCTCTCCCAGCACCCGCCCCTTCTTGACATGGGAGGAAAGAATCAGAGAGGACATGGTCGGGGTCAAAGATTCGTGTTTTGAGGTCACCCCGAGCTGGTTTTCGACGAAGTATTCGGGTATTTCCATTTTCCCGATATCGTGATAATACGAACCGACCCGGGCCAGAAGGGAATTGGCGTTGATAGCCTTGGCGGCCGCCTCGGCCAGGTTGCCGATGATAATCGAATGATGATACGTTCCCGGCGCTTCAATAGCCAGCCGTTTCAGGAGGGGATGGTTCAAATCGGACAGCTCCAGCAGGGTGGAATCGGTGGTGAAACCGAACAGGGACTCAAAAAACGGCAGCAGGAAGAATATAATCGGAATGGTGATAATACCATTCACGACGCCGTAAACCACATCCTCGAGAATTTCCGGGTTGGGGGCGAATTTGAGACTCTCGACCAGGATAATCAGAAGCAGATAACTCAGAACAATCGAAAGCATTATCCGGTAAAAATGTGAGCGCTTGCGCACCGAGCGCGAGGTGAAGCAGGCTACCAGCCCGACAATCATCGTCATCAGGGTGATACTGAAATTGAAACGATGCATGATGCCGAACAAAAGAGCCAGGATGATAGTGGAAAGTATCCCCACCTCGGCGTCGAAAAGAATCGTCACCATAATCGGCAGCACCGCCACCGGGTAGAGGTAAATGGAGACGCCGCCGAAGAAATCCACCATGTAAACCAGAAACAGCTGCAGGGCGAAAACCAGAAACAACGCCAGCAGCTTGGGGTTGGAATGAAAGATAACCTTGCGGAAATAAAACAGGAAAAGATACAGGGCGGTAAAAATCGCCAGGACCAGGACGATACGGGCCAGAACCGGCAGAAACGCCTTGAACCAGCCTTCCTTGGCGGCCTGAAGGTGCTGGAGGCGGGCCATCTCGATTAGAATTTCCTCGACCGGTTCGGTGACTTTCTGGCCCTCACGGACGATGATATCCGAAGTTTTGACCAGCCTGCGAACGTTGGATATCTGTGCCAGTTGTTCGTCCACCCGGTGTTCGTACTCTTCCATATTGACCCATAAATTGGGCTGAATGAAATTTTTCCCCACCAGGTAATAATAATCGACATCGATGGAATCGGTGGCGCCCAGGCGGTTGAGAGCGCTCACCAGCTGGGCGTACACCATAGCTATATCCTTGAGCTGGTCCCGCTGGTGAATGGTTTCCCGACCGCCGCGCCGGATGACCACCATCTTGTTGCGGCTCGGGGGTATGTCATTCAGGTTTCTCAAGACTCCGACTTTATAGACTTCCTCGCTGTAAATCTTTTCCAATTGAATGAGGAGTTTGCTCAGTCTGACCGAGGTGTCCAGTGAGCGCTCGATGGCGGTCCGGCTGAGTAAGGGATATTTTTGAGAAACATACCGAACATATTCAGCGTGCCGGACGGAATCCGAAGAATCGTTTTTCTGTCTCAGGGAATCCACCACCCGGACAAAACGGCGCAGGCCGTTAAAAGCGCTGTTGCTCAGAGAGGTATCATAATCGATCAGGTAGGGAATCGAAAAACGAATCTGCTCTTCTTCGTCTTTTATTTCCCGGTCGGATTTATAGACGGTGATATCGAAGGGGGCCAGGATATCCTGCTGGGCGGTTTCTCCCTTGTGGGGGATGTCCAGTGGCTGGTAAATTTCCTCGCCGGGATAGAAGACGGCGATCAGCACCGAAAACACCACCAGGAACAGAGACTTGATGGTTTTTGAGCGCACCGTCAGGGCGCGTTTCTGGCGGCTTTCCGTCTGGACTTTTAAAAGCCTTTTAATCCGTCGCTTTAATTTTAACAATAATGAAAACAAACGGCGAATCTCCTTTTCGCCTTAAGATTTTTTCTTCGACTTCTCGTATTTCTCATACGCCTTGATGATATTCTGAACCAGGTGATGGCGGATGACATCCTTTTCCGTAAGATAGACGAACTCTATGCCTCGAATATTTTTCAAAACGGTCTGAACTTTCACCAGTCCCGAACTGTGGCGGTCGTCGAGGTCAATCTGGGTGATATCGCCGGTGATGACGGCTTTCGATTTTTCTCCGATTCGGGTCAGGAACATTTTCATCTGGGCGTTGGTGGTATTCTGGGCCTCATCGAGCACCACAAACGCCTCGTTGAGAGTGCGGCCGCGCATGAAGGCCAGAGGGGCGATTTCGATAACGCCCATTTCTAAAAGCTTCTGGATTTTATCGGGCTGCAGCATATCGTAGAGGGCGTCATAAACGGGGCGAAGATACGGGTCCACCTTGGCCCGGATATCGCCGGGCAGGAACCCCAGCGATTCCCCGGCTTCCACTGCCGGACGGGTGAACACTATCCGGTTGACGCGGTTGGCCTTGAGTTCCGCGACGGCCATCGCCACCGCCAGGTAAGTTTTACCGGTACCGGCGGGGCCGATGGAAAAAACTATATCGTTCCTGTCAACCGCCTCGACATACTTTGACTGGCCGACGGTTTTGGGTTTAATGGCTTTTTTCAGGGCGCTGGTCAGAAGAGCCGCGGTGGAGATTTCCTGCGCCGGACCCCGGCCGTTTTCCTGTACCATGGCGATAGCGTAATTGATATACTGTTCGGTGATGATATCGCCCAGCTTGACACGGGTTACCAGGTCCCCGAGCAGCCGCAAGACCCGCTCGACATCTTCCGGCGGACCCTCGACCATGACCTTGTCGCCGCGGGCGATGATTTTACATAAAAAACGGGACTCGATTAACCGCAGGTAAACGTCATTCTGCCCGAACAGCAGTCTCTGGTCGATACTGCCGATATCATAGGTGCGCGTCTTTTTTATCTCGGTATCCATATTTATCAGGCTTTCCGGTCTTCTTTGACGACAATCCCCAGTTCCTCGAGCTGGGCCGGTTCGATGGCGGTCGGGGCGCCGTCCATGAGCGACAGGGCGTTGGTCGTTTTCGGAAAAGCGATAACATCGCGGATGGAGTCGCTGCCGACCATGAGAGCGACAATCCGGTCCAGACCGGGGGCGATACCGGCATGAGGCGGGGCGCCGTATTCCAGGGCTCGCAGCAGAAAGCCGAACATCCGTTCCGCCCGTTCTTTATCAATACCCAGGATAGCCAGGATTTTCTCCTGCAGCTCGCGACGGTTTATCCGCTGCCCCCCCGAGGCGATTTCCACCCCGTTGACGACCAGGTCGTACTGCAGGGCTTTAGCCCGCCGCCAGGGATGATTTAAATCGGTGCCGGGCAGGTTGCTGGTGAAACCTTCGTCGATAAGCGGCAGGTCCTCCTCGTGGGGGTGCGAAACGATATTGTGCATTGCCTCGAAACGGTTCATTTCCTCGTTATATTCGAACAGCGGAAAATCCGTTACCCATAAAAATCTGTATTGACCGGTTTTTATCAAACCGTGCTCGCGGCCCAGACTCAGGCGCAACTGCCCCAGGATAGACTCCGTTTTAAGTTTCCTGTCGGAGATGATAAAAAGAGCGTCGCCAACCTCAGCCCCGGCTTTCCGACACAGGTTGTCTTTGACCTCTTCGCCGATAAATTTCAATATCGGCGATTTGTCCCCGGTTTCGGCGCGAAGGATATAAGCCAGTCCCCCGGCGCCGAGTTCTTTGGCCAGGTCGGTCAGGGTATCGATTTGTTTTCGCGAATATGAACCGCCCCCTTTGAGCAGGATGCCCTTGACCACCCCACCGGCTTTAACGTTGTCAGCGAAGACCTTGAAAGCGCAGTCCCTGACGGAATCGCTCAAATCTGTGATTTCCATGTCGAAACGAAGGTCCGGTTTATCGATACCCCAGCGGGACATGACTTCGTCGAAGGAAAAGCGCGGGAAGGGCGTTTCGATTTCTAGATCGAGAACCTTTTTGAATAAATCAGCCATCATTCCTTCGGCCACCTCGAATACATCGTCCGGCGTAACATAAGACATCTCCATATCGATCTGAGTATGTTCCGGCTGGCGGTCGGAGCGCAGGTCTTCATCGCGCAGACAGCGCGCCAGTTGAAAATATTTATCGAACCCGGCCACCATGAGGATTTGTTTTAAAAGCTGGGGCGATTGCGGCAGAGCGTAAAACTTCCCTTTCTGGACCCGGCTGGGTACGACATAGTCCCGGGCGCCCTCGGGGGTGGAGCGAATCAAAAGCGGTGTTTCGATTTCATAAAAACCGCGGTTGTCCAAATAGTTTCTTATCGCCATGGTGGTCTCATGACGAATACGCATATTCTCCTGCAGGGGTTTGCGGCGAAGGTCCAGATAGCGATATTCCAGCCGTAATAAATCGCCGGCATTGGTTTCGTCCTCAATTTCAAAGGGCGGGGTTTTAGCTTCAGCCAGAATATGAAACGCCTCGGCGTTGACTTCGATTTCACCGGTAGCCAGTTTCGGGTTAATCGTTCCCTCCGGACGCTTTTGCACTTTCCCGACCGCGGCCACGACAAACTCATGGCGGGTACGTTCGGCCTCGGCCAGCATCGCGGGATCGAAAATCTGAGGGTTGATAACCACCTGGGTCAGACCATAGCGGTCTCTCAGGTCGATAAACAGCAGACCGCCCAGGTTACGGTAGCCGTCCACCCAGCCGTTCAAACGGACTTTGGCGCCGTTATCGGCTGACCGGAGCTGGCCGCAGGTATGAGTTCTTTTAAGTTCTGAAAAAAGCGGCAAATAATCCTCGTTAACTATTTGTAATCTATATAATTATCGGCATTTCCGCCTTTTTTTTAAAGGCGCCGAATAAGGGTTTTTCCTGCCGGAAAGTACGCTTTTTCGGCACATAAGTCAATAGTCCTTATTTTCCTGAAAAACAGCCGAATTAAAATAAGGGGAAAAAAACAGGATTTTTTATCCTTGGAAAAAACGAAAATTTTATTTAAAATTGGAATTCTAACAACCTGAGAGCCGTGCCTTCGGAACCGGCGGCGATTTAATGTTGTTAAAGTAAAGACAACCGGTCGCACGGTTAGTATGTGACCGTCCATAAGCGTTCGTTAACCCTTCGGGCGCACGTAACCCCTTGACAAATGAGGCTATTTTAACCTATAATGGCTCAATTTTTAAGGAAATTACGCCGATAAAGATTAATATTATGAGAATTTCGCGATTTTTAAATGAAGAACACATCAAGCTCGAAATGGACACCGTCATCGAGCCGCTCGAGGAGGGTGCATCGTTCGAGAAGTGGCGGTTGGACGCCAAGGAAAAGATTCTGTCCGAGTTGATAGACCTGCTGGAGAAGAACGGCCGGGTCGGCAACCGCACCAAATTCCTGCTTGATTTTGTCAACCGCGAAAAAAAAGCCACCACGGCCATCGGCGACGGTATCGCTATCCCCCACATCCGTTCCCTGCAGGCAAAAGAATTCATGATTGCTTTCGCCCGTTCCTCAACCGGTTATGACTTCGAGTCGCTCGACAGCAAACCCACTCATCTTTTCTTCGTCATGGCGGCGCCGCCTTATGATGATTCACTTTATCTGAAAGTGTTCAAAACCCTGGCGGAAATGCTCCGTTTTGAATCGTTTCGCAAGGAATTAATGTCTATAAATTCCCCCGGCGAAGTCATCCGCGCCATCCGCGCTATGGAATAACCATCCTTTTATTTCTATATTACACGTTCCATCAATTTCAGAAACATGGATTGAATCCTTGACAATTTATGACAATATAGATATATTGAGTCAGATTTGCATTTCCTGTATGGTCAGCCTCGATGATACAAGCATCGAATTTCGCTAATTGAAAAATTTAATCATATATCCCAAGGAGGTCTTTCCATGAAAAAGACTGTACTCCTCACTACAGCTTTTATCCTGGGTATCTTTCTGATTCTGACTCAGGCCGATGAAATATCCCCGACTTCGGTGTCCCCTAATGAAATAACTCCGGACGCTTTCAAACAGGTTGAAAAAACGAGTCTCGGGGAGCAGGCTGGTTTTTCCTGCCCGTATAATGCCACCGTTTACGGTCAACCGGCTCACGGCCCCGGCGACAGCTGGAGTATCGGTATTTCGGACAAGTTCGCATCGTACCTTATCTATGATGATTTTTCGGGGGCCGGTGTCATAACCGGTCTTCACTTCTGGGGCGCCACAGCAACCGTAAGCGGCGGTCCCTGGAGTCCCTGCTCTGAAAACCCGGTCTATTTCGGATTCGTTTTTAAGGATGACAACGCCGGTTATCCGGACGCGGTGGTGGCGAATCGCTATGCTATTGTCGAGGGTACCCCGACCGGTCAGTTTTATTCCGGCTTTGAACTTTACAGTTACGAAGTCAGGTTCGAGGAGCCGGTAGAACTGGACAACGGCTGGCTTTGCATATACGGCACAGGCGGTGCCGAGGACTGCTGGTTTGGCTGGGTTAGCGGTACCGGCGGCGACGGTCAGTGCTGGCATTATGACGGCCTGACTCCTAACATCCGTTATTATGACCAGGCATTCTGCCTGTTAAGCGAAGGTTGCCCGGAATGGGTTACGGATTTCGGGCAGGCTCCGATATTACCCTCATCTTCAAATTTCCGCTCTTCCGATGACGGCTCGCCTGAAAACTATTGTGTGTATGATAATTTCTCGGGTGTCAGCCAGGTTGCCAGCCTTCATTTCTGGGGGATAACGGGTCAATATTCCGCGGGATGGTATCCATGTGCGGAGAACCCGGTGACTTTTTACATAAAATTTTATTATGACAACAGTGGGACACCCGGCTCCGTCGCGGCGTCGATGACCAAAACCATCATGGGCAGCCCCACCGGCCTGTTATATATCGGCGGCGACTACGAAATGTATGAATACGTCGCTTATTTCCCGCCGGTAGTTCTCACCGACGGCTGGGTATCCATTCAGGGCACCGGGGGTGCGACCGATTGCTGGTTTTTATGGGCGTCTTCCCGGGACGTCACGGACAATCACTGTTATCAATGGAATGGCTCGACACTCACCGACCAGTCATTTGACATGGCCATGTGTCTTTTTGAGGATACCGTCTGCTGCGCCGGCGACAGGGGCAACGTCAACTGTTCGCTGGTCGAGGTCCCGGACATCTCCGACATCACCCGGCTTATAGACTATCTTTACCTGAGCCATACCGCTCTGTGCTGTCCGGAGGAGGCCGATGTCAACGGTTCCGGCGGCGAACCAGACATTTCCGATATAACCCGGCTGATTGACTTTTTATATCTGAGCCATGCCCCGCTTCCGGGGTGCTATTAAGCTTTAAGGGTCTTTCAGAACGAACCTTCCGCCCCGTTTTAAAAACGGGGCGGTTACGGTATTGGTTGACAAGTTTAAATCTTCGTTCTATATTGATTTCGAATTAGAAATCCGATTTTAGACTTGTATATAATCCGCGGAGTAACCATGAAAAAAAACGATTGTCTGTTCCTAATAATTTTCCTGGCTGTTCTGTTTGTTGCCATCGGCAGCGTAAATGCGCAACCCATCATCGCCGGTCATCAGGCAGCGGCCGAATTCCCGCTCATCCCTCATCCTTATATAGAACAGGTGAAAAACACCTACAAGATATTTTACGGCCATACCTCGCACGGCAGCCAGATTGTCACCGGCATGGTCATCCTGAGGGACAGCACCAGCCTTTACGACTTCAACAACGGAACGGGCACGCTGTCTTTGAGCGAGTACGGCAGCGACCTCGGCCATTTGGGCGACACCAGCTGGGTGCCGATAACCCGCCAGGTCCTCGACCAGTCCGGCAGCGATATTAATATGGTAATGTGGTCATGGTGCGGGGGCTGCTCGGACAATACCGAAGAGGGCATTAATATATACCTGAACGCTCTGAACGGTCTCGAGGCGGATTATCCCGACGTCACTTTTATCTATATGACCGGTCATCTGGACGGTTCCGGCATCGACGGCGACCTGTACCGAAACAATAATCAGATCCGGGTTTATTGCCAGACCAACGGCAAAATTCTTTTCGACTTCGCTGACATCGAAAGTTATGACCCCGCCGGTACGTACTACCCCGACGAAACCGATGCCTGCAACTGGTGTTATGACTGGTGCAGTACATATCCCGGCTGCTGCAGCAATAGTTGCGCCCATTCTCACTGCTTTAACTGTTACCTGAAAGGCCGGGCATTCTGGTGGATGATGGCCCGAATCGCCGGCTGGACCGAAAATCCCGATTGTTGTGAGGGTTTTACCGGTAATGTTGATTGCTCGGATATCGAGAACCCGGATATTTCCGATATCACGCGCCTGATTGATTATCTTTATCTCAGTCACAATCCCCTGTGCTGTCCGGAAGAAGCCGATGCGGATGTCAGCGGCGGACAACCTGACATCTCGGATATCACCCGGCTGATCGACTTTTTGTATCTTTCACATCAGCCTCTGGCGGGGTGTCCCTGAACAAAGATATTGAGTCATAAGAAACGTATGTATAACAGTAAATTGTTTTGAACAATTCAGCGATAAGGACGTCAATAATTAAATTCTCTTGAGATTTTATGTAAGGATTTTAAGGCTGAACAACCTTAATCATGGACAGGAACAAGGTCGAGGATAAAATCGTACATTAATCGGTATCGAGTTTCGGCCTTGTTCGCCTTAAAAATGGCCATATACCATGGCCTCTTCGCCTTGGGTAATACTTGCTTATATTACCTTAGAGCGCTTATGTTACCAGGCCATCTTTGCCGACGGCAAAGGTGGCTTAATTATTTATCATTAATCACGCTGTATTAATTATCATAAAAAATAATTATTAAAATGTAAGATATTACGTTTCACGGAACTATTTATATAGAAGTATCCTCACACTCAAATTAAATATGGTTCAAATAAGGGAAGAGGAAATGTCTCTCAGTGCGAAACTCATATTCAGCGCAGCTTTCTGCGGTATTTTCTTTTATCAGTTCCTGACAACTTCGGCGGCTTTCGCCCAGTTATCCGTAGACGATATCGACGAACTCCGTGAACGGGGTTGCCGCGAAGGTTGGACCTTCAGTGTGGGTGAAACTCCGGCTACCCGGCGACCTCTTCCGAAATCCCAAGCTCTTATCATGCCGGAATTTCATTCTCCCCGGGTCGTCTTCACTGCCCGCACGGCAGTCTCGGAACTTCCCGAAGCCTTCGATTGGCGGGCTCTGGACGGCTGTACGCCGGTCAAGGACCAGGGGACCTGCGGCAGTTGCTGGGCTTTCGGAACCGTCGGTGCCTTCGAAAGCGCTATCAAAATTCACGACACCCAGACGGTGGACCTTTCCGAACAGTACCTGGTCAGTTGTAACACCGACGATTACGATTGCATCCGGGGCGGCTGGTTTTCTTTCGATTATTTTCAATGGAAACCGGACCATTGTGGCGGTGTGGGTGCCGTTCTCGAATTATATTTCCCCTATACCGCCGCTGATTTCTTCTGCGACTGTCCTTTTCCCCACCGTTACCTTCTCGAATCCTGGGGTTATGTAGGCGGCTCAGGGCTGGATACATTTTACATTCCGGATGTCGAAGCCATCAAACAGGCTATTTACGATTATGGACCGGTGGCGGTCGGGGTATATGTCAACAGACCCTTCGCCGCCTATACCGGGGGGGTGTTTAATGCCTGTGAGAACAAAATCCCCAATCATATTGTCGTTCTGGTCGGTTGGGACGATACCCTGGGCGAGGAGGGCGTCTGGATTCTGAAAAACTCCTGGAACATTGACTGGGGCGAGGACGGCTATATGTATATTGAGTACGGTTGCTGCGAGGTCGGGTTATCGGCTTGCTTTGTCAATTATACCGGATATTCTTTCTTTGCCGATACAACCGTCGGCTGGCCCCCCCTCGAAGTCAATTTCACCGGCTGGGACAACTATCGGTGTGAAAGTTGGTGGTGGGCGTTCGGTGACGGCGACAGCGCCTTTACTAAAACACCCGGCCATGTTTATACGACCGCCGGGCGCTATGACGTTTCATTCAGGGCAGCCAACCCGATTGATACCCACACTATAACGAGAGAGAACCATATTATTGTTCTGGCCGATTCTTTAATCGTCGGTGATTACGCCGGCGAAATAGATTCTCTGATCGAGGTGCCGGTCGCGGCGGTTAATAATATTCCCCTGTACAGTCTGATTGTCCCCGTTGAATACGCCGGGCCTCTCGACCTGGAATATGTCGGCTACACCACTGCCGGTTGCCGAACGGACAGCACGGCCAAAATTGAGTATCGTAATATCGATGCCAACCAAAAACGGTTCGCTCTTGATATCAATTATTACGGTCGTACCCACCGGCTCGAGCCTGGAAGCGGACCGATTATAATACTTATTTTTAAAATCAAAAGCGGCGAAAACGAGGCAAGCAATCCGCTTCTTCTTGACGGTTACAACTTGCTGCTGCCGCACTTCATCGGCGAACTGGCCGATTACGCGCCGGTTCTATCCGAGGGTTCCGTTACTTATATCGAAATTTCCTGTTGTTCCGGCTTAACCGGGAATACCGATTGTTCGGAAAACGAGACCCCCGACATCTCCGACATTACCTGTTTAATTGATTATCTTTACGGCACTCATGAACCGCTGTGCTGTCCGGAAGAAGCGGACGTCGATATCAGCGGCGGGGAGCCGGATATTTCCGACATTACGAAGTTGATTGACCATTTATATCTGAGTCATTCTTCCCTGCCGGAATGTCCCTTGTAAAAATCACCCCTCCTGTGCTTCTACAAAACAGGCCGTCCACGCCCTCCGTGACGGCCTGTTTCCTTTTCTAAGCCCCGGCAGCGCCAGTATTTCCTTGGCTAAATCGCATAAGTTATTATATTATAACAGATTTCAGCGGTGTACGATTCATTTGAACCCTGGACATCGTTAGTCTACATATAAAATAAACACCTAACGGAGGGATTATGAATGCAAACCGCACTCCCGGTTCAATCATTATTTACGTTTTCTGATATTCCTTTTAGTCGGCTCCATTTTCGCTGAATATGATTGTCCCGGAGGTACGATATTCGGTCAGCCGCCGCATTATCCCGAAGATATATCCGCCGACCAAACTTCCGACAACGGTCCCGATGAAGCCAAGCTGATTTGCGATAA
Organism: Candidatus Zixiibacteriota bacterium; assembly: GCA_016926795.1. Classification (GTDB taxonomy): domain Bacteria; phylum Zixibacteria; class MSB-5A5; order GN15; family FEB-12; genus JAFGNW01. The sequence goes on from JAFGNW010000230.1 coordinate 25,881, forward strand.
TTTCACCGGGGTCGCCCAAATAGACGGAATCCATTTCTGGGGCATGCATGCTTATTCCGATTACGGCTGGTTCCCCTGTTCGGAAGACCCGATGACTTTTGAGATTATTTTTTATATCGACAGCCTTTCGAGGCCCGGCCGCCAGGTCGCTTCACGTACCGTTATACTCGACGCGGTCGCCACCGGCGTTTATTATTATGATAACACTTTTGAACTGATGGAGTACACGGCCTCGTTTCCGACCGTATCATTAACGGAAGGCTGGCTGTCGATCCAGGGTAAGGGCAATCCTTCCTGCTGGTTCATGTGGCTTTCGTCCCGTACGAGCCTGGACAGCATAAGCATCCAGTACGGCGGCGGCACCAACTATATGCCCTGGGATTTCGCCTTTTGCCTGACGGGCACGACCTCCTGCTGTAGCGGCTTTACCGGTAACGTCGATTGTTCGACCGAGGAGGCGCCGGATATCTCCGATATTACCCGGCTTATCGATTATCTCTATTTATCGCATAACGCTCTGCCGGTTTGCCCAGAAAAGTAGGCCGAAAATCAGCATGCGATCTGCTTTTTTCTTTATTCGAAAACAAAATACTTGACATAACAAACCTTATTTCATATACTATTATAGAGCTTATTATCTTAGTTGAGAGGGGAATATTTCAAATTTTTTCGGGAGGAGGTGGTAAAAAAATAACATTTTTTTCTTTTTACGTTTCTATTTACAGTAACATTCATTACTCGTTATCGAAAATCAATCTAAAGTAGAAGCAAGTACGTTTTCTTTAGTTCGTCAGCAATGGCGGTCAACTATTCGAACTCTGGAAGCAACCGTTTATTCAAATATATAAAATTAAACGCGTAAAACATGGAGGTGGTTTTATGAAATTTAAAGCTTTCCTCGCCCTCATATGTTTTTTCACGTTGGCCTGGACACCGGTTCTGGCCGATGAGGGCGGCGCTAAAGACACCGTGGACATGGTTATTACCGTGATGCCCGATTCCGCCCTGGGACAACTCAACGTCCAGCTGGAGTTGTGGGTTTTTGACGATGACGACACCCTGAACGGTGCTTCGATGGGTTTCGGCTGGGACAACCCCAAGATGCAGATGACCGGCGCTGTCGCCGGCCCCGGGGTCAGCGGTTTTATAGCCCCTGTCTTTTTTGACAACAATGACATCGACTGGGCCAACGCTAATCAGGTGTTCTGCTTTGTGGGGTTACGCCTGTTCACGCCTGGTGTTTGGCCTAACCCGACCAGACAACTCTGGGCGACTTATAACGCCACCGTTACAGCTGACTGGAATACATCGGATGTCATTCACATCGACACCTTCGCGTATAGTTCCGGGACCAAGTATAAATTCGTCAGCTCCACCCGGGACGATTACTATCCCTACTGGACCGGCGCAGTCGATGTTTATAATTACATGGACAGCGACAATGACGGTCTCCCGGATTACGAGGACAATTGCCCGCATAACTATAATCCCGGTCAGGAAGACGGAGATGGCGACGGGGTGGGCAACCTCTGCGATAACTGCCCCGGAACGCCCAACGAGGAACAGGTCAATTCCGACGGTGATAGTTACGGCGATGCCTGTGATAACTGCCCGGCCGTCACCAACGAGAATCAGGCCAACAACGACGGGGACAATTATGGTAACGTTTGCGATAACTGTCCGGACGACTCCAACAACGACCAGGCCGATTCGGACGGCGACGGGGTGGGCGATGCTTGCGATTTGTGTCCCGGTTACGACGACAACCTTGACGCCGACAACGACAACATTCCCGACGATTGCGATAACTGTCCGGCCAATTACAACCCCACCCAGGCCAACAACGATGGAGATGAGTTCGGCGATGCCTGCGATAACTGCGATTATGTCACCAATCCCGGCCAGGAGGACGGCGACGGCGATGGGGTGGGCGATGTCTGCGATAACTGTCTGACCATACCCAACACCAACCAGCAGAACTCGGACGGGGACAATTACGGTAACGCTTGCGATAACTGCCCGTACGACGCCAACAACGACCAGACCGATTCGGACGGCGACGGGGTAGGTGACGCCTGCGATTTGTGTCCCGGCTACGACGACAACCTTGACGCCGACAACGACAACATCCCCGACGATTGCGATAACTGCCCGGCCAATTACAACCCCACCCAGGTTAACAATGACGGGGATGAGTTCGGCGACGCCTGCGATAACTGCGATTATGTCACTAATCCCGGTCAGGAAGATGTCGACGGCGACGGAGTGGGTAACGTTTGTGACAACTGCCTCGACGTACCGAACACCAACCAGCAGAACTCGGACGGCGACAGCTACGGCAACGCCTGTGACAATTGCCCCTCCACCACCAATGAGGACCAGCTTAATTCCGACGCCGATAGCTATGGCAACGCCTGTGATAACTGCCCCAACGAGGACAATGAGGACCAGCTCAATTCCGACAGCGATACCTACGGTAACGCCTGCGACAACTGCCCGACCGTCACCAATCAGAGTCAGACCGACGGCGACGGTGACGGGGTGGGCGATGCGTGCGATATCTGCCCCGGTTATGACGACAACGTCGATACCGATGCCGACAGCCATCCCGACGGCTGCGATAATTGTCCCGACGACTACAATCCCGACCAGGTTAATTTCGACGGCGATTCGATGGGTGACGTCTGCGACCCGGATGACGACAATGACGACATCCTTGACGATGGCGACCTGAGCGGCACCATCGGCGACAATTACTGCACGGGTGGAGAATTCGAGAACTGCGATGACAACTGCCAGTTTGAGCAAAATCCCGACCAGGCCGACAAGGATAACGACAGCATCGGGGATGCCTGCGACGGCTGCTGTATCGGGGTTACCGGTAATGCCGATTGTGACGGGAACCAGATAGTGGATATCGTGGATATCACTTATTTAATCAGGTATCTTTATGTGGAACCAGGGCAATTTGAATTATGCTGCGACGAAGAAGCTGATGTTAACGCTGACGGCAAACCCAAACCCAATATTTCCGATATTGTGAGATTAATTGATTACCTCTATATTAGTCACGCTCCTTTGCCCGATTGTCCGTAAATAACTGACAACCCCCTAAAAATAAGGCCGTTTTGTAATCCTGTACAAAACGGCTTTTTTTTATTATAAAATTCAGAGCTCAGAATAAATATAACACCCGGTGACTATCTTTATTGAACCGAACCGGTCTTATTTTCACATAGGCGTTGTCCCTCCAGGCTTGATTGGTATCCGCCGTCCGGTTGTTACCGCCGCTGGCGCCAATCTGAAATAATTCGTCGAGGCAGATCACCACGTGAGAAGCACGGCCGGTCTTATTAAGAGTAAAAAGCAGAGCGCCTTCACACGGCTTATCAACTACACAAGAACTGAATTTATGCATGAGGCTATCGGCCGTGTAATCATCGTTTTCGTCCAGGTAGCCGCCCGATTTCAGACATTCGACAACAAAACCGCTGCAGTCAAACCCGGACGGGTCGTCGCCTCCCCAGACATACGGCGTTCCCAGGTAGGAAAGAGCCGTATATACAAACCATTTTCGAGCCCGGTATTTTTTATCCATAACAGGGTGTACTTTTTGGTAATCACCACAACTTAACCGTTTTTTGGGGGGAACTTTGCCGCCTTATTTTCATTTTAATCATAGGAAAAGGAGTCTTAGCTATGGATAATAACAAGATTAAACTGAGTATTACCGGTATGACCTGCGGCGGTTGTGCCGCTGCGGTCAAGCAAGCCCTGTTAACTGTTCCCCGGGTCAGCGCGGTGGAGGTGGACCTCCCGACCAAAACCGCAACAATAACCTTTTCCGGCGCCGCTCCGACTTCTAAAGAATTGATTGATACCGTCCAACAGGTGGGTTACGCTGCTTCTTTATCTGACTGACCTGGACTTCGCCGGTTTACGTTCCGAGTACCACACCCCGGTCAGAACTAAAAGCCCGCCCAGGGCGGTGAACAGACCGAAGGATTCGTGTAAATACGGCACCGCCAGAGCGGTGGTAGCGACCGGCATCAGGTACAGAAAAATCCCGGCCCTGGCCGCGCCTATGCGTTTCACGCCCTCCTGCCAGAACCAGTGTCCTACCGCCAGCCCCAGCACGCCCAGGAATATCAGGGCTAACATCGGCTCCAATGGCAGCAGGAATAGTTTCGACCAGCTCGAACCGCAGCACATATAACCGAACATTACAACTGCTGACGGCAACAGCACCGCGAAAGTTACCACCAGCGGGTCCTTCCGGCGCACAACATCGCGCACGGCAATTGTATAAAGAGCCCAGGTGTGCGAGGTCGCCAGAACCAGCCAGTCCCCCACACTGGTCAGCCAGTCGAGATTGAGCAGATTGCCCCTTGACATCAGAAACACAATCCCCGTCGTGGAAATCGTAATACCGAAAACCCCTCGCCACCCGAGTTTTTCCCTGAGAATCAGGTACGACATGAGGGCCATCACCAGCGGCGTTACTCCCACAATCCAGCCGGTGTTGGTGGCGGAAGTGTATTTCAGTCCGAGTATCTGCAAAAACAGGTGAGCGGTCATAATCAGGCCGCCGATTATGAGCTGGTTTTTCTCTTTCCGTGTGAAATCGAAACGAAGTTTTTTAACCCGGATGATTATAAACAATACCGGCAGCGCCAGAAGCAACCGCAGGCCGAAAATCTCGAAAATGTTTAAATACTCGAGAACAATTTTGGTGGCTACGAAAGTCCATCCCCAGAAGACGACGCACAACAGCAGAAAAACCCGCGCAGCCGTCATGAGGTCTGTCCGATGGGTTTGATTTTACTGAATTTTTCCGAGAGATAAACGCCGAGACTGATTAACACCGCCCCGAGCAACAGCCAGACGGTAATCCTTTCACTGAGCAACCACCAGCCGGCGAACATGGCCACCAGCGGCTCGACATACAGAAAAACGCTTACCTCGGCGGCTTTGCTCCGTTTCAGACCTTCCGACCACAGCCAGAAAGCAATAGCCAGGCAGAACACGCCCAGGAAAACCAGGCTCAGGTAGGTTTTACCCTGTAGGGTCAGGAATTTTTCAAAGCCGGTGGTAAAAAGAGTATAGGGTACGAATACCAGCCCGGCGATAGTGACCATCCAGAAAGTCGCGACCAACGGGTGAACCTCGCGGGTGATGTCGCGAGTGCCGACAGTGTACAACGCCCAGGTGCCACAGGAAGCCAGGAGCAGCAAATCCCCGCGGGAGTCGAGCCAGCCGAGATTAGCCGGGTCGCCGTTGTAGGTCAGGATAAATACGCCCGCAAAAGCCAGCATCAGCCCGCCCCACTGGGAAAAGCGCAGGGTTTCCTTTAAATAGTAATTGGCCAGAAGCGCCACAAAAATCGGCGCCGCGGCCAAAATCCAGGCGGCACTGGAGGCGGCGGTTTCTTTCATCCCCACCGCCATTATCCAGAAATGCAGGAAGACAATAAACGCAGCCAGGAGCAGCTTGAAGCGTTTGTGGGGGGTTTTAAACGGCAGGCCCTTGGCTTTGATGATTATAAAAAGCGTCACCGACGCCAGCAGAAAGCGCACCGCGATCATCTCCACCGGGCTGACCTCGTACAGAGCGACTTTTATAGCCACAAACGAAAAACCCCAGAAGAGAATCGATATAAGTAAAAAAAGTGAATTCCTGTTCAACATCAGACCGCCTAAACCTAAAGTGGAACACAAGATACTATTTGTCAGGAAGAATACAACAGAAAACAACGGGAAAAGTTTCCGGGGGATTTTTAGCGACCATCCACATTATCGTTGACAAATCCCGACTTTTTGATTTATCAATATCAGGAATAACAGTAAATTCAATTTTATAGGCAGGGAAATATAATGAGAAAAATAATTGCGTTATTACTGGCGGGGCTTTTGATAATTCCGTTTGGCTGCAGCGATGATGATGATGACGATACCAGCATCAAAGTAATCATGCCCCTCGCAGTCGGCAACCAGTGGTCCTATCGCAGCTTTGTTCAGGACAGCCTGGGTGTCCAGAGGGACACCACTTTGTTGGATTTGACTATTTACAATGACACTGTTATTAACGACATCCACTGGTACATCACGACGGATGAGTACCCCTATAAAGTAAGCTCGCTGATCGCTCACCGGGACGATGGCCTGTGGGCTTACGGCCCGCCGCCTTATTTGATTATCAAGTACCCGGCTGAAATTTTCGATACCTGGACTACCCCCGGCGGGGCGTATGAATACAAGCTGACCGCCAAAGGGGTGATACTAACCGTGCCGGCAGGGACTTTCTCCTGTTACAAGTACATAAGCCATGCCTCCGGCAGCGAAGATTCGACCCTGAATTATTATGCCCCCGGTTACGGCCTGATAAAAAGCCGCTTCTGGCTGGACGACGGCACCAAAGAAGAGCGCATCACCGAGCTTTACGACATGATATTGATACGGTAGATTAATAAATAGTTTGCAGGTCGATACCCTTGCGGTTTCGACAGTCGCAGTTTCATAGATTGGGTTCTGAGTCCGCAACAGCGGACGAAAAACCCGACAAGCTCATTTCATCTTAAAAAGCCTGATGTCGGGTTTCTCATTTCGCTGCGCTCAATCCGGAACCCCAATCTAATTTACTTATCCGATAAAAAAGGCTTGGCAAGTCATCATCTATTTTAGATATATAAATATCAATTTCTTCATAGAATAAATCCCAAAACGCATTATTATCTATATTATAATGAGCTAATTTAATAAATTCTAAATGGGTATTCGGAATATTATTATTCTCATTTATTATAAATTTAGAAAATCTATTTTTATCATCAGATAAAATCTTCAACGCAAACAGTTGAATCAAAATCAATCTTCTGACATATTCTCTCATTTGAGAATAACTAAGATTTCGTTTACCTGGCCAACGACTTATATTATCGAAAATAGTAGGTGATTCTTTTTTCCCGTGTGCTATAGTACATCTAATATCGTAAATATTATCTGCAAGGTTTTTTATATAATCCTGCTCTTCATTATTATTCGAGAGAAATTTAGATAATCGATTACAAAATTTTTGTGAAAGGCAGATGTCCTCATCTGCCCAATAAAAAGCCCCTTTGTAAAAAGGGGCTTTCATTTTGTGCACCCACCTCCGAGCCGCGCTCAACCGGCGCTCCGGACAGCCGGCTCAGGCCGGGCTGACCCGCAACACACATCAGGAACTCCTTACCGCTGCTACCTTCCGGTCCTGACGGGATTCGGAGGCTGATGTTGTACGGGACCCAACCCTCAACACCGCTTATCCGTCGCCACCGGACGGCTACCGCACCCTCGGGTGGGAATTCGACCCCGGTATAGCGGATTCCGGGTTACAGGGCACCGCTAGCTCCCCGTCTAGCACTCAAACCTTGACGGTTTGTACCTAAATTTATAATGGAGCAGATCGGGATCGAACCGACGACCTCCACGTTGCGAACGTGGCGCTCTCCCAACTGAGCTACTGCCCCAAACTTTAATTTACCTGTAGGTCGAAACCCTTGCGGTTTCGATGTTTTAACAACTGTCGAAACTCTACGAGATTTCGACCTACAAATATTTAACTTGTCGAAACCATAAAGGTTTCGACCTACAAAAATTAAAACCTACAAAAATTAAAACCGTCAAAAGCACATGGCTTTTGACCTACTAAAATCAAGCTACAGGTTTATAGGATAATAAATAATTTCCCGAAGGCAACTGATTTTTAAGACAGGCTCTTAATTCAAAAACATGATCCCCACCCGGACCTGCAGGAACGGGCCCAAAGTGATGTCGTATTCTTCGTTAAAGCACTTCGGCGCCCCCCAGATTGCCGCCTCCCCGAAAAAAATATATTTGCTCTCGGTAAAAAAGACCATCTCGAACGAGCCTTTCAAAGTCAGATACTGCGTCCGTTTCAAATCGCCGATATGCCCCAGGTCAGCCAGGCCTATGGCTATCCCGGGCTTATAGGCAATTTTTGCCCTTTTCCGATAATAAACCGGTTTCAAACCCAGGCTCAGGTTGACCATCGCCTCCCGTTCCTCGAAAAACTGGATATCCTGGAAATCAATCATGACCCCCCAGAAGAGATAGTCGCTGACGACAAAATCAAAATAGAAGCCGCCGGAAATCCCCACCCGGGTCTCGTATTTCTCCCCGTTCACCCGGGCTGAACCCAGATTGTTTATACCCAGCTTCATGCCGAAATGGGTCTGGTGCCATTGAAATTTCTTTTTGACCAGGTTGCCCGAGGCGTTGGCAGCCAGGGGTAAAAACAGGATAATAACGATTATCCATTTAAATCGATTGTTCATTAACTCCCGTTCTTTCAATAAAACCGAGCGCAGTTTAAATATAAGCCGGATGTCGAAAAATAACGCATAAAAAAACCTCTATAATATTGACGCAGGCGAAGCGTAAGTGTGATAATAAAAAAACAAAAAGTCGGAAAATATGATTCACAATCGTCGGTCGATTGCTTATATTGGCGTTTATGAGTTACCTGGTTTTTGCCCGGAAATACCGTCCGCAGCTATTCGAAGATGTTGTGGCGCAGGAACATGTCACCAGAACCCTGCGCAACGCCATCAGGAACAACCGGACCGGTTCGGGTTATCTGTTCTGCGGCCCCCGGGGCACCGGCAAAACGACCGTGGCGCGACTTTTCGCCAAGGCTCTAAACTGTGTCAACGGCCCCACCGAAACGCCCTGCAACGTTTGCCCGGCCTGTCTGGAGATAACCGCCGGAACCTCGCTCGATGTCCTTGAAATCGACGCTGCCTCCAACACCGGGGTGGACGATATCCGGACCCTTCGGGAAAACGTCCGCTATATGCCAACCGGGGGCAAGAAGCGGATTTATATCATCGACGAGGTTCACCGGCTGTCCGGCTCGGCTTTTGACGCTCTTTTGAAAACGCTCGAGGAACCGCCTTCCCATGTTATTTTTATTTTCGCCACCACCGAGCCGCTGAAAGTGCCCGACACCATATTATCGCGCACCCAGCGGTTTGATTTCCGGCGGGTGTCGGTCGATGACCTGGCCGGTCATCTAAGGCACATCGCCGAAAATGAAGGGCTGACGGTTGATGACGCCGCTTTGATTTTACTGGCCCGCAAAGCCGACGGTTCGGTACGCGACTCGCTGTCGCTGCTGGACCAGATTACCGCTTTCGCCGATGACAAAATCACCGTGGTCGAGGTCGTCAACGCTCTCGGGCTGGTGGACCGGCAATTTTTATTCGATTACGTAGCCGCGGTCGCCGGCTCCGACCGCCAGAAAGTGCTGAAAATGACCAAGAGCCTGTTCGACAGCGGTATCGATATCGGCGACTTTGTCGAGGAACTGCTGGAACATTTCCGGATACTGCTCATTTTAAGCTCCGGCTCGGATACCTCGGACCTGTTGAACCTGGGCGCGGCGGAAATCGAGGAATACCGAACCCAGGAGGACTTTTTCAAGGCCGGGGACCTTCTGCGTCTGATGAAAATCACCGCCGATATCATCGGCGATTTAAAAAGCGGCCTCGACGAACGGCTGGTGCTGGAAATCGCCGGCGTTAAAATGGCCGAGATGGAATCCACCGTCAAGCTGGCCGAGATTTTAAAGCTGCTGCAGCAGGGTGTCTATCCAACGGCTCAACCCGCTCCCTCGGAGGAGTCCAAAACATCCGGTCCGCCGAGTTTTTTTAACAATGTTGATAAGAATACGGCACCAACCCCGTCTGAAAAAGAAACCGCCCCGGCGGAACCCGAACCGCTTTACACCCGCTCGGTCAACCAGCCTCAGTTCGAGAAAGACTGGGATAACTTCATTGCCAAACTGCGGCGGCAGAGCCCCATGCTCGCCTCGCAACTGGGCATGGCGGAGTTGAAATCGGTCCGGGATAACGAAGTCAATCTGGTATTTTTCGCCTCGGGTGAGGCCTCGCTGCAACTGGTCAGAAAGCCGGACAATTTAAACTTGATATTGAAAATTTTAAAAGAACATTATAAAGCCAATTTAAGTATAAATTTTACACTCGACCCGAAAAAAGAAAATCCGAAACTGGAGCAGGACGAGAGTAAAAAAAATTATAACCATATCGATAAAAAAAAACTGATTGAGAACTCGCCGCGTTTGAGGAAATTACTGGATAAAGTCGATGGTGAGATTATCGGTGTAAAAAAAGCGAAATAATTATTTTAAGGAGTCTTATATGAGTAAAGGCGGCTTAGGCGATATGATGAAACAGGTCCAGAAGATGCAGGCCAAGATGGAAGAAATGCAGGCTGAACTGGAGAAACAGACGGTCGAAGCCTCCGCCGGCGGCGGCATGGTGAAAGTAGTGGCCAACGGCAAGAGCGATATCATATCGATAACCATCGACCCCGAAGTCGTGGACAAGGACGATATCGAGATGCTCCAGGATTTGATCGTGGCCGCGGTCAACCAGGCGCGGGAGAAAGCTCAGGAGCTGCAGTCTGAACAGATTTCCGGCCTGACCGGAGGGCTTAAAATTCCGGGATTGAATTTACCTTTCTAAGCTGATTTATTCGAAGGATAGTTTATGTTCAATTCTGCCGGTTCGGTGGAAAGACTTATCAATCAGCTGGCCCGGCTGCCCGGTATCGGCCGCAAAACAGCCGCCCGGCTGGCGTTTCATATTCTCAAATCGACCCGCGAGGAAGCTTTCGAGTTGGCCGAGACCATCCGCGAGGTCAAGGAGAAAGTGGGTTTTTGCTCGGTGTGTTTCAATATCTCCGAGGAAGACCCCTGCCGGATTTGTACCGACCCCAAGCGGGACCGGAACACTATCTGCATTGTCGAGGATGCCTCCGACGCCGCCGCGTTCGATAAAGTTGAGGGGTTCAACGTTCTCTACCATGTTTTAGGCGGGCGGCTCTCGCCGCTCGATGGTATCGGGCCCGATGATTTGAAAATCAGGGAACTGCTGGGGCGCCTGGACGACAACGTCAAGGAAATAATCATCGCCACCAATCCCAATGTCGAGGGGGAAGCCACCGCCACTTACATCTCCCGCCTGCTCAAACCGATGGGTATTCGGGTCACCCGCATCGCCCGGGGGTTGCCGGTCGGCTCCGACCTGGAGTACGCCGATTCGGTCACCCTGTCGAAATCGCTCGAAGGAAGACAGGATATTTGAGATGACCGGGGAAAACAAACCGAATAACTTCACTTTTTATTTCCTGCTTTTTATCATTGCTCTTTTTATCCTTGGGCGGTTTTTGGGCGGCACCCTTTTCGACAACCACTGGTCATTCAACCACTGGTCGTTCCAGCCGACATGGTACGCGATATTATGGTTCGTCCTGCTGGCGGCGATATCTTTCCTCTTCTTAAAATACTCAGAGAAAATAGAGCGGTTTTTCGAAAACAGACGGACGATTACAATCGGTCTGCTGGCGCTTTTCATCCTGACCGTAATTTTGCATTTCGATTCTTTTCTGTACGGCGGCGGGAATGTACGCATTGCCCAAATCGGCCAGGCGGGAAAAATACTGTACCCCTGGTACGAGTTCGGGACCATCGCCACAGTTTCGCTACTGTTCCATTTCTTCAACCTTTTCCCTTTTGACAGTATCCCGACCGCCCAGGCCAATATCGCAGCGGTTATGGCCTGGCGAATGCTGGCTTATATTGCCACCGCTTTATCAATATTAGGGGCCGTCAAACTGGTCAAAGAAATCGCACCCAAAACCGCCGACCGATTTTACCTGTTTTTGATTTTATTTTTTGGCGGCCAGAGCCTGTTGTATTTCGGTTATATCGGCCCGGAGCCGGTTATTGTCGCCGCCTCTGTCTGGTTCGGCTGGGCGGCGGTTAAGCTCTCCCGGGATTTCACGTTCGGGAAACTGCTTCTACTCTGGTTGATTACCGCTCTCGCCGTGGTCGTGCACATTACCTCGCTTTATATGCTGCCGGCTCTTTTATACCTGACGTTCTCGACTCCCTTTAAAAAAGGGATCAAAATCTACCTGCCGGTGACGATAGCTCTCATAAGTTTGTTCTTTCTTGTATTTATCGTTTATGACAAGATGGGTGATTCGCTCAGGTTTTCACAATACCTGCTTTTTCTTAAAGGACATCTGCCCTATTCCGATTACGGCCTTTTTTCCGGCCGTCATCTCGGGGATATTTTGCAGCTTCTCTTTCTGGCGGTTCCTCTGGCAGCGGTTATGAAGGTCACCGCTTTTCTTCAGAAAGGCTGGCTCAGGAACAATCCCCCGGCCATGGCATTCTGGCTCATGGGTTTCGCCGGAGTGATTCTGGTGTTTATAGCCAATCCGACCAACAGCATCGTGCTCGATTTCCCCCGTTTCACAGCCTACCTGACGGCTTATTCGTTTCTCTTCGTGTTGCTACTGGTGAAGATGCATTATAAAGCTGCTCTATCGCGCCGCTTTACGGCGGTGCTGGCGGCGGCGGCACTGATGCTGCCCTTTTCCTATTTGCCGTCATATATTAAACTCGAGCAGGCCAAGCATTACCTGAATGATTACATGGAGCGCCACGAGAATTTCTACCGGATGGGACTTATCGCTATCCGCGATGCCCATTTCTATCGGAAGGAATTCCGCAGCGCCGACTACTGGGAATGGCAGCTGCCGGTCAAATCCCTGGAATATTTGAATCTCAAAGGCACCCGCGACTTAATCCATGCCGGCCGCAACGACGAGGCTCTGAAGGTACTGTATCAGGCTGTTTCCCGCAATCCTTACTGGACCGAACCCCGTGAGATGATCGCCATCGTTCAGATGAATCTCGGCCGTTTGGAGCTGGCCAAACCCCAGATTGACACCTGCCTTATGCTCGAGCCGAATAAAAAAGAATACCTGTCGAATCTTTACCGGTATTTCCGCGATTCCGGCAATCTCGTCCGGGCCAAAGAAACGGTTGACCGGATGCTCAGCTTTTTTCCCGATGATCCGGAAGTTAAAACCGATTTAATGATTATCAGTTATCGCCTGGGCCGGATGAAAACAGCCGATTCGCTGGCCGACCAACTCATGGAGTATGACCCCAACCTGCCTTTTCCTTATCTTATCAAGGGCTTCATCAGGGAAAAAAGCGATGACCTCAAAGCAACCGTGAGATTTTATCAGAAGTTCATCGAGCTGGGTCCGATGGAAGTCGAGAAGCCGATGATAGAACAGAAGCTGGACAGCCTGCAGGCTGTAATCAAAGAAAAACAACTTTAACGCCGGTACTCCAGGCGTGTCAGACCGTCGAGAGCAGCTACTTTGTATGCCTCCCCCAGAGTCGGGTAATTGAACACTGTATCGATGAAATAATCCAGCGTCCCGCCGAGCGTCATCACCGTCTGACCGATATGGATAAGCTCGGTGGCTCTCTCCCCGATAATATGGACGCCCTGGATGCGCTTGGATTTGGGGTCAAAGATGATTTTCAGCAGGCCGTCATGGTCGTTCATAATCTGCCCGCGCGCCGTCTCGAAATAGCGGGCGATACCGATTTCATACTCGATTCCGGCCGCGGCCAGCGATTCCTCGGTCTCGCCGACAATCGAAACCTCCGGAATAGTATAAATGCCGAACGGCAGAAGAGTATTCAGACAGGAGATATCGTCTTTTTTGAAAGCATGGATAGCGGCAATCCTGCCCTGGTCCATAGACACCGAAGCCAGCGAGGGGAACCCGATAACATCACCGACAGCATAGATATTGGGAACTTTCGTGCGGTACATATCATCGACTTTTATGAGGCCCCGGTTATCGGTCTCGATGCCCAGTTTGTTAAGTCCGAGATTTTCGGTGTTACCGCAGCGCCCGGCGGCGTAAAGCATACGGTCACCGATGACTTTCCGTCCGCTCCGGGTTTCCGTGGCAACCTGGTTGTCCTTGAGCCGGACCTCTTCCACGGCGTCCCCCAGAATCAAAGTCACCCCGTATTTGCGCATCAGGTAGGTCAGGGCGTCGGCAATTTCATGGTCCAGAAACGACAGTAACTTTTTGCGGTGGTCGATAATAGTCACCCGGATACCCAGGTGGGAGAAAATCGAGGCGTACTCGCAGCCGATAACACCACCGCCCACGATAGTCAGCGTCCGCGGGATAATATCCAGATCCAGAATCGTCTCGGCGTCGTAGATAAATTTATTGTCGAACTCGATATGGTCGGGATGGTAGGAGCGGGTACCGGTGGAAATGATGATAACTTTCCCCTTAAGGCTCAGTTCACTGCCGTCGCTCTGTTTGACTTTGACGGTATGGCCATCCGCCAGGCGTCCGAAACCCTGCACGACCTCAATCCGGTAGCGAGCCATATTCTGCTGGATGACATCGAGCTCCTGCTGGATGACCTGTCCCTTGCGATACATCAACTCCCGAACGGTCAGGTCAGCCTTGACGCCGCCCATCAGACCGTACACCGAACGCTGGCGCAGCCCGGAGATAAACATGACCGTCTCGCGAAGGGTTTTGGAGGGAATTGTCCCGGTATGTATGCACACCCCGCCCTGGACCGAATGCCGTTCTATGATAGCTGTGGTTTTGTGCAGTTTCGAAGCTTCAATCGCGGCCTTCTCGCCCGCCGGCCCGGAGCCGATTACGATTAAATCATATTCCTTGTAAGCCAATTTACCCCCGTAAAAAATAAGTCCTTTTATTCGCCGGCAACTTTTTCCTCGTCCGCGACCGGACGGCGCAGTTTTTCCAGTTTGTATTCCAGGTTGCCCGTTTCACTTTTAGCTTTATCGAAACTCAACGACAGCGCCCTCAGGGAGCTCTCCATTCTTTCGTGCAGTCGCTTGAGGTTTGTCAGGATATCGGCCAGTTCGTTCAGCCCCGTCGCCAGAAGCCGCCCGCCGTCGGCCAGCCCGGCCCGGCTCAGATTAAGCGCCGCGTAAACCGAGGATACCGACGCCAGAAATCCGTACAGGTGGCCGGGGGAGCTGGGAATAACTTTTTTCGACAGGGCGTAATCGAAACCGCTGGTTTCGTCTTGCGAAACGAACTGATAATACACGGCCTCGGAGGGAATGAACATTATCGCAAAATCGGTGGTGTTTTCATCCGGTTTCAGGTACTTACCGCAGATATCGTCGATATGCTTGCGGAAGGTCTGGGTGAACTCTTTCCGGGCGGTTTTGTCCTCGGGCGCGGCCAGTATTTTTTCATAAGATTCCAGAGGAAACTTGGCGTCCACCGGCAGGAGCTTATCGCCCAGTTTTATAACAGCGTCAACCCGCTGGCCACCGGCGAAGCGGTACTGGGTAGCGTAAAGCGCCCGGGGTAAAATCTGAGCCAGCAGGTTGTCAAGGAGAACCTCGCCAATGCTGCCGCGAATTTTGGGCGGCCGGAGAAGCTGCGACAGGGATTGAATATTTTTACCGATGGTCTCGATATTTTTGGTCTGCACTTCAAGCTGACCCAGCTTGTTCTCGATTTCCCCCACGAAGGCCATGCGTTCATCGAGAGTCCGGTTGCCCTCGGCCAGACGTTCGTTCAAAAGCCGATTGGCGTTGTCAATGGAGTCCCGCAGCGACAGGATGGATTCCGCCTGTCCGGTAATCAGCTCCGACTTGATAAGTTTCAGGACGGTTTCAAAATCGGGCGCGATCCCCTGCCGGCGGGACCGATAGCCATTAATGAGCAGCCAGGTTAGCGCGACCAGGCAAGCCGCCAGGAGAATTATTATAACCGTCGTTCCGTTCATACCCGCTCAATTCTATAAGGGAAGGAATTTATAATCTTCGAAATCCGGCAATTTATCGCCGAGAGCTTCAGTTCTGAACTTTATGTTGATGCAATTGGCGATAGCGTCGTAATAACCTTCCAGGGGAGTAATACCCCAGATGAACTTGGCGACCAGTTCGTTGGTGCCGTAATCATAAAGGCCGGCCTCGTTGCGGTCAAACCGCACCGCATACCGGTAACCGTCGAACGGCTGACTGCCCTGGAACTGTTCTTCGAACAGCGGTGAGTTTTCCCCCTCGAGCCGCTTATCGCGTCCGAAAAACAGACTGCCCTGAAACAGGGTGTCTCCCCCTTGACCGGGGAACTCGAAAGCCAGCCATTGCTTATTTCTACTGATTTTAAAATTATCAACGGAAAGTACGATTTTGCCGTCATCGAGCCGACCCGGCGCGGCCGCCTTGACAGCCTCGATTTTTTCATCAAGGTAATTTTCGAACTCTGTTTTCAAGGTTTGCCAGTCGACCAGACCGGTGAACTCGACGATTTTATTTTGTATCTTGACCGGGGTCAAAGCCGCCAGATCCCGGTATTTCCCCGACAGGGCCAGATAAAGCTTGAAGTAATTGTCCTGACCCAGTTTATCCATAAGGTAGGAGGTAAAAACAGCCGCCACGGGGTAAGAGATATCGGCCCCGGAATTATTGCGGAAGCCCCTGAAAGTAAGGATGGAATCGATTTCGACGAACTTCTCGCGATAAATAAAGATACCCAGGTCGAAAAGGGCCGAAGGTTTCTTGCCCCAGCGGCCGCCGTAATAGACAGCCACGCCTTCCTGTACGACCGGCAGGGTGAAAAGAGGCAGGTTGCGCAGTTTGTAATTGACCAGAAAATGGGTCAGTTCGTGAAAATGGGGAAAGTTGGCTGAAATGATATCGTTGGAAGCCACGTCGAAAAGACCTTTGGTTTTCTGGGACGTAATTTCAGTAACGGTGCTGTCGTTGTCGCAATAAAAGAACTCAATCTTTTTCTCGGCAATTTTTTTGACATCGTCCCTGGAAATATTCAATACTTTCGCCATCTCTTCTATGAAACCGTCGGCGGCTTCGAACAGCACCGGATTCAGGAATTTCTCGATATCGGGATGATAGTGCACCCGGAAATATTTGGTTTCGGTAATCGGCCAGGTTTCGGCGCAATAATCCTGGGGATAAATCAGCCAGTAATAATCGCCCTGCTTCTTGACGTAATAAAGATGCTGGACGGATTCTCCTCCTACTACCTGGGAGTATTCCAATTTGGCAAAAGCGCCGTGGTCGAGCAGTTCATATTTCTTGACCGGCTGGTACATGTAATCGCGGAAGAGTTGCAAATCCTGAACGACCGGTGAGGCGCAGTCCACCCTCACGGGGATATCCCGGTATTCGATGCCGAACCGGTCGGCTCGTTCCTGTGCATCCGGCAGCCACATCATAGCGGCGGTTTCGAAATTCCCGGACTCCAGCATATCGAAATATTCGGTTATGACCGGGACGGGGTCATCGGCCCGGGCAGTTAAAGACGACACCGAAATAAAAATCAGCACCAGCGTTGAGATTATATTTTTAGATTTCATATACAGCACGACGGTCTTACTCCTTTTTATAATGGTAATGTTATAAGGTACATAATTTTACCATTCTTGTCCAGAACCGACCAAAAAAAAACCCCGAAACCGGGGTTTTTTTTGTTTTGCTCAAGCGTTAAAAAGTAAATCCGACCGAAAACTTGTGGGTCTGTTCCAGGCGGCCGAAATCCTGCCAGGCGTAATCGATGAACAGCCGGGTGTCGCTGGAAATCGGTGTGATCAGGCCACCGCCCAGAGACAGGGTTTCCTCGTCATAGTTCAACTTGTACCCGCCCCGGAGGAAAAACTTCTCGTCGTAAGCATATTGAGCACCCAGGTTGCCCTGCTGGATATTGTCGTTGGGATGTCTCAAATCGGCACAAACCGTAATCAGCGACTTAGGTCCGAAGGCGAAGTCATAGGCAATCCCGACTTTGAAAACCATCGGCAAATCATAAGGCGTGGTTTTCAACTGAGAGCTGACCAGATTGTTGTTACCGACCCCGGTCGAGATTTCGTCTTCCGTCGGGTCATAGCGGACGTCCAGGTCGGTCCCGGTGAATTTCATTTCCGGTCCCATGTTGCTTATGCTCATGCCCAGCCGCAGCGACCGGAAACCGGTATAGAGCAGGGTCCCGAAATCGAAAGCGTAACCCCGGGCTCGTTCGTTATGGATTCTTTCCTCGACATACTTGACCGTGGCGCCGAACGCGAACCGGTCGGTCAGCTGACGGGCGTAGGTGACCCCGACAGCGTAAGAGGCCGCCGAGTAATAACTGCCGGTTCCATCCTCTTCAGTGAAAGTGGTAATTTCCTGGTCATCCATAGAGAGGATAGCGGCCGAGATACCGAAGACGCCGACGTCTTCGAAATACTTGGCCGCGGCGACATAGTTAAGGTCGATATCCAGGAGCCAGTTGACGTTGGTGAAGCCCACCGCCATGTTTTCCACCTCGACCAGACCGGCCGGATTCCAGTACATGGCATATACATCGTTGACGGAAGCCACCGAGGCTTCCCCCATGCCCTGGTATTTTGACCCGACACCTATTTTGAGAAACTGGGCGCCTGCCGAACCCGTTTTGGACAATTCGGCGGAGGCGGTACCAGCCAGGCTCAGGACGAGCAAAAGTACAAAAAACTTTTTCACGATTCGCCTCCTTTACTTAATGATGGCAAAGCGCCCGAGTCGCTCGCCATACGGGGAATCAACATGATATATATAAATTCCGGAAGCGACCTGCTGAGCATTGCCGCTCAAAGCGTCCCAGCGGACCACTCCGGTACCATCGTCATGATTTATCGTTTTGACCAGATCACCGGCCAGAGTGTAGATACGGACCGTGCACCGGTCGGGCACATTACGGAATTCCAGCACCGTCATCCCTTCGGCTGTTTCCGTCCGGGGGTCGTTGGTGGCGAAATAGGGGTCCGGCACCACTTTGATATTCTTCAAATCCCGTGAGGCATCAGCGGCACTAACGCCGTCCACCCGGAAATCAAAGACATCATCGGGGCCGTTCATCGGCGCCCCTTCAATAGTAAAGACGTCGTTAACGGCCGGATTATAGACCTCTTCATCGAAACCGAACAGCCAGCAGTAATAGTACGGGAAAGCCAGCGAGGTCAAATCCTGCCCCGGGTCGTATGCGTAATCGACAATCGAAAGCAGGTCGTAAGGGTCC
>JAFGNW010000231.1 GCA_016926795.1 Candidatus Zixiibacteriota bacterium
CGAGCTGCGGCTCACCGACGAGGACGAGCTGGCTGACGACCGGCTGCTGCTTTTATCTATACTGCTCGACGACTGGTTCGATTTCTTGTCGGTAGCCTTGGTTGAACGGTCCGCTTTCTTCTGCGTCGTTTTCGAAGTCGATTCCTTCGGAGCACTCTGTTTTACCCGGCTGGTGCTGGTGGACCGTTCGCTCTTCTGCTGAGTGCTTCCCGATTTCTTGCGGTAGTAACTGTCGCTGCTGCCGCTTTTCGAAGTCCGGGACTCATAGTCGTTACTGTTAGTGCTGCCGGTACGCGTTTTTTGGTCGCTGCTTATCGTTGACCGGCTGCTTTCGGAAGTGCGGCTTTTTACCGATTCCGCACTGTTGTAAGAGCTCCGCGAGGTCTTATCACTCGCGATGTTACCGCTGCTCTTCGAAACCCGGGACTGGCTCGCACCGGTTTTCACAGCGGTGTTGTCGGTTTCAAAACCGCGCTCGGTTTTGACCAGACGTGAAGAACCTCGGATATAATTCTTTTTGAGCGTTACCGCATTATCCACACCGACGGAGGTTTTGTCGACAGTGGTCTTGCTGACCGTGACATTACTTTTAACTGCCGTTTTGCTCGAGGCAATCACGTTTTTCTTGAAACCGGGATAACCGTTGTCCCCCGGGTTCTTATAACCCAGGGTCACGTTTTTATATTTCGAAATCACGTGCGCCTTGGTCTGGACAACGGTGTGGTCGAATACGATGGTATTATAGCGGCTGACGTGAAAATCGGATTCCCAGCAATAGCCATAAGGGTCGTAAATGGTGATGGTGTGCCAGCCGACCAAAAGACGCGGAACGTACAGCGGGGCGCAACCCCAGTATATACCGTTGATATAAACCGTACCGCCCCAGGGGTAATCGATATAGACGTTGCCGCAAACCGACCAGGTCGGGTAGGACGGCCAGTAAATCGGCCGGTAATAATCCGGTTCCCATTCGTCGACGAAGATTGTCACGCGGTCATAAGCGAACCGCTGACCATCGTAACGGACGAAAAATCGCTCGTTTAGATAATCCATATAATCATAGCGGTCGTCCCAGTCGCAAACCAGGCCGCTGTGATTGTACCAGTCCGGAATCGGGAAACGGTCGCGCGAGGCAATTATCTGAATGCTTTCTATCCCTTCCGGACCGTTCACGACCAGGTCGAAATTGTCCTGGCTGCCGGGCAGGCTGTAAGTCGCCCCGCCCCGGACAAAATTATCCTCGGCCGGACTGGTGGGGAAAAGCAGGTTGACCCGGCCCCGGGTGTCGATTGAGTAAACGGTCACGAAGGCGTCGCGATTGGTCCGATAATTGATGACAATCTCGTCGCCCTCGTAAAACTCGTCATCGGAATGATTGGTCCACAGCTCGACATCGAGATACCGGTCAATCCGCGAACGGTCGCCGTAAGAGTCATCGTTGTCATACTCGCGGGTAATATTGTCCTGGGCCGACGCCGAGAACGTCCCCATGATAACCATTATCGTGATCAGTAAAGTTCTTTTCAAAATTGTGTAATACATTTTAAACCACCTTTCTTTTTTATCGTAAAGATACAGCTTTTTTCTCGGGTCGGACTGTTCGGCGGTCATGACCGTCGGGCGACGGCGCCAGTTCCCGGTTGTCCGGGGCGGTCTGGTAGGCCCAGTCAAAAGTCACCGAACCGTCGCCGTTGAAACTCTTAACCGTTAAAAGAGCATAATGATAATCAAAAGTATAAATAACATAAGAATGGTCCTCAAGCACCTCGACATAACCGAGATCCGACCAGCCATCGGTCGGGGCATAACCTATCAATTCGTTGAAATAAAAAGAATTGCCGACATCCTGAATCTGCCCGTAAATATAATCGTAATTGCCGGCATACAGATAAAACACCCCACCGACACTGTCCATAAAGACATCGGCCATCATGCTGGTGTCAGGTACGCGAATATGGTAATTGAAATTAAAACCGGCGCTGTCAGGATGGACGAAATTGGAAAAGAGCTTCACCTCACCGTCGGGACGAGGCGTATCCATGACTTCCTCCCAGGACAGTTCCGAAGCCTGCCCGGCCGAGTCAACGGCCAGCACGGCATAATAATAGGTATCGCCGTTGTGTGCCGTGTTATCGACAAATTCATAGACATTACTGGAAGGTCTGGGATAGGGGTCAACAAAACCGATTGCATCATAATTATAAATAGGTTCGTCGGAGCGATACACCACATATTCATATATATCAGGGTCATAAAGGCCGTTCCAGTAAACATAAACAGCGTTATTACCGGTGATGGAATAAACTCCCTGGGGAGCGGTCGGCTCCGTATCATAATCGTAAACTATGGTATCACAATCGTCATCGTCACAGCCGGAAAAAATGAAAGCCGCCAGAGCAATCATCGTAAAGGTCAAAATTTTCTTCATTTTCCAAAACTCCTGTTTTTCAAATTATTCATTCAAGCAAATATACATCAAGTTCTGTGCCAAAATGGGTAACTTATTACCGTTCATTATATTATGATTTGCGGGAGGTTTTTTTAAGAGTGATTTCGCACAATTATTGTGCATAGAACAAAAAGGGCGCACAAATTATGTCTACGAAATTCCATCCTGTGAGAGATTGTATTCTTTTATTTTTGCTCGCAACGTATTTCTGTGTATTCCAAGGGATTCAGCTGTACGACCAATATTCCATTCCAGCCGGTCGAGACAGAATTTTATATGGGCCTTTTCGATTTCACTGAGAGCTTTAACTTCTCCCCCGGTAGGGGTATTTTCGCTGGCTGCCAGACCGGACAGGTCCCGGCTGGTAATGAATTCCGAGGTCGTGAGCACAATTGCCCGTTCAATAATATTTTCCAGTTCCCGGACATTACCCGGCCAGGCATAAGCGGTTAGAACGGAGGCGGCCTCACTGTCCACGCCCTTTACCGGTTTGCCGATTTTTTTGGCGTATTTCTCGATGAATTTCTGAGTCAGCAGCAGAATATCCCCGGTTCTCTGGGCCAGGGGCGGCAGATTTACTTTGATGACGTTCAGGCGATAATAGAGGTCCTCACGAAATTTCTCCTCCCGGATCAATTTTTCCAGGTCCCGGTTGGTGGCGGCAATGATGCGGATATCCAACTCGATTTCGCTGACCGACCCCAGTCTTTCGATTTTTCTTTCTTCCAGAACCCGCAACAGCTTGACCTGCATAGTCAGGGGCATTTCCCCTATTTCGTCCAGAAAGAGCGTCCCCCCGTCAGCCAGCTCGAACCGCCCCTGCTTGGCTTTCTCGGCGCCGGTGAAAGCTCCTTTTTCGAAGCCGAAAAGTTCCGATTCAAGAAGGTTTTCGGGGAATGCAGCACAGTTGATGGCCACCAGTCTTTTTTCCGCCCGGGAGGAATTGGCATGAATTGCCCGGGCTACCAGTTCCTTGCCGGTTCCCGAAGGTCCGGTAATAAGCACCGTGGCGTCCCTTGGTGCCACCAGGCCGATAAGTTTTTTCACCTCGTGGATGGCTTCCGATTCCCCTATAATTTCGGAAGTGGGAAAGATTTCCGCCAGACGCTCACTCATCACCCGGTTATCGACCGCCAGGCGGTTGGCGGCCGCAGCATTCTCGAGTTTCAACAGCAACTCATCCAGATCCTCGACCGGTTTGGTCAGATAATCATGAGCGCCGGCTTTCATTGCCGACACAGCCGATTCCACCGAGCCGAATGCGGTCAGGACAATTACCCGGATAAACGGATTTATTTCTTTTAATCGGACGAGTAACTCCAGGCCGTTCATGCCGGGCATTTTCATATCCACCAGGGCCAGCGGCGAAAAAAACTGGCGATAAATTTCCAGCGCCTCTTCGGCGCTCCCGGCAGTGTTGACCTGAAAGTTTTTATGGGTCAAATATCCGGCCAGAAGTTCCCGCTGTTCCGGTTCATCGTCGACAATCAGCAGTTTTATACTTCTCATAAATCTAACAAACAACATCTCCGTTCAAAAAACAAACATAAAAAAACCCGCCTTGGAGGCGGGTTTTTCAAACTTAGCACTGTTTACTCACCAGTACCGAAAAAAACATTTATACCGGCATGGATATCAAAATACATGATGTCTTCATTCATCTTATAAATGACATCATAATACTCCTTCTCGGTGTTCTTGCTGGCCGAATAATGGAAACTACCCTCGATAAACAGACCGCTGTAATCGGAGGTATAGTAGAAGAGCCCGGCCCCGAAACCGAAACCCAGGTTGGGGTCATATGAGAGCGAGCGATACCGGGGATTGGTCGTTTCCTGAATCTTGGTAGTGAACTTGGCGTTATCGATTCCGATATGCCCCTTGATGTAAGGCACCAGGTTGGATTCACCAAAGAAATAATATTTCAAATAAAGGCTGGGATTGTAAAGGCGATGGCTCAGGTCGTTGGGGTTGTTCATGAGGGAGATAAAAGCCAGTCCGGGACCGCCGAAATTCTCATCGTCGGGATTAACTACCGGTTTGGTATCGTTGGAAATGGACAGCTCATAATAGGTAAAATTGAAACCAACGACCAGGTCCGGTGTCAGGAAATAACCGATTTCCGCCCCGACATTCCACCCCAGGGAAGCACCCAGTCCCAGGCTGTCTTGCCAATCGGTAACGCCGCCGATCGGCAGGCCCAGGCCGCTGAAAACGCTGACCTCGAGAACATCCCGTTCCTCATCTTCCTGCGCAAAAGAAAAACTAAATGAAAAGAGTAAAAATACCGTAAGAAGTATTGCTATTTTTTTCATTCCCGCATCCTCAAAAATTATATCACTTATTTTCTTCAATTTAATGTCTCCAGTCAAATAAGGGAAAAAGATAACGAAAAAACCGATAGTTTGTCAATAGATTAAATTCGATGTAGGGCAACAAAATAACAAAATTACGGCTAAAAAAAGCATAAATTCCGAAAATTCCCGGTTTATAAACAACTTTTTAAAAACTAGTTGAACTTTTACAAATTTATAATTATATAGGTTAATTATAATATTTATTGGGAGATAATATGAAATTACTTGTTATAGGGTCCGGCGGACGCGAACACGCCCTCGTTTGGAAATTAAAACAATCGAAAAAAGTTGAGAAAATATTTTGTACTCCCGGTAACGGCGGCATATCACAGTTAGCCAAATGTATCAATATCAAGGCCGATAATATCAAGACGCTGGCCGATTTCGCCGTCCGTAACAAAATAAATCTAACGGTGGTGGGACCGGAACAACCGCTGGCTCTGGGGATCGTAGACGAATTTCAAAAACGTAAACTGAAAATATTCGGACCGGAGAAAAAAGCGGCACAACTCGAAAGCAGCAAAGTATTTGCCAAACAATTCATGCAGAAATACCACATCCCCACCGCTCCCTTTAAGGTCTTCACCACCTATGCGGAGGCGATCGGATTCTGTAAATCCGTGGAATACCCCATCGTTATCAAGGTCGATGGCCTCGCGGCCGGCAAAGGCGTGATTGTGGTCGAAAACCAGGATGAGGCTAACGCTATCATCGAGGCCATCATGATGAAGCAGAGCTTCGGTAAAGCCGGCGAACAGGTAGTAATCGAGTCCTTTCTCAAGGGTCAGGAGATATCCATAATGACCATCACCGACGGAAAAACCATCCTCCCCCTGTTACCCAGCCAGGACCACAAACAGGCTTTTGAAGGAGACCGGGGTCCCAATACCGGCGGGATGGGAGCCTACTGCCCGACAACTTTCGTGACCGACGAAACCATGGAACATATAAACGACTTTATTCTCAAGCCGACCATTAACGGTCTCAGAAACGAAAATATCACCTACCGGGGGATTCTTTATTGCGGTCTGATGCTGACCGACAACGGTCCGAAAGTGCTGGAATACAACTGCCGTTTCGGTGACCCGGAAACCCAGGCCGTTTTGCCCCTTTTGAAATCCGACCTGATCGAGATAATGCTGGCGGTGACCGATAAGAAGCTGAGTAGTATTGCGAAACTCGACTGGCGCAAAGGTTTTGCGGCCTGTGTGGTGATGACTTCGCGCGGTTACCCGAACAAATACAGCACCGGTCACCCGATTTCCGGTTTGAAAAAAAACTGGTCGAACGGCAATTTTGTCTTTCACGCCGGTACCCGCAAAGAAAACAATAACTTTTTCACATCCGGCGGCCGCGTTCTGGGCGTTACCGGTATCAACAACAATCTCAAGGGGGCGTTGAATTCCGCTTACAGCATGGTCAAGAAAATCAAATACGAGGGTGTCACTTATCGACGCGATATAGGTTTCCGAGCCTTTCAACCCCCCCATCCGGAGGGAGTTATAAAAAATGAGTAAAGTACTGATAATAATCGGCTCCCGGTCGGATATGGAATACGCTGAAAAATGCCGGGACCAACTCAAGGAGCTGCAAATAGAAAGCGTTATCGAGGTTTCATCAGCACACCGCCATCCCGAGCGTACTGCGGCTTTGACAGCCGGGGCCGAGGAGCAGGGTTTTGAAGTAATAATAGCGATGGCCGGTCTGGCCGCCGCTCTGCCGGGAGTAGCCGCCTCGCACTCCCGTTTACCCGTAATCGGAGTGCCGATCCCGGCCGCCCTGGGCGGTATCGACGCCCTGCTATCAATAACCCAGATGCCTCCCGGGATACCGGTAGCGGGCGTTGGAATTGGCTCCCCGGGAGCCAAAAATGCTGCCGTTCTGGCCGCCCGGATTCTGGCTTTAAAATATCCCAACATCAAAAAAGCTCTTGACAATTTTCGTCAGGCGCTGTGATTTTTTCTGAACTATGCCGGACAAATTTTGTAATAATAGGTAGATGCTAAAACTGATTGAAAGGAGATCAGATGGTTAAATCAAGATTTCAAAAAACACTCTGCGTATTAACCCTTATGCTTTTTCTGTTGGGCGCCCTGCCCCTTGCAACTCAGGCCGAAAACGATCCGGAGAAGGCCAAAGAGATGTACAACGAGGGCCTCAAGGCTGCCAACGACGGTAACAATGACCAGGCTATTTTGTCTTACAAAGCAGCGATAGGTTTAAATCCTGATTTCCTTGACCCCTATTTGAATCTCGGAGCTATCTATTTTCAACAGAAAAAATATGATGATGCTATGGATATGTTCAAGAAAGTCTCCGAGAAGGACCCGGCCAATATCGACGCCCAGGCTAATATCGGCCGTGTCGCTTATAAGCTTTCTAAATATCCCGAGGCTATCGCGGCATTCAAAGCCGCCATCGCTGTCGATGGACAAAATACCGACTTGCACATCGAACTGGCCAAGGTCTATTATCGTCAGAAGAATTACCCGGAACTGATTACAACTCTGGAAGCGTGTCACAATCTTGGTGGTGGGGATTATTTGTCTTATTATATGCTCGGCAAAGGCTATCAGCAACAGGACAAACTCGACCTGGCTATCGGCGCTTTCAAAAAGTCGCTCGAGTTCAAAGGCGACAACTCCAACGCCCATTTCGCCATGGGTCAAATTTACCTGGGCCAGGAAAAATTTAAAAGCGCCGCCTCGTCTTTCAAAGCGTCGTTTGATGCCGACAGCAAGAAACACATCGCCATGTACAATTACGCTATCGCCATGGAATCACAGGACCCGGACGCCATCGACCAGAATATCAAAATCTGGGAAGATTATATCCGCATCGCCAAAAAACATCCCAAAGCTCAAAGCGACCTGGCTATCGCCCAGCAGCACGTCAAGGAACTGAAAGACAGAAAAGAAAAACTGGAACTGCAGTAAATTGTTAACGGACGCTAAGGCATAAAAAAACCCTGACAGAGGTCAGGGTTTTTTTATTGATTTTATAACCTTATTTGGAAAATTCCACCCGGTCCAGCTCTTCCCATTCGACCACGACATCGTCATCGTTGTCAAGCGTGACAATTACACCTTTGTTGTCCTCGTCGACATCGTTGGAACCCCTCAAATAAAACATCCGGCCGTCCCAGAGGGTCACCTCGGCTCCGCGGTATGATTTTCTCTTGATTTCCTTAATCTTGCCGAACTCGATATTGAACTCGATATCACGCTCATTGCCGTCCAGTATTTCCCACGTGTATTCCTCGTCGTTGTCCCAGCGGATGGTGCCCTTATAAGCATCACCGTCCTCGGTATAAACGGTGCCTTTCAAGAGGCGACCGCCGTCGAACTCATCGTACTTGACCGGTTTGGGCGCCTTTTTGAATTCTAATTTCTCGAAATCATCCCATTCGACTTCCACATCCCCGAGGTTCGGGTCGGATACGACA
Organism: Candidatus Zixiibacteriota bacterium; assembly: GCA_016926795.1. GTDB lineage: Bacteria > Zixibacteria > MSB-5A5 > GN15 > FEB-12 > JAFGNW01. Next base: position 8,252 of record JAFGNW010000231.1, read on the forward strand.
ATCCCGCGGTTGTCGTTGTCGACGTCATTGGTACCCCGCAGGACCATATCTTCGCCATCATCCATGATAACCGTGGCTCCGCTGGAACTGTACCGCTCGATGCTTTGAATCTTACCGAATTTGATTTTACGTTTTCGTTTGTTGTCATTACCGTCGAGGATGTCGTTCTCGAACAACTCGTCGATATCCCAGCAAATGAAACCGGTAAATTCATCACCGCGGCGGGTGGTCAGGGTGCCGTAGAGACGCTCGCCGTACACCGACATATCGCTGGAGCCGGCCGGCATGAAATCGATTTTCTCAATATCGTCCCAGACCAGTTCCAGTTCCCCTTCTTTGACATCCTCGATAACTATCTCTCTGATGCTGGTACCGATATCGGTCGAGTAATTTTCCAGTTCAACTTCTTCGCCCGATTTCAAAATCAACAATACCGCGTCGTCATCGATAAATTCCATCGACTTGATGTGTCCGAAGCGGACACCGGACTGAGCCTTGTTAGTCCAGGAGGAATAAAAGGAACCGTCGTCGTCATCGATTATTTTTATCCCGAAGAGCTTGACCGAACGTCGTTTGCTGTATTTTCTGGGGCTTCTTTTTTCCACATCGCGAAGGTTCTTGCGCGATAGTTCCTTTTCGCCGTTCAGAATATCGACCCATGACCCTTCATTCTTGTCCCAGCGTATCAAACCTTCCAAAACATCACCATCGACAGTAGTAATCTTTCCGTAAATTCTACCACTGTTGTCAGCCCAAGTCGCCATGCTAAGGACTATAACCAGACCTGCCGTCATTAGTAAAATTTTGGATATACTCATAACTCCTCCAAACAAATCGGATTTTCAATTTTCCTAATTCTACTTACGTGACAGGGTCGGAAAGGTTACATATTTTATAAGCTATTTATTGGTAACGGATTAAACGAGACTATTTCACGAGGACCATCTTGCGGACCAGCGAGTTCGAGACGGTCATAAGGCGATAGAAATATATGCCCGAGGCGGCAACCCGACCGCTGTCGAAATTTCCGTCCCAGATCACCGAATATGTCCCGGCCGATAACTCCTGCTCTATCAGGGTGTTCACCTTCTGGCCGAGAATATTATAAACCTCGAGTTGGACAAAAGTTTTTAACGGTAGTTCAAAATTTATATTAGTCGTTATATTGAACGGATTGGGGTAATTCTGCATCAGAGCTATTTTACCGGGAAGGCCGTCGGGCAACCCGTCATCAACCGCGGTGGGAATATCGATGTTAATCGTCCCGGGTATGACCGCTGGCGTTACCTGCTGGTTCCGGTCGTTCAGGACATAAACCACCGACGAATCGCTGATGAGGGTATCGATGGCACTGCTGCCGGTATGGCCGTCAGCCGTAAAATGGATTTCCACTAACAAATAATGCCCGGGCCCCAGGACACTGTCGGCCCCGTTTCGAATAAGGTCAATAAAAATATTTCCCGCGACATTGTCAATCCGGGCGGTTTTATCAAAATAAGCCGGCAGAGTCGGGTTGAATATTACCGAGTCGACCATCACGGCCGTCGGATCGAATCCGACCGGCAGGGAAAGAGCGGCCATACTGTTGACCAGAGTCAACTCGACGGGGACAATCGAGGTTGTTCCGCTGTCAACGTTGACCGAGTTAAACAGCACCGTATCACTGTCGGCGAAGTTGAGTATGAAAGGTACACTTACCGCTATATTGAAAGCGGCGCTGTCGGTAATCTCTACGGTCGCAGTGTAAAGCGCCCGCTCCAGACCGACGGTATCGACGGTCAATTTTATGGTATCCCCGGCCCCTCCGGACAGCCGGTCGGCGCGAAGCCAGCTGTCGGTCACGGTTGCCGACCAGTTCAAAAGACCGACGCCTTCGTTTTGGACGATAATGAACGTATCGATTGTCTCCGGGGACCCGGTCTGAACATAGAACGAGTCCGGCTCAGGTTTGAGATAGGGCAGGTTATCAACTACCTCGAGAACCACCTCTACGGTATCCGGTGAACCTACCGCCCCGGCCGCTTCGAAAATAATCGCTTCGACATAATTCCCGGTCGTCAGGGATGCGGCGTTGACCGCTACTGCAACCGTGTCCGGCGCAGTGCCCGAGTTCTCCGAGAGCGTCAGCCATGACGCTGTCTCGGTAGCCTGCCAGGAAAACTCCCCGCTGCCGTCGTTTTCGATTATTAATAATTGTTGATAGGTTTCATCGATAAGGGCGAACGCCTGGAAAGACAGGGTGTCATCCGACAGAGCCAGAATCGGGGCGGTCACATCGAGGCGTATCGAGACCACCACGGTGGAATCATCGAAATCGGTATCGATAAGGGTCAGCGCTCCGAAATGAGTGCCGTAAGGCAGGGTGTCGGTATTTATCGTAACCGTCAGAGTGTCCGGTGTGCTTCCCGATGACGGGTCGACGCTCAGCCAGTCATGGGAAACGCTCACGCCGTAGTTAAGCGGATTGTACCCGGCATGGCTGATGACAATCGTCTGTGCCGCAGGAAGAGGTCCGCCGGCTTCCATTTCGAATCTCAGAGCCGACGGTTCGGGAATCAGGTTGGGATCGTTGTACTGAGTGATTGAGGCATAGATATCGTAATTGCCGTTACGCTTGTCCACCCAGGTTACAAAACGGTATCGGCCGTCGAGGGTGATATCGGGGTGCAGCTGGGCGCTGTCGCCGTAGGTGTTCACCCTGAAATTGGAGCCCTGCAGCATACCGGTATTGTCCAGCACCTGCCCGGTCACATCCCAGGAAGAGCTGGCGGAATCCGACCAGACCACGGTTAAATTGCCCCTTCGGTCGGTGGCTATGGAGGGTTCCCGCTGAGCCCGCAGGGAACCGTCGGAATTTAATTTTCTATCGACATTGAGGGGTGTCATCGAGGTATCAAACCGGCGAAAATAGATATCGGGGTTGGCCGGATAGACGCCATTGCGCCAGTCCACCCAGACGATGCTGAAATGCCCGGCCCCGTCAGCGGCGATATCCGGAAAAGCCTGGCGTTTATCCCCCGTATCCGAATTGACTATAACATTCTGGTCGATTTTTTGACCCAGGGAGTCGAAACGCTGTACGAAGATATCGTCATCGCCCGAGCGGTTATCGTACCAGGCCACCGCAAACCAGCCTTCGGGCGAATAGGAAACTCTGGGAGCATGTTGCTGCGCTGTCCCGACATCGTCGTTAATTTTAAAATTGCCGCCGATTAAAATTCCGTTAGCGGAAAAGAGCTGACCGTAAATATCCCAGTTGCCGTTGCGGTAATCGGCCCAGGTCACCACCCCATCGCCCCATATGGAAAGCGATATATCCGGTGACTCAATCAGGGAATCGGGCCAGGTGGTGGTCAGGTTACGGTTTTCACCGACAGCTGACACGGAGGTATCATATCTCTGGAAATAGATATCGGGACCGAAAGGATAAACACCGTTGCGGTAATCTTTCCACACTACCGAGTAGAGTCCCGACAAATCCACCGCCAGGACCGGCTCGGACTGGTAAGCGTTTGACAAGTCGTCGTTTACTTTCACATTCCGTCCGATGGGGTTGCCCTGCGGATTATACTTTTGCAGGTATATATCGCTGTTGCCGCTGCGCTTGTCCATCCAGACAATGACAAAATTCCCGTCCCCGGCGACAGCGATACGGGGATAATTCTGCTCGACGGACGAGCCGTCATCGTTAACCAGAAAATCGGTTCTGTCGGCCCGCACGGGTAGAGCGAGAGCTATACCGCACAGAATCGCGACCAGTAATATTTTTATTCTGCAGTTCACCACCTTGTCTATGGCAATAAAAATGCCTGCCGATAAAGGCAGGCAATTTTTAATTTCATAAACAGAGTAAGCTATTGACAATGTATAAGTTTCACTATACCCGAAAATCCCCCTGAAGTGAATTCTGTCAATATATATTTAGGTGGAGGGGAAATATATTCCGAAAGGTCGGGATATTATTTCCTCAGTTACAGTCTACCTATTTTTCTTCTTATGACGATTGGCCCGTCTGCGTTTTTTACGTTTATGAGTTTTAATTTTATGACGTTTACGTTTTTTTCCGCTTGGCATTAATCCTCCACTTAAATACCATTTTGCTAGATAGCAAGTTTTGTTATCATGTTTTTAAACTCATTAGAGGGTTTAAAAACGGGGACTTTTCGATCCGGCACCGGAACAACTTCACCGGTCCGGGGATTACGAGCTTTCCGGGCTTTACGCAGTTTAATCTTAAACGTTCCAAAGCCGCGGATCTCGATATTGTGTCCGCTCTCAACCGATTTCTTGACGGTATCCAGGAACGAATCGACTACAACAGCAACGTCTGTTCTCGTAAGGCCTGTTTTTTCAGCTACTTTTTCGACTAAATCGGCTTTAGTCACAGCATCCTCCCTCAATGGTTATGTCGTTAAAAATTCCAAATTATTTTTCCTAACAATCTATCAAAATAATATCGTCATTAACGATAAGCCCTTGGGGCGACTTAAGATAATAAATCCAACGAGGAATTAAAAGGAAAATTGTTAAATTGTCCAGATTTTTTTATATTTTTTTCTCCTTTAATTCCCATAATTTACTGATATAAATAGAGTAACCGGGGCCCCTCGACGCTTTTTTCCACTTTTTCGTTCAAATTTTCCAATAAATTGCCCATCAGGTCAAAAATTGACACTTTTTCCCGCCGATAAGGCCTGACCACCCGGGGTTCGCCTTTCAGTTCCGCCAGTTCCGCCGCCAGGTCCACCGCTTCTTTCAAACCGCCCAGAGTGTCCACCAACCCCAAATTCAGGGCCTGAAGGCCGGTAAATATCGAACCGTCGGCCAGGGGATAAACACTTTCCTTCTCCATTTGCCGCCCCTCGGCTACCACCTCGACAAACTGTTCATAGGAATCCATCACTACCGAACGCAGCATCATTTCATCCTGTTCCGTCATGGGTCGGGTGGGGTCACCGACATCTTTGAGCTCGCCCGATTTGATGGTCGCCGTACCGAGACCGACCTTATCGAACAGGTCGTAATAGGTATAGTACTGCATTATGACCCCGATAGAACCGGTCAGAGTGCCGGGGTTGGCGATTATTCTATCCGCTCCGCAGGCAATCAGAAAGCCGCCGGAAGCGGCCACCGATGCCATCGCCGCCACTACCGGTTTTTCGTTGCGCAGACGAAGAGTGGCGTCGTATACCTCCTGCGAGATAGCTACTCCGCCACCGGGCGAATTGATATGAAGAACCACGGCTTTGATCGAGGAGTTTTCAGCCCAGTCATCGAGCTGCGCGATAACTTCCCGGCCACTCTTTTCATCGATAACACCGAACATCTCCACCACGCCTATGTTACCGCCCACACCGGTGATGCCCATATCGCCGGCGCCGGTAAGCATGCCAATAAATATCAGAGCGAAAAAGCCGAAGGCAAAAATAAAGCAGACGGCGATAATAACGCCTATAATCACGTCACGTTTTTTGGCCATAGATTATCCCATCAATCAACATAAATTTTCAGTTGCTCCCCCACGCTCAGATTATCGGGGTCGGTTTTACCGTTGGTGGCCAGTATCCGGGAGATACTGGTGCGGTATTTCTGGGCGATGCGACTCAGGGTGTCGCCGCGACGGACCCTGTAGATTACATATTCCTTATCATCGCCGGAAGCAACCGTGAGGACCTGACCGGGATATATCCGGCTGGAACGACCCATCCCGTTAAGGCGCCGGATATTGCTGGTGGTAGTACCGAATCTGCGCGCCAGCTCCCACAGGGTATCGCCGGAACGGACGGTGTATTTACTGCTGGACCCGCTTGCATTGGCATCCGAAGAGCCGGTTTTCGGGGAATCACCGTCATCTTTTGAAGCATAGGTAAGCGGGGAAGTCTTGTTTTTATCTTTGAGTCTGGTGGCGTTGGACGGAATTTTCAGTTGCTGGCCGACATAAATTCGGGAGCCGCGTTCGATATAATTGATGCGCCGCAGGGCATCGACGGTAGTCCCGAAAGCCCGGGCAATATCCCACATGGTATCCCCCGCCCGTACCGTGTACACCGATTTATTGGCGGCATATTCACGGTTCTTTTCACTGCCGGAATTATCTTCCCGGTCAAGCGGCACCGGCACGATCAATTCTTTGCCGGCATAAATTTTCGAGCGTTGACTGAGGTTATTGGCGGCTAAAATTGCGTACTGGGATACGCCGTAACGGGCGGCGATAGTGCTGACCGTTTCCCCTCTTTTTATCTTATGCCGCACCCAGCTGGTCTCTTTGGGTGAGGGCATTGATTCATACTCGGCGTAAAATTTCTCTTTTTTCCCGACCGGCACCCGCAGAGTGTATTTCTTTTTGTTGGGGGGCGTATAGTTTCTCAAAATTTCGGGATTGAGGTCTTTCAAATCCTGGAACGAGCAGTCGATTTCCCGGGCTACGATTTTCAAATCGAGACAGCGATCGATGGTTACCTCGTCCCATTGAATCGGGTCCTCGTATTCGATATTGCTAAAACCGTACTTCTCCGGTTCATGAGCAATAATGGTGGCGGCGTAGATGAGCGGGACATAATCCATCGTCTGCCGCTTCAGTTTCAATTTCCAGAAGTCGATTGTTCTCTGTTTTTTTATGGTGCTTCTGACCCGGCCCGGACCGCCGTTATAGGCCGCCATAGCCAGTTCCCAGGAACCGAACTGGTCGTACAGGTCTTTTAAAAAGCGGGCGGCAGCATGGGTGGCTTTAATCGGGTCCTTACGTTCGTCAATCCACCAGTCGCGGTTCAAACCGTACAGGCGGCCGGTGGAAGAAATAAACTGCCACAGGCCCATCGCCCGCGCCCAGGAATAGGCATTGGGGTTATAGCCCGACTCCACCAGCGACAAATAAATCAAATCCTCGGGCAGACCGTGCTCGTTCAAGATATCCCGGAACAGGGGCGCGAATCTGGTGGAGCGGCCCAGCCATTTGGTGAAAGCTTCGTTGGCCACTGTCTGAAAATAGATTATCGATTTTTTAACGCGGTCGTTCATCACGATCGGCAGGTCATACTTGACCGGGCGGGTCTCCCCGCTGAATACCCGAACCGAGTCGGCGCCCAGGCGGCGCTCGAGGTCACCAAAGCGTTCAACCAGGACCGAGGGCGTGACATCGGTTTCAAGCTCCCCCAGCGAACGCAGCGTGACCCGATAATCGGACACGACATTATCCATTATCTCAGAATATTTGACCGCCTCGGGCGACAGCAGCGTGTCGGTTTCCACATCGAGGTTGGCCATTATTTTCAGGCATTTTTCAAAATAATACTGGGCTTCTTCCCAGCTGGCCTCGCGGTTGGCGAGCACCCCCATGGCGTAATATTCCTCGGCCAGGTCGAAAAGCCGCCAGATATCGTCATCGACCGCCGAGGCCGAATCCTCGTCGTCGACATGAATATAATATTGCGTCTGAAGTTCCGCTTCTTTTTTGAGAGTTGCATACTGCTGTTCCTCGAGCGTTTTTATGGAATTAACGGTCTCCTTTTTCTCCTTGGCGGCCAGTAATTCGTCACGGGTGGCGATTTTATTCTTCGTCTTGACAACCGCCGGGGCTTTCTCCTTATCCCCGACCTGCGAACTGTCCTCAATATCATCCGTCGTATTGTCAGCCACCGTGAAAGTATCGACATAGCGCTCGGTCTCTTCCCGGTCGGACGGCTGACCGTAAACTCGCGGCGACGACATGGATTTATTACCGCCGCAACCGGCCAGCACAATAACCATCAGTAATAGAATAAAAATAAATGCAAAACAGTGAAGGCGATTAGAAGCACACAAAATATTCATCCTTGATAGCCCGTACTTAAAAAGTCCTAAAAATATTATCTATCAATATATCGGAACAAGTCATTTGTACCTTGAATAAAAAATGACCTAACCCCTTGTTATATAATAAATAGCCCAGCCGGGTGTCAAGTTTTTAAAATGGGTCAATTTATAATCCCGGATACAGAATCTGCGCCAGGGCTTTTTTCAGGTTTTCAATATCGGGAAAAAACCGACAAGCCTTCTGTTTTCGAAACCAGGTCAGCTGTCTTTTGGCATAACGCCGGGTGTTCTGTTTGATTAATAATACGGCTTCCTCGGTCGAAAGGTTCCCCTCAAGACAGTCCAGTAATTCATTATACCCGATTACGTTGGCTTTTCTTATTTTTTCCGCTCCGATTTTCCGTACCAGCCTTTCAACTTCATCCCGCCAGCCGGCAGCCAGCATCGCATCCACCCGCGCGTTGATAATATCGTAAAGTAAATCTCTCTGCGGAGCGAGACATAAATAGTCAAAGGCGTACTCACTTTTTTTATAGGCGCCGGTCACGATTAACTCCGATTTGGTCTTACCGGTCAGGTAATAAATTTCCAGTGCGCGGATAACCCTTTTTTTGTTATGAGGATGAATCCTGGCGGCCTCGAGCGGGTCAATATTTTCCAGTTTCTCGTACATCTTTTCCGACCCGAGCGCGTCCATTTCTTTTTCCAGACGCTCCCGGAGGGCCAGGTCGTCATCCTCTATTTCCACCACCCCCTCGCTCAAAGCCCGCATATACAAACCCGTCCCGCCGACCACCACGGGTAACTTGTCCCGTTCGAAAATATCCTTTATAACTCGGACGGCGTCGGTGATATACTGAAAAGCCGAATAGCGCTCTCCCGGCTCGATAAGATTTATCAAATGGGTCGGGACCCGGCTCAGTTCTTCGGCGGAAGGTTTGGCGGTGCCGATATCCAGATATTTGATAATCTGCCGGGAATCGGCCGAGACGATCTCAAGGGGGTAAGTATCGGCAAGCGCCAGGGCCGCGGCCGTTTTTCCGGATGCGGTCGGTCCACAGATAATCGGAATCGGTTTCATTTCATCCCCGTCCGAATTGCCGGTCCAGGTCTTCTCGGCTCATTTTTATGAAAGTCGGGCGGCCGTGGGGGCAGGTGTACCGGTTTTCACACAGCATTAACCGTTTGACCAGGCCGGTCGCCTCTTCGTCGGTGAGGCGGTCGCCGGCCATAACCGCTGCCCGGCAGGCGATAGACTGGGCCATTGCCTTTTTGATATCCTGGCCGGCCTTTTTCAGTGAAGTCAGGTCGTCCAGAATGTACCGGATGATTTTTTCCGGCGATTTTTTGGCCAGTACGCTCGGCACGGCTTCGATATTTATCATCTTCCCCCCGAAGGGCGCCGCCGCAAAACCGGATGCGTTAAGCAGACCTTCATACTCCTCGAACAGGGCCAGCTGTTCCGGGCTCAACTCCACCTGCGCCGGGAACAAAAGCTGCTGGGCTACCACCGTCTGGTTCTCCACCTGGCGGCAGGTCTCTTCGTAAAGCACCCGCTCGTGAGCAGCGTGCTGGTCCACGATAAAAAGACTGCGGCCCGTTCTGCACACCAGGTACAAATCGGAAAAACGGCCGACCAGCTGAATCCCGTCCGATTCGGCAGCGATAACTTCCTCTGCTTTCGAGGGAACATGACCGGAAGGTGCTGTTGAAAGACGGTCGGTTGGTGATGTATCACCGGGGACGAATTCCTCGATAATCTCCCCAGTGGATGTATCCACCCGCACGATATTGCTTTCCAGCGAGCTGTTTTTTAAGCCCGAGGGATTGTAAAGTTCTTTAAGAAAATCTTTGTTGACGCCGGTATATGCCGTCGGGCCGGGGATAACGCCGGGGTGTCCCGGGCGGGGATAGCGCCCCCGCCGTTCATAAGAAATATCTTCCCCGTTTTTTTCAGCCGGGGCGCCTTTGGACTGATATGACGGAATGATATTATCTTTCCGGATGGAATCCTTGATCAGGCGGTGCACGGCATTGTATATTTCCCGCTCGCGGGCAAGTTTGATTTCGGTTTTGGAGGGGTGGACGTTGACATCGATTTCATCCGGCCTTACGGTCAGAAGCAGGGCTCCAACCGGGTAATTGCCACGGGGTAAAAGTTCACCGTAACCGGCCTGAAAAGCGTGCGACAACGACGGAGAGTAAATGAAACGACCGTTGATAAAAATATACTGGCCCAGGCGGTTGCTTTGAGCGGTTTCCGGCAGGCCGATAACACCGTCGATTTTAACTTCCTCGGACTCCCCTGAAATCGCTATAAACTCCCGGTCGGGACTCAGGAGGGCGCTCACCCGTTCTTTGAGACTGCCGCCTCCGGGCAGGGAAAAAATCCTGCGATTGTTAAGGGTATAGGAAAAGGTGATTTCAAAGCGGCCGATGGCCAGAGCCGTCACCAGCCGTGAAATGTGTCGGCTTTCGGTCATTTCTGATTTGAGGAATTTACGCCGCGCCGGAGTGTTGAAAAAAAGATTTTCCACTTCTATCATTGTACCCGGCGGCGCCGCGGTCGGCTGTTTCGATTGCAAAACGCCCCCTTCGTAGATAATCTCGGTGCCGAAATCGGCATCGCACGGGCGGGAGACCATCCGCACCCGGGCCACCGAAGCAATCGAGGGCAGCGCCTCCCCCCGGAAACCGTAAGAAGCCAAACTCTCCAGGTCGTTGAAATTGTATATCTTCGACGTAGCATGGCGGGAGAAGGCTATCTCTATCTGCTCTTCGCTGATGCCGCAACCGTTATCGACAATCTTGATCAGTTTCGAGCCGGACTTTTCGATAAAAATATCGACGCGGTCGGCTCCGGCGTCGAGGGCGTTTTCCACCAGTTCCTTGACCACCGCGGCCGGGCGCTCGATTACCTCACCGGCGGCAATCTTGTTTATCAGGCGCTCCGGAAGCGGTCTTATCCGGGGCTGTCCGGTATCGGCGGTCATCGTTAGTCAATATCCTTTTTAAACCGGCGCAGCAGCTCGAAAGCCTGTACCGGGGTTAAATTGTCGAGGTCCAGTTCCTTTATAGCATCTTCCACTTTCGACGACTGCGGGTCGAACAGGGTGGGTTGGACTTTCTCTTTATATATTCCCTTACCCAGTTCGCCCTGAGTAAATTTGCCCGATTCGAGCAGTTTCAAAATCTGTTTGGCCCTCCCCAGGGTGCTGCGCGGCAAGCCGGCCAGGCGGGCAACTTCGATGCCGTAAGAATCATCGCATCCCCCGGCGATTATTTTATGTAAAAAGATTACCCGGTCTTCCCATTTTTTAACCGCCACCTGGAAATTGTGCACCCGTTCATATATCGAAGCCATCGAAGTCAACTCGTGATAATGGGTTGCGAACACCGTCCGTGCTTTCAGGTTCTCATTTATATATTCCACTACCGACCAGGCCACCGAGAGGCCGTCGAAAGTCGAGGTGCCGCGGCCGACCTCATCAAGTAATACGAGGGAACGCTCGGTGGCATTGTTTAAGATATTGGCCGTCTCGACCATTTCAACCAGGAAAGTGGACTGACCGCGGGCGATATTGTCCAGCGCCCCGACGCGCGTAAAAACCCGGTCCACCAGGCCGATTTCCGCCCGGTCGGCGGGGACGAAAGAGCCTGCCTGGGCCAGGATAACTATCAAACCGATTTGTCGCAGATAAGTCGATTTGCCGGACATGTTGGGTCCGGTCAGAATAATTATGCGCTGGTCCTCGACCGAAAGGACAACATCGTTGGCCACAAAAGAACCGGCCGGGAGAACATCCTCGATAACCGGGTGCCGGCCGCCGACGATATTAAGACGGGTATCCTCGAAAAATTCCGGCCGAGAATAACCGTGCTGCACGGCCAGCTCCGCCAGGCCGGAAATCAAATCTATTTCAGCCAGCAGATCAGCGGTCTGGATAAGCTGCCCGATATGCCCATTAAGATACTCAACCAGTTCTTCGTACAGCTCCTGTTCGAGTCTGAAAATCTTTTCCTCGGCGGCCAGAATCAACTCTTCCTTTTCTTTCAATTCCGGGGTAATGTAGCGCTCGGCGTTGACCAGCGTCTGCTTGCGGATATATTCCTCCGGCACCAGTTTGGCGTTGGCGCGGGTTATTTCGATATAGTAACCGAAGACTTTATTGAACCCGACCTTGAGGGTATTGATGCCGGTACGCTCGCGCTCCGATTTCTGCAGCGAGCCGATATACAGCCGGGCATCTTTGATGGAATCGTTAAGGCCGTCGAGATTCGACGCATATCCCCGTTTGAAAATATCCCCCTTGTTGCTGGTCAGGGGCGGTTCATCGGTCAGGGCGCTGTCGATTTTTTCTATCAGTTCTTTATTGTCGGGCAGCGACCGGGCTATTTGCAAAAGCAGCGGGCTGTACACCGGTTTTAAAAGTTCTTTAATCCGGTTGCCGATTATTAAAGCATCTTTGATACCGGCCATCTGGCGCGGGTTTAGTTTGCCGATACCGAGCCGTCCGGCGAAACGCTCCAAATCGGGCAGGTTTTTGGTTTCTTCCCGAAACTGATAGCACAGTTCGCGGTTCTTGACCAGTTCGGCCACCCCGGAGAGGCGCAATTCGATTTTGTCCCTGGTCTTGAAAGGCCGCAGCAGGCTGTTTTTCAGGCGCCGCGAGCCCGCGGGTGTCCGGCAGAAATTTATTACCGAAAAAAGGCTGTTCTCTTCGGTGGCATTGGCAATACTCTTAACCAGCTCCAGATTGCGGACGGTGTTATAGTCGAGGGTCATAAAGCCGGCGTCGTCGAATTTGTTCAGACGGTTTATATGAGAGAGGTGTTCGCGATGGTTCTCATTGAGATATCTGAATACGGCCCCGGCGGCGGTGATCGCCAGGCGGGCGTCGGCCAAACCGAAACCGTCCAGGGTAACCGTGCCGAAATGCCGGTTCAACTCTCGTTGAGCGGTTTTTAAGTCGAAATGCCATTCCTCAAAACCGGTCAGGCGGCACTCCCTATCCGAGAGCCCGAGCAGGTCGGGGATATTATTTTCAGAGTCCCCGGCAGGATAGATAACCTCCGAGGGTTCCGCCAGACGCAGGCGCTCGATGATATCCTCGATATCACCTTCGTCGACCATAAACGCCCCGGTGCTCAAATCCAGGACAGCCAGGCCCATAGTCTTGTTATTTTTCACCACTACCGCCGCCAGGATACTGGCCCGCCGCTCTTCATCGGGGATATCGATCGTCGCCGTGCCGGGAGTAAGGATCTCCACGATTTCTCTTTTCACCAGCCCTTTGGCCAGTTTGGGGTCCTCCACCTGCTCGACGATAACGACCTTTTCGCCTTTGGCCACCAGTTTGGCCAGGTAGCGGTCGGCGGCATGATACGGTACCCCGGCCAGGGGAACTTTCTCGCTGTTGCCGTGCGAACGGGAAGTCAGGGCGATGCCCAGCATCGGCGCGGCTCTAACGGCGTCGTCGCCGAACATTTCGTAAAAATCCCCCATGCGAAAAAAAAGTATTTTATCCGGATGTTGCTCTTTGATGGCGTGATATTGACGCATCAGGGGAGTAATGTTGGACGTCTGGTCGGACTTCTTACTCATCGGGCGACTACCTGGAATACTTCTGAGTGCGCGGCTTCCAGCTGGGTTTTAAATTGAAAAGCTTCTTCGTAGTTATCGAAACGGCCGACATAGACGACCTGGTACTTTTTCCCGGATATGGTTTTGGTTTCGATATCTATTTTACGGTTATATTTTTCGAACATCTCGGCCATAGTCCGGGCGTTCCCCTTGCTGGAAAAAACCCCCACCTTCACGGTATAATAGGTACCGGTCAGTTTTTCGGCGGCATTCCCGGCGTAACTGTTGTTTTCAATGCCGCCTATTTTTTCGATGAGATTGTCGAGACCGACCGAAGCCGGATACGCTTCCCTCAGCAAGTTGTAATAAAAGACGGCGTCATCGGTGCGTTTCTTTTCGATGGCGTCCCGGGTGAGAAGGTACAGCGCCTGGGCTATACCCGGACCATCCTTTTCACGGGACAGGTCCCGGAGGAGCTTGACCGCTCCGACGGTTTTGTTATGAGCCAGCAGTATCCTCGCCTTGTCCAGCACGCCCAGCTGGGCTTCGTCGTCTTTCGACCATTTCAAAAGATACCGGTCGGTCTGTCTCAGGGCAGCGTCATAATCCTTGTTCATCTGGTCGATAAGCACCGAGAAACGCATAAATTCCCGGCTGTACCGGCCCTCTTCCCAACGGGTATGGTATTCGTTCACGATGCGCGACAGATTCTCATAATCGTTGTTGATAAAATAAAAACCGGCCAGCCTGAAATAAATCTCCTCGAGATACTCCGGCGATACGGACGCCTTCAACGCGGCCTGCATTAACTGGGCGGACTTGAGGCCGTCCTGCTCGACCAGGCTCTGAAAAAACAAAATATCGCCGTTCCGGCTGGAGGCGGTGGTCTGGCGGGATAAGGAATCCACCGCTTCTTTTAACTTACCCTCATTAATGAGCGAATAAACGCTTTCGGAGCGAGCGTAGACGGCCAGCATGAAAATCAGAATCGAAATTATAAGGAGTCGTTTTTGCATAAGCACTGCGCCGGGTTCTCGAGGAACCTTTTTTTGTTTTAAACGGAAGTAGTCTTAACCGTTTTATCCGGAGGATTCTCTTTCATTTTTTCCCGCCGCCGTTCGAGGGTGCGAAAGAGGTCTTCAATTTTTTTGCGGTCGCCTTTCTCCAGATAAAGACGGGTCAGTTCCAGAATCGAGGTATATTCATCGGGAAAATCTTCGATAATTTGCTCGAGATATTCCCGGGCCTGGTCGATATCCCCTTTTTTCTCATAAAATTCAGCCAGCATCCGCCGGGCTTCGATATCTTTCGGAGAATGGTCCAGGATATTCTGACAAATCACCATAATGTCCCCGAAACGCCCCAGCTCGAAAAGCGTCTTCTTCAACCGTTCGATAACCCGGTGAGCCTGGTCGGGAACGGTGGAAATCAGCTTGTTCCAGAAATTGACGGCGTCCTCCAACCGTTTTTCTTCATAATAGGAATCACCGATAGCCAGATAAGCGGGGACAAAGGTCGGGTCGAGCCCGACGGCTTCCTTGAATAAGATGCGGGCTTTGTGATAGTCGCGTTTCTTATAAAGCTCTTCCCCTTTGAAAAACTTATAGCGAGCCAGCGGCTTTTTGGACTTATTGGATTCCAGTTTCAGGAGTTCCAGGGCTGTCTCGTAGGCCCGGTCCCATTTCCTGGCTTTTTCCTGTATTTTTAAAAGCTGAGAAAAGCCCCAATGGTTCTGCGGGTCAATCGCAATAAGTTCCTCGAGGGCATCCTCGGCTGTCTTTAACTCGTTCAGCATGATATAATCGGAAGCCAGCTGGTAGAGAATCTCCATTTTATCCTGACGGGTCAGGTCGGAACGGAGCGTCAGGTCCTTGTGCACCTGCAAAGCCCGGTCGGGTTTGTTGTACTCGCGGAGTATCTGTCCCAGGCGAATATAGGCATCGATATTGTTGGGGTTTTCCGTGACCACCTGACGCAGCTTGGAGAAAGCCGCTTCCTGCTTGCCGTCCAGTAAATCCCTCAGAGCCGCCACGTACAGGTTCGAATCGCTTTTCTGGGTTTTCATAAAAAAACGTTCATAGACATAATAGAAAGAGATGGAGCCGAAAATCAGAACCAGGAAAATCAGGATATATTCAAACATAGCCTCATTCCTTTTCAAAAACCGATTTTTGCGACGGTTTTCTGTTGTCCGTTCCCTTGAGCAGTTCGGCGGATTCCTCAATGGGTCGGTTGCGCAATATAACGAGTTCGCTCTCGAGAGCCTTGATTTTCCGATAGGCCGCCCGAACGTTTACCGACTGTTTGATGAAGTTGGTGACGAACAGAAAGATCGATAAAAGAGCGCCGCTGACGAACGACCAGAACACCACCGTCAGCAATAAAACATCCTCGCGGTCCTCGAACAGCGGCTGCAGGTTGATATCCACGACCTGCGTAAGATTGTTAAAGGCGAAGAAGACCATCGCGAGTATCAGCAACAAAATCAAAACCGCCCAAATAGCCCACATAGGCCCTCCAAAAAAAAGTTATAACGACAGCAAATAAAAATAACTTACCTGTAAAATCAGGTCAACACAAAAAAAAGGCCGGTCAAACCGGCCTTTAACCGTTCAGCCCTATTGCTCCACCCATTCAAGGGTGTTGACGATTTGCAGCATTTCGTTAAATATGGATTCGAAAAACTGGTATTCACACATCATATGAAAGAGCAGAATATTATTGCCGTTTTTCACCGCTATGATGGCGCCGCCGTAGGATCCGTAAACTCTCTGTCCGCCCAGCGAGGAAATGCTGGTGGCCACTTCCTTGGTGTATTTCGCCTGGGCCAGCCACTGGAAACCCTTCGCTTCCGATTTCCCGATAGACAGGGGTTTGTGACCCTTGGGGATTATTTCCTGCTCGTTGAGAATCTCATATTCCTTGAGTATTTCCTTTTTCTGATCGGATTTATAGGTATCGCTTACCAGGGAGTCTATAAAAGCCAGGGTCGGTACGGTACTGGTATCGGCGTATACGACAATTCTTGGGACCTGGGTATAATCCGGAGCGTCTTTATAATCCATGGGGATATCATAATTTTTCTTAACAAGCACAAGGCGGAAATTTTCTTTTTCCTTTTTAACGGTACTTTTCCATTCATCGTTGAGCGTAAGCTTGAAACCATACTCGGCATCGGTATATACATTGTCCTTGATTTCCCCGGATTTCTTGACTTTACGCCGGGCATCGGCAAAGGAAACCATAAGCAGAATCAACGAAAAGATAATGATCAGTTTCTTCATAACTCCTCCTAATCGGCCTGGTTGACAATTACTACTATTATTATTATACCCGCAATAGTCAAGTACAAATTCAAAAACCTGACCCCGGCTTAAAAATATGCGGCACGGTGCCGTTTTTTCATGCGGCAAATCTAATAATAATAAGTAATTAAAATAACAGAGCAAATATATGTGAAGCAACAAAAAAGTAAAAAGGCTATCATTCCGACCTTTCAAAACCGATTTTTCTGCGGGTTTTGACGGTTATGTAATCAGCCGCGTTGATGAAGTCGAAATCGTTTAACAGGCGTTCGAGTTTGTACTTGAACAGGGCGGTTGAACCGTAGGTGCGAAATTTCTGTACTGCCGTCAGGTTCTCGATTCGGGGCAGGTCGGGATCTATTTCCCACGGGTGGAGATATATCATCACCGGCATGTCGTTCTTGTTTAACCGCTTAATCATCATCCTGGTGTACCAGTAAGGGGAATGGCGCAGATAACCGCCCCCGGAGACGGGAATATTGCGCCCCAGAATACGCAGCGTCGAGGATGGAATTTCATACAGGCTGCGGCCATTGCGAAAAGTCATCTTGAACATTTTCCGCGGGCCGGTCGGCATGCCGTAAAGGTCGTGTTTTATAGGAAAGATAGAACTGTCATAGGTGAAACCAAGTTCGGCCAGGATTTCGAATGCCCAGGGAGTGGCCGAACTGATCGACCAGCTGGGAGCCCGGTAACCGGACGGACGGACGTTGATTGCCCGCTCGATGGCTTCCATCGCCCGGCGGGTATCTTCCCGAAATATATCGGGACCCAATTTATCCACCCGCACGTGATGATAACTGTGACAGCCTATTTCATGGCCGTAGGCGGAAATTTCCCGAATCAATTCGGGATAATGGTCGGCAATCCAGCCGAGTACGAACCAGGTCGCCCGGACCTCTTTCTGGTGAAACAGCTCCAGCAGACGATGGCAGTTTTTTACAACGGTTGAGGGAAGTTCCGTCCAGTCATCGACCGGAAAACGACCGGAAATAGCCTCCACCACAAACCATTCTTCGAGGTCAACCGTCAGAATGTTAAGATTGGTACTCATCGAATAGAAAAAAATCCGAATTACTTTTCTTCGGAAGGGATCTTGTCCCGGTCAATATCTTTATCTTTGTTCCCGGGAGGTTTGCCGCTTTTGTCCGCGGCCTTTTTCTCTTTCTTATCCCTTTTCAAACCCGGCGGTTTCTGGTCGTAATGATAGCCGTAATAAGAATAATCATAATAATACGGCAGACTGCCGGTCATGTTGTTGAGAATAACTCCCAGCATGCCAAATCCGTTGGATTTGAGAATATCCACCGCCCGCTGCACAACCTCGCGCTGGGTTTCCCCGGCTTTGATAACAAGCACCACCCCGTCGACCTCGTTCGCCACGTAGAGAGGGTCCGAGACCGGAATAATCGGGGCGGAATCGATAAAGATCATGTCATAGTAAAATTTCATTTCTTCAACCAGGCGGCCGATAGCCGGGCCGTTGAAAACCTCGGCCGGGTGGGCGCTGATTTTCCCCGCCGTAATGACATCCAGATTAGCCAGACTGGTTTTTTTTATCACGCTTTTGGCCGGCACTTCCTCGGACAGAATCTCGTGCAAACCGTGCTGTCTCTCCATCTTGAACAATTTATGAATAACCGGTCGTCGCAGGTCACTGTCGATAATGATAGTTTTAAGACCCTTCCTCGCGGCGGTAACCGCTAAAAGCGAGGTGATAGTAGACTTTCCCTCGGATAACATCGACGAGGTAATCAGCACCGCCTTGAGTTCCTTTTCTTTGGCAGCGTGCTGAAGATTATATAAAAGACGCCGGAACTCGGCGGCAAAAGCGGTCTCCAGGCTGAAATAGTCTATTATCGAAACGGCGTTTCTGGTCATCGTTTATTCTTAACCTTTCTCGGCGATTTTTATCAACGCCAGGTTGATATCTTCATAGAGGTTTTCCGCTTCCTCCAGCGCCAGCTTGATTTTCGACAGGGCCGGATTGATTTCGTTGGTTTTCCGGTATTCTTCAACCCCTTTCTGCCAGGCCAGGCGCGATTGTTCCAGATAACAGCGCGCTAAATCGGCATGCAAATCGACATAACCCGGATTTTTTTCCAATTCCCCTTTTAAATAGGCGATACGCTCGTTCAGGACCTCCTCCGATACCCAGTCGGTCAGGAGGGCGAATTTCATATAGAAACCGGAAAATTCACGGCGGTAATTTTCTTTCTTGGTTTCCCTGATGCGTTTGAATATGTTCAATGCCCGCGACAGTTCGTACTGGTTCAGGGCCTTGATGCCTTCATCGAAGGCCTGACCCTTGAAATTGGCGTATATCAGCGAAGCTTTGTAAAGATAATCGGTTATGCGGGCCAGGTGGCCGGGCCAGCTCTCACGGTCGGGATTTTTTACGGCTTTTAATATCCAGGCCAACCCGAGATTGAGATAGGCGTCACAATAGTAAAGGTTTATTTCAATAGCTTTTTTAAATTCGTTGATAGCCTCGTCAACCTCATCATCAGCCAGCAAAGCTTCACCCAGATTGTTGCGATAATCCGCGAAACCGGGTTTTTGTTCGACCGCCTTACGACCAGCCACGATTGCCCGGTCGATATTGCCCCGGGCCAGCTCGGCCATTCCCAGATAATTGTAACCCTGGTGATGGCTGGGGTCGAGAGTCGTAGCACTGGTAAACAATGCTTTCGCTTCCCGGTAAAAACCCTTATAGAAAAAAGCGGTTCCCAGGTAATAAGCCATTTTCGAATCACCGGAGGCGATTACCTTGCGAAACGACTGGAGCAGGTTCTCGATTTCGTTTTTCTTTTCTTCGTGGGTCATTTTCACCAGCGACAACACCTCGTTGGCACCGATATCCGAAGGATGCAGATTATTGATAGTCTCGGTCAGGACCCCGTTGATATAAATCGAGGTGGTAACCGTACCCAGATTGGTATCGTTTACGGTTTGAATCAGATATTCGTTGTCTTTATCGGCAAGTTTGCTGCTTAAACGATATGTCTCCATTTTAATCCCCGACAAACTGAATATTCTTTTTTAAGTTCCCGGTACCGGCTCGGTTGTTTGCTCTTCCGGTTTAATCAGCTCATATAAGATCACCGCCGAGGTTATCCCGCCAACGAGGGCAACCCAGGTGGAAATACCGCCACTGAAAAAGCCGCTTCTTTTCTGCGGAATCACGAAGGTGTCCTCGTTTTTCAAAATATATCTGGCCGGGCGACCGGTTTCGACATAATCCTCCAGGTTGACCTGGTAAGACTGAGCATACTGACCATCCTTGGTGAGGATCCGGGCTTTTTTCAAATTAGCTTCCGGGGTCGGACCGCCTGCCAGGGCGAGGATTTCCAGAAAATCTACATTTTCCTCAAATTCCACCGGCCCGGGAGTATTAACCGCCCCCACGACGTAAATAACGTTTTTCTTTTCGACCGGCTGAGTGATTTCCGATGAGGTCAGACCGTACAATCGCCGGGGGATCTCAATCGTGTCCTGCCGTCCGATTTTGGGCAGGTTCTTCAAATTGCCGGTGGCGATGGCTTCCCTGACGTTGACTATTTCCACCTGCCCGGCCCGGTCGCCGCCGCGAATTATGGCTACCCGGGAAAGGTCGGCGAACTCCGTTATCCCCCCCGATTCGTTGATTATCGTCCACAGATCGGGAATTTCCTCGAACGTTTTTTTGCCCGGCGTCTCCACCTCGCCCGATATGAATACATGATTGTAATTGAATGCTATCACTCTCACTACCGCCTGGGAAATATTCTTATTCAGGCGGGAGATATTTCGGACGATATCGTTCTGAAGCTCCTCGGTGGTCTTGCCGGCGGCCTCTATCTGACCGATAATATCCAGCGTTATTTTGCCCTCCAGGCTGACCCGGACGGTAGCGTTTAACTGCTGGTCCTGCCAGAAGCTGACTTCCAGCACGTCTTCGGGACCGATTTTATAATCCGCCGCGATTAAGTAATTAAAAGCCAACAGAGAAATAAAAAAGGCCACCCAAAGTGTCTTCCTTGACAAAAGCTCTGTTAATCTCATAGCTAAGTATTTCCATCAAAAAAAGTTATACTTAAAAAATCGGACGTTATTTGATTTTATTAAGAGAATTAATATAGAGATTTGAAATATTACTGTAAAGAATAAAAAAAGAATAACTTGTTATTGAAACAGAACCAGATGTTCCGGGTCATTATAGAGCAGGTACTTGTTCCGACCGGATTCCTTGGCTTTCAAAAGGGCCATATCGGCCGCAAATATAAGCTTTTCAGTGTCATCGGCATGGTCCGGGTAAATTGCCCCGCCCAGTGAAATAGTGCAGCTGAGGTCTTCATCCAGTTCGTTGATACGGAATTTGGAACTGGATATTTTCAACTGCAAACGGTTCATAAACCGCTTGCAGGTCGCCTGGCCGGCTTCGGGCATAATCACGCAAAATTCATCCCCGCCGTACCGGGCGATGATATCGATGGCACGAATCGAACTTCGCAAAATCTGCCCCAGCCGCTTTAATATGGTATCCCCGGCCAGATGGCCGTAGGAATCGTTGATCCTTTTCAAATCGTCCATGTCGAAAATAATCAGGGCCAGCGAACGCTGGTAACGCTTGGCGCGGTCTATTTCCTCGTGCAGTCGTTTATGGAAATAACGCTGGTTGTAAAGGTCGGTCAAGCTGTCGGTGTAAGACATCTCCTCGACCCGTTCGTAGGATTCGGCATTTTCCACCAGGTCGAGGGTATGCGGCCGCAGAAGTTCCAGTTGCCGGGCGATTAGGTGAGGCGACTTTCCCCCGCTCCAGGCCAGCAACCCCGACTGCCGGGAGGAAAGGGGAAACAAAGTAACGTATCTCAAACCGGCTTTTTTCAATTCAACAATCAAACCTGTATCAGTTTTTTCTCTTTTGATGAAATTATCGATATCATGAAAGCCGTTCCGGCCGAGTTGCTTGCGCAGCTGTTCGTAAGCCTCCCTGTCGGGTGCCTCGAGGGTAGCCGAAAGACCCTCCTTAAAAACATTGACCTTGTCGTTTCTTTGCTTGGGCTCGTAAAGATACGCCACCTGTTCGATATCCAGTTCCTTCGCAACGGTGTTGATGATTTTCGATACGATCGTTTCCGAATTGCGGTGCCGCACCAGTTTCAGGATATTAAGCGAGGGTTTGACTTCTTCCCGGACACGCTCCGGGCTCCGGGATGACTGGCTGGTAACCTTCTGCTCCAGCTTGGTGTATCGGGATTCGTGCCACTTGATATGATAAGCGGCCGAGAGCGATTGAGCCAGGCTGGCCAAAAGGAGATTGAAAGACGGGGTTTTGGTCTCAAAACTGCTCTTAATGAAATAGACGCCGTAAAGATTGTCGCGCCAGAAGATAGGGAAAAAAACATCAAAGCCGAGTTGGGTCAGTTTCTTGAAAACCGGCTGCGAAATTTGCCCCTCGAGGTGGAGCAATTTCTGCGGCAGGAAAGTGACCCGAAGCAATTCGGCCAGCGGTTGGCTGAATTTTATCCTGAAATCGCTGCGGTTAAATTTGTTGATGCCGTGATAATAATTCAACTCGAGGAAATTGCGCTGTTTTCTCAAAAAGACAATTCGTTGGCAGGCAAGGACATCCTTCAGCAAATCGGAGACTTTCCCGGCTACCTGCTGGATTGTGCCTTCGACACTGTTGGTTCTAAGGAACTCAGAGAATTCCTCCAGTTTCATACGTTTGATTAGGGTTAATTGCTTTTTTTCGTGCCGGATTCTGAAAATGAGCAAAAAGATAAGAACGACGACCAGTACAATCAGCGCCGCCGTTATGTAGGCCTGGCTAAGCATGGTTCACCCTTAAAAAAATGAACTTATATATTATAATTTAATTGATTATTAAATTGTGTCAACTAAAACTATGCCGCATTTAACGACCCCGGGCATAGCGAAAACGGGACCGCTTCTTTAAAAGCCCCTTTTTCTTCAGAATGGCAAAAATTTTCCACCAGCCGACAGAATCGGTCAGAGCGTGCCTTTTCAGTTCGTTTTTAATTTCGGATATGGTCAGAAAAGGATCGTCCTGAATGCAACGCAACACCAGGATTTCAATATCGACCGTGGAGGAAATATCGGAAAGCCGGCCTTCCCCTTTGCCCGCAACGACGCCCTCGGATTGATTCAAGCCCTCAACGACCGTTACGCGGGTTACTTCCCGGTCTTTTTTTTTTACGCGGCCTCCGTCAGAACGGGCCGCCTCGAATTTACTCCGGGCCTCGTCCACCGAGTTAAACGCCTGCAGAACGTTATCGAATTCCAAAAGCTCGTAAATCTCAAAGACGTTGGGTATCATGTTGGCCAGTTTGATATCACCGCCGCGA
Organism: Candidatus Zixiibacteriota bacterium; assembly: GCA_016926795.1. GTDB lineage: Bacteria > Zixibacteria > MSB-5A5 > GN15 > FEB-12 > JAFGNW01. The sequence goes on from JAFGNW010000231.1 coordinate 31,282, forward strand.
ATACGCAGGTCCTTGATGTGTGAGATAAAAATGCCCCAGCCGGCGGAAGAAATGTAATCCACACCCGCCAGGTCAATCACGATATTATAGCGCTCCCGTTTTATCAGGGAGTCGATGACTCCTTCGAGTTCACTGGCTGTAAGAGTGTCAATAACCCCGTCAATTCGAACTTCGGAGATGTGATTATTGGCGCCGCTTTCGGAAAGTGATATGCTGATATTATCCATTTATCAAACCGATACCTTAAAAAAATTCAATAACTATTAAGCAAAAGTGCCGGATATGGCAAGTAAAATATTAGTCTTCACGGCGGGAGGAGGAGGTATCCTCGATATTTTCCGTCTCCGGTAAAGCCGTCATTTCTTCCTTGGCCGGGTCGGTCACAAGGTTATCTGGTACCGACCGGGCCAGAATAAAAGTAATGTCGTCGGTTTGTTTGACAAAGCCGGCGAAATTGTCTATCTCCTCGACCACCGCCTTGGAGAGATCGGAGATTTTGGCTATCTCACGATGGCTTAATTGCCCCTGAATGAATTTTTCCAGCTTCTCCAGACCGTACTGCTGACCTTCCCGGTCCACCGCCTCGGTAATGCCGTCGGTATAAATGAAAAAGATATCTCCCCGGTTAAGTTCCAGACTGACCTCTTCCAGGCTTTCTTCAAAACCCTGTTCGAACGTGACCGGAAAACCGAGCGGCATGCCGGAGGGATTTACCCGAGTCAGCCGGTCGGTACGCGACCGGTAATACAGCATGGGATTGTGACCGGCCGAGACCAAATTCAATTTTTTGACCGCCGCGTCGTAAATGGCCAGAAAAACGGTAATAAACATACCGGGGGGAATATTCTTAGCCATATAATCGTTGACCAGGCTGAGGGTGGCTTTGGCTGAAAAGGCGTTTTCCGACTGGATGCGAATAACCGTTCTAATCATCGACATCACCAGTGAGGCGGGTACACCCTTTCCGGAAACATCAGCCACCACCAGGCAATAGCGGCTGGACCCGATTTCAAAAATATCGTACAGGTCACCGCCGACCATCGAGGCCGCCCGGTAAAAAGTATCCACTTCCAGGCCGGGCAGTTCGGGCAGCTGGCGCGGCAGGAGGGTTTTCTGGATTTGAGAGGCGACTTCGATTTCTTTAGCCATCTTTTCTCGGGCGATGACGTTTTTCCGGTCGCGGCTGAGCCGGGTCATCATATCGTTCAGGGCGCGGGAGATTTCAAAAAATTCATCGGCCCCCTCGAGCGGCAGCTCCGTTTCCAAATCGCCCGAGGTAAACTGGCGTACGCGTCGGGTAATTTTGACGATGGGTTTGACGAAGTAATTGGACAACATGTAGATGCCGAGCACACCGATCAGAAGCAGCACCCCCGTCAGAATAATGAATTTCTGTCGCGCCTCGGTCAGTTTTTTATAAATCGGCGCCGATGAATAGGTGACAAAAACACGGCCCAGATTGCGGTCGCCGACCTTTATCGGTTCCACCAGGTAATTTTCCTGCTGACCGTTGACGGTATAGCGCTGGGTCACGTTCAAAAGCTGGATATCGACATACTCCGGGGGGATATACGGCTTGCGCAGGTTGAGAATATCCTCGCTGTGGGCCAGGATTATGCCGCTGGTATCGGTCAGGACAATCAGTATGAGAATCGGATTGGAGCGGACATAACTGCGAATGAGCTCGTCGAACTCGACATCGCTGCGGCTGTTGATGATGTAACCGGCCACCTGTTCGGACATGGAACTGGTCAGGGCTTTGACGGTATCGTCGAGATGCGTGTAAATTTCATCTTTGGTGCGGTCGTTTATATAATAAAAAGCTCCCCCGATAATCAGGCTGACGATTAAAAAGGTCCAGATTGAGAATTTGACCCGCAGGGTGAACATCCGTCGGAGTATCGACGGTGCGTCGGCGGCTGTTCCATGAATGCGTTTGATCATGCGGAGTTCGTTGAAACCGGCGGCCGAGATATATTCGACCGAATCCATGATCCGCTGAATCATGTAAAAACCGAGCCCCCCTTTGCGGCCCGATTCCACCAGCCGCTGCAGGTCGATCTTGCCGGCTCCCTCGGGCTGGAACGAACGCCCGGAATCAATCAGGGAAAAGGCCATCATTTTTTTATAGATAACGATGCGAAGGCGAATAGTGCCCTTCTCATAAAGATAGGCATGGCGGATAATATTAGTCGCCCCCTCCTCGATAGCCAGGAGAACCGCCGTGATATCCTTGCGGCTCATGCTGGCGGTAGCGCAGCTTTCTTTGACAATCTGCCGGATATTGTCAAGATATTTATCCTCGGCCAAAAACTCGGCATCGATCTCTTTTATGGGGCGACGGAACATAATCTAAGTTTAGGTAAGTACCGCGGTTGAAACTATAAAAAAATTAAAACTATTCGGTTTTTTCCGACTCCAGACGCAGCCGGGCTTGTTCAATATTGTGGAGCGTGTTAACGTTGCCGGGGTAAACCTCCAGAACCTTTTCCCAGGCGTCGATTGCTTTCCGGTAATCTTTGTTGCGCATATGCCGGATACCTTCCAGATACAGGTTCCAGATGTTTTTGTCTTTCTGGAGGTCCTCGAGAGTGGAAGGTTTGGTATGGGCTTCTTTAATTTTCTCCATGTATTCCAGGGCCACCGGTTCATGGCTGTCAATTTTCAGTACCGTTTCGAAGCGCGACCGCGCTGCGTCGTACTTACCTTGTTTGAAAAGGGAGATGCCAAGATTTAGCTGCTCGGACAGGTTAAGACTCGTCAGCGCCCTTTCCCGGGCCTGCCGGGCTTCAACGTTGTCCGGTTCGAGGTCAAGGATACGGTTATAGGCTTCGATGGCTTGGACAAGCCTACCCTCCGCTTGAGCCTGGCGGGCCGTAGTCCAGTTTATCTCTATCTCGGAACTGATGGCGTTGTCGATATCTTTCCTCAGTTTTTCGGCACGGGTATTGTCCGGTTCAATCTCAAAAATCAACTCCAGAATATCCCGGGCGGCCGCATAATATTTTTTCTCGTAGAACTGTACCGCCTGGCTGTAATACCGGTCGATGAACTGCTCCCGTTCCCGATTGGCCGTACGCAGTAGGTTCTGCTGCTCCATTTCCAGACGCCGGGCCTGCTCGATAGAGGCAATCGTTTCCAGGACTTCCTGGTTATCGGAATCATACTCCAGCGATTGATGATAATAGGTCAGGGCGGAATCCAACTGGAACTGGCGGAAGAAATAATCGGCTTTGGTTTTGAGTCGCATGAATTCCCGCTGCCGTTCGTCCACCACCACTTCCTTCACCGGTTCCGGGGCATATAACCGCCGCTTCTTCTCCATCCGCTCCGCCGTCGAGGAACCGATAAGCACCGCCAGGGAAAAATTATGGCTGTCTTCGATATAATCCATCACCTTGTAGGCGTAATCGAATTTAAATCGATGTAATTTCAAGCCGGCTCCGAAAGACAGGTTGTCCCGGTCATAACCGGCTCTCAGGATATAACTGTCATAAAAAGCGAGCCGGGCGCCGACGTGAATTTTTACATCGCGCTGTTCGTGTTTTTCCAGGTCCAGGGACGCTGTCAGGCGGGTCTGCCCGATAAAGTCAATATCCCTGACCGCCAGGCCGCCCGTGAAGGAATTCGGCGTGGTTTCGGTATAACCCTTCAGTTCCAGTTGAGCGGGGATAATATCGCGGGCGATAAAGCCCAGCGAAAGATGTTTATACAACCGCCAATCCAGAGCGATGTCGGCGCCCACCCCGTAGACGGAGTTGTCGTCCAGTGACTGGTTCACCACTTTCAGGCTGGCTCCTATCGAAAGACCTTTAAACAGGCGGTGACCGTAGGCAAGGATGAACTGCGAGTGCGAATAACCGAAAGTATACTGTTCTTCGAAATCGATGGTCCTGACAATATCATCGGTGCCGACGCGCATATAACCCAGACCCACCCCGCTTTTATCGGAGATGGGATAGACCCAGGAACCGAAATTATACAGGGTTCCCTCGAACATAACGGTGTGCATCAGGGAGAGTTCCTGGTAATCCAGGCGGGTCAAGCCGGCCGGGTTGTAATAAACGGCGGCGGCATCATTGGCCAGGGCGGTATAACCGCCACCCATGCCCAGTGAGGAAGCTCCGGCGCCGAGAATGAAAGGGGTTTCCTGACCGGCGTCGCCGGCCTGCACCGGCACGATAGCGGCCGCGACTACAAACAATCCCAGAAATGTAAGCAGCGTTCTTCTCATTTCATCACCGCCACTTTCATGCGGGCTTCTTCCCCGGTGGCCAGGATTTTCAGAATCGCAACATATACACCGTTATAGACCATATCGCCGTTGTTGTTACGGCCGTCCCAGATGATTTCGTTTAGCTGGCCGACCGTACCGCTCCCTTCCGGGATTTCCCGGGCATAAACCTCTTCCCCGATCAGGGAGAATATCCGAAACTCGATTTTACTGGCTTCCGACAGGAAATAACGAAAATCAGCCGGGCCATCGTACGGGTTGAAGGGGTTATTTTCAATTTTGAACGATGTTCCCAGTGTACGACCGGCGGTTACATAAGTCTCCGATAACAGGGTCGAATCCTCACTGTCGGAGGTAATGCAGATGGTGTCATCGGCCAGGTAATCGTCGATGAAACTGGCATTTATAACACACTTGTCCAGGCGAACGGAAAAAGCTTCTTCTACCGGCTCCTTCAATTTGGTTTTGAAAACGATCGTTCTTTGAACCGAAGCGGGAAGTATAAAATCGGAAAAATATAAAACAAGTTTTTCCTGACCCGCGACGGCGGTCGTAAGTTTTTGTTCTCCCTCAAAGAAACCGGTATTACCGACCTCGATTACCGAACGCACACTTATGGGTTGACCCTTGCTGTCAGCCAGGAAAACGGTTATGTCCTCGAGTAGCATATCGGTTATCGATGAGGTACCGGTGTTGGTCAGTTCCAGTTCAAAGAGGTCGCTGTAACCGCCCGAGGTGACGACATCGGCGGTGGCCCGGGGTTTTATATAAAGCTCAGCGTCCAGCGAAGCTATTTTTACCGATAATTGAAAAGCGGTATCGCCTATCTGCGCCGGCAGCCCGGTATTGATGTCCCGCGGCCGTTCGGTCAGAACCAGGCTGAGCACCGCCGTGGTGTCCAGGTCGGGCGCTACCATGCCGATTTTAAGCGTTACGGTACTGGATATATTGCCCGTCAACGGATCGGCTATCCCCAGGTCTACACCGCCCGAGGAAAAACGGTACCGCCCGGCCGATGTACCCGCCTGGCCCAGATTGGAAAGGTTCACGTTCAGGACGAAAATATCCCCCGGCTGCACCAGGCCGTCGACAATGCCCTCGGTATTGTACGACAGCAGCAACCGCGCCGGTTCCTCGATTACGATGATTTCGATATCATCCAGGGGCGGCAGCTCCTCGACGTTTTTGGATATAATCTCCACCTGGAAGACTTCGTTGATATTCACGTTTTCATCGGCGGTGATATCGAAATAAAATTCGGCCGTATCGAATGCCGGGATATGGGGCACGACGTGTCCGGGAGTGAAGTCGGAGTTGCCATCGGTGAAAAGATTCAGCTCCAGGTTGTTGACCTCGATATCGGATTGGTTGACCACCCGGCAGCGCAGTTGAAACTGTTGTTCGATATTCACCCGTGGCCGGTTGGGCAGGATGGCCGTCAGGGAAACAATCTGAACGGTGGGCAGTTCGGTCACCGCCACCGTCTGACCGCCGAAATTGGTCGTGAATTTTAGATAGTTGGCCGACCCGGCCTGGCGGTATCCGAACCAGGCGGTGACCGTCAGGTTTTCACCCATCTGGTTGATGGGGATGAAAAGCTGTTCGGAGGTGATTTCATTGACACCTTCGTTGAGTATATTCAACGGTACTTTCAGATTGACGGTAGCGGAGAAATCGACGCCGGTAACGGTAAAGAGGGTACTCTCCGGTTGAATTTCCAGGAAGGAGACTGCGGAAAGGTCGATATCGAAAGTGAAGGAAATGTCGGCTCCCCCGGAAACCTCCGTAGGTGTCAGCGACCCTTCGATATAAGCCAGTGAAGCCGGCGCCAGCAACGCGATTGAATCGGGATAGAGATTTTCCAGGTTGAAAATATTGCCTCCGGATATAAGCTTGTAATCCATCCGGACGAAATAATTTCCAGGGTCCAGACCGGCGGCGGTGTCAATCACGGCTCGTAAGCCGGAATAAGAAATCACTCCCCCGACAAAGTCATCGTAAACGGGAGCGCCCCTGTAAATGGTTGTCAGCACCTCACCTCCGGGAGCGGTGGCCAGTTGAATCGTTAAGTCGGTACTGTCAATCTGGCCGGGGAAATCGACAGCAGCGACATCAAACGCCACTTCGAAAGATACCCCGGGATAGACCGTATCCGGGACCAGGGAATTATCGACCACATCAAAAGTCGCCAGTTCGTAAACGATAACCGGAATATGCAG
>JAFGNW010000232.1 GCA_016926795.1 Candidatus Zixiibacteriota bacterium
AAACCGTTTGTAATTTAAACAGAAAGGAGCAGGATATGAATATAAAAGAAATATGGCAAATTATTTCCGTATGGCTTTTAGACCATGGCCTGAAAATTTTACTGATTATAATCCTAAGTTTTGTCGCCCTGAAAATCTCCAAGTTATTGGCTAACCGTATTTTTTCTGTTTTTAAAAAAACAGATTTGGAAGCCGAGATTCAAAAGCGGGCCGATACTTTAAACTCGCTTGTCCGTTATATCCTTAATACGGTTATTCTGGCTATGGCGATAGTCATGATTTTGGGCGAACTTGGTATAGAAATAGGGCCGGTTCTGGCCGCCGCCGGGATTGTCGGCCTGGCTATCGGTTTCGGCGCCCAGCAACTGGTACAGGACGTCATCAGCGGTTTTTTTATCCTGATGGAGGACCAGATCCGGGTGGGGGATGTCGTGCAAATTTCCAATCTGGGAGGACTTGTCGAGAAAGTCAGCCTGCGTATGGTAGTCCTTCGTGACCTGGCCGGCAACGTACATTATATTCGCAATGGCCAGATTAATGTCGTGACCAACATGACCAAAGAATATTCCCAGTATGTTTTCGATATCGGGGTGGCTTATCGAGAAAACATCGACGAGGTTATCGAGGTCGTCCGGCAGGTCGGTGAGGAACTGCGCCGCGATCCGGATTTCAGCGATGATATTCTCGATGCCCTTGAAGTCTTCGGCCTGGATAAATTCGCTGATTCTTCGATTGTCATCAAGGCTCGCATTAAAACCAAACCCATCAAGCAGTGGCGGGTCGGCCGGGAATTCAACCGCCGCCTGAAAAACAAGTTTGATGAATTGAACATCGAGATTCCCTTCCCGCACATGACCGTTTATATGGGAGAGGACAAACGGGGCCAGGCGCCGCCGGTACGGGTTTCGATAATGGACAAGCCGCCGGCCTGATAAAAAGGGAAATTTTTCCCGTATCGTGAATTTGTATCTTGCCGTAAGCCGATAGTGACACAATATTAACGGTCGGCAAGGAAATGATTCGAAAACAAGACGGGCCGGATGATGAAGAAAAAGTACGCCAGGCGGTTGATTAAAATAAAAAAGACTTTGACCTGGAAGAGTTTTAAGGAATGGTGGCATCACTATATCGGCGGGTTGTACCATCGGGTCGATGAACACCACCTTTTCCTGGTTTCCGGGGGATTGTCTTTTTCGTTGTTTGTCTGCATCGTTCCCCTGATGCTGGTGGTTTTCTACCTGGCCGGTATCCTCTCGGAAAAGTTCTTCGATCCCATCGAGTTCAGCGCCCTTATCGACGGCGCCATCCCTTATGAAAAATACGCCGCTTATATAAAACAGATGGTTTACGACCGGGTGGAGGAGTTCAGGACATATAAAAATTACGCCGGGCTTATCGGTCTGGTCGGTTTGTTTTTCGCCTCCAGCGGCCTGTTCAGCAGCATGCGGACGACTCTCAACACCGTTTACAAAGTTAAATCCTCCCAGCCCGTAGTAATCGGTAAACTCCGCGATTTCGGGCTGGTCCTGGTGGTTTTGTTCTATTTCCTGCTTTCCACAACCCTGTTACCGGCTCTGGAAATTGTCAAGCAATTTGCCAAACGACTTGAGTTTTTAAGCAGTTTTCGAACCGATTGGTTGGAGAATGTCCTCCTTCAGGGTTTTTCCTTTGTTATCATTTTCTTCTCCTTTTTTATCCTCTACCTGCTGGTGCCGCAAAAAAAAATGCCGCGCCGGATTGTCATAATGAGCGCCCTGTGGGCGGCGGTTTTGTGGGAGGCGGCCAAATACCTTTTCGGTCTCTATATCACCAATTTCGCCAGCATCACCCGAGTTTACGGCGCTTATGCCCTGTTGGTGGTAGTCGCTTTCTGGATATACTATACCTCCATCGTCTTTATCATCGGGGCGGAAATTGGCCAGCTCAACTGGGAAAAACAGCGCAAAACCGAATCCCTCCAGAAGATTATCTCGACCGACCGCTTCCTTCAAGAGTGAGGGACCGGACCGCGTCTAAGACTATCAGCGAATTGGGGTCCTTCCTTCCAAGGAATGAAGAACTTATAAAAATTACTTGTTATAGGTCGGTTGGGTGATTATTCTAAATTTTGATTTAAACTTCGTTGTTTTACCTGGAGGTTTATATGCCGCATCGGTTTTCACTCCCATCAAAATGCCTGCCCATAATTATTATTGTGGGCGTTATGTTCACCGGATGTGGTCGCCGGGACGATTCCGATATTTCCGCTGATATCAAACTCGCTCTGAAAGAGGCCGGCGATAACCGCGGCGAAATCGAGCGGGTGCTGGATTACTTCGCCGAGTTTGGCGATACCCTCAAGTTGAAGGCCGCCCGATATCTGGTGGCGAACATGGAGGGTCATTCTTATGTGACATATTACCTCCATGATACGCTCGACGATGAGATTTCTTTCGATGTTCTGGAATTCCCTGATTATGACGCCCTTCTAGTCGGTTTCGAAAATCTGGAAAATGAGCACGGCCCGCTTGATTTCGACCGCCTTGAGATTCATGAGGACCTGGAGAATGTCGAAGCCGACTTCCTGGTCGGAAATATCGAGGTCGCTTTTGATGTCTGGCGGGGAAAACCCTGGGCGCGGCAGCTGTCTTTCGAAAATTTCTGCAAATATGTTTTACCCTATCGGGGCAGCAACGAACCCCTCGAGCCATGGCGCGAGACTTTCCGTGAGAGATACGCCCATATCGATACCCTCATGGTCGATACGACCGACCCTATCGAGGCCGCCCGGCTTATCAACGAGGATATCCGCTCCTGGTTTAAATTTGACCCGCGTTATTATTATCATCCAACCGACCAGGGTCTGACGGAGATGCTCGAAAACAAAATGGGGCGCTGTGAGGATATGACCAACCTGACGATATATGCCATGCGCGCCAACGGGCTGGCAGTCACCAGTGATTATACCCCCCACTGGGCCAACTCCGGCAATAACCATGCCTGGAACGCTATCCTGACTTCAAAGGGGGAGGTAATTCCCTTCATGGGTGCCGAGAGCAATCCGGGAGACTATCACCTGGTCAACAAACTGGCCAAAGTTTACCGCAAGATGTTCGGCAAACAAAAACGAAACCTGATCTTCCAGAAAAGAAAACAGGAGGAGGTCCCCGGCTGGCTGGCGGGAAGAAGCTATCTCGATGTTACCGCCGATTATGTCCCGGTCAGCGAGGTGACCCAGGTGTTCGATAAGAAAATCCCCGACTCGGTGGATATTGCCTATCTCTGTGTCTTCAATTCCGGCGAATGGAAAGCCGTGCACTGGGGCAGAATAAAAAACAACCGGGCGGTTTTTAGCGATATGGGCCGCGATATAGCATACCTTCCGGCACTCTACTTCAACGAGGAAATGGTCCCTTACGGGGATGCGTTCGTCCTGACTGAAGACGGTCAAATAACGAAATACCGGGCCGATTCGAGCGAAAAATATACACTGGAGCTGGTTTCCACCACCCGGCGCAAGCAGGAAATCTCCACTGATGGCGTCAAAAAAGCCTTCTTCACCAAAGATAAAGAATATGAATTGTTTTACTGGACCGACGGCTGGCAGTCCCTGGGTAAAACCACGGCTGGCGAGGGACCGCTGATATTCGGGGAGGCTCCCAAAGGCGGGTTATACTGGCTGGTCGAGGATAACTCGGATAAAGAAGAGCGCATCTTTACTTATGAAGACGGTCGGCAAGTCTGGTGGTAAGCCGCAGGTTGCCCTCCTAACTAATAGTGTTATAACTCCTTATTTGTCGTTTGCTTATTTCGTACGGGTACTTTCTCGAGAGTGTTCAGGAAATAATCAATTTATAGAAAAATGGGTCTAATATTATAAAAAATCCTTTGCTAATTTGGTTTTTTCATTATATTTGGCTTAAATAATACAAAAATAGTTAATTATATCGGTCATTTTTTTGTATTATTTTTTTGGTCTAACACTACTAGTTTGAAATTTAAGGTCAAAATCAATATTTAAAGGAGGCAGTTCTATGCTCAAACTGGCTAAGTTATTTATGCTGGTTGCCGTACTCGGTCTGTTGGTAGTCGGATGTTCCGAAAACCAGAATCCGTTGATTTCCGACGATACCCCGCAAACAGCTGTGAAAGACAACGGCAGCCGGAGTCTTGCCGATGGTGTTCTTGAATCGGCGACTTTACATATTTATGCCAGAAATGTCAGTAACCAGGTTGTCAACGTACACCGGGTAATAAATCCCTGGATGGAAAATATCGTGACCTGGAATAATTTTGGTGGCGCCTATACGTCAGAGATTTATGCTTCTTTCACAGTCAGTACCGTCGGCTGGTACGAGGTTGATATCACCAACTTGGTGGCCGGCTGGATGAACGGCACTTTTGAAAATTATGGCCTCCTTTTGGCCCAGAATGAATTTAGTGCTCCGAGGACATTTTTCAACAGTACTGAGAACTACTTGAATCCGCCGTACCTTGAAATTTGCTACACTGACGGCTCCCTTTGTGAGGATACAATGGCGATCGCCGATGCTTTAATTAACGAATATAATCCCGACTTTAATTACGGCTCGGGTGATGATCTTATCACCGGGGCGCCGGAACCGAACGAATTGGAAAAACAGGCGCTTCTTAAATTCTATGTTGAGCCCGGACAGCAGGAAGAAGGCTGCACTCTGACTATCGGTTTCTGGAAGACGCACGCCGGTTTCGGCCCGCAACCCGACATGGTTACCGCCCTGCTGCCGATCTGGCTGGGCGACGAGGACGGCGACAGGAGCCTTAACGTAACCACCAATAAAATCGCTGTCGACATTCTCTGCCAGCACGTTTACGGCCATCCTTCCAACGGCATCACCAAACTGTATGCGCAGCTTCTGGGCGCCAAACTGAATATCGTTTCCGGCGCCGGATATTCGGTGGTGGCTGACATTATTGACGACGCCGACGCATTCTTGGCCGACCATAACTGGACTGACTGGAAAGCCCTTGTCGATGCGGAATCTGATTGGGTCGATTCCGTGATGTACTGGCACAAAATGCTGGATGATTACAACAACGGTTTAATCGGTCCCGGCCATTGTGATGACGATGTTATTTCTCACTACATGCTTCAAAACCGGCACCGGCATCACCATCACGCTAAGAAACATTAAAAAATTCCTGTAATTAAGCCCGCGGTTCTAAACTGCGGGCTTTTTTTTGCATCTGATTTTAAAAGGTAACGAAAAGATAAGATTTGTGGTATTTGTTGGCTGATTATTTTTTACTCATCAGGTAGAGGGTGCGGTCGGTCTCTTTGATTTTTTTTGAATCATTAATATTAAAATAAGTCCGGAAAGCTTCCTCGAAATCATCCTGCGTATATTTATCGAAGATATCGTGGCGGCTGGCCAGCAGCCTCCGGGTCTGGGAATCGTCTTTGGGGACAAACTCAATGATAAGGGAACGGCAGATATTTCGGAAAAATGCCGCGATTTTCTTAAAGGGCAGGTTATCGGTAACAGCCAGATGGTGTACCAGTGCCAGCGCCATGATCAGGTCGGCCGGGCCGCGCTCCTGAAGCGATAAGCGTTCGCGGTTATCCCAGCCCAGCGACGGACTGGGATTGGTCAGGTCGAGCAGGAGAGGCAAGAGGTTCGTTTCATCTCGGGAGCGGACATTCCGGTAGTTCTTTTCCACCGCGGCGGGGTCAAAATCAAACGAGATAGTGGGGATATTTCTCTCGCTGGCAAAGCGGCTGAACCGGCCGATGTTGGCTCCGAGGTCCCAGATTCCGGACGGCCGAACCCGCTCCAGATACTCGCAGACAATTTCTTCTTTGTGTGTCAGGGCTTCCCGGCTGTAATTGGTGTTGTCATAATAATCCGCCCAGGTTGTCTTGTTCGGCGACCAGTTGAGTTTTTTCGTGAAAACTTCCAGATTGTCTATCAAACCTCTAAGCGCCTGCCGGCTCATTCTGCGGTGGGTGGTCCTGATAGACACACCCTGGTATCGTTTCTGACTTTTGGCATGTAAATGAATATGGGTCAGCGCCCCGAACGAGAATTTGGTTCTGTGCGGCAGAAGGCGCGAGGTCAAATCCAGCGGGAGTCCGTCGATATAATTACGAAGTAACCCCCCCAGGCGAATATCAGCACGGCTCATCAGGACCAGCGGCGCCAGAAAATGCTGGCAGAACTGACGGTAGGCTACCCA
>JAFGNW010000233.1 GCA_016926795.1 Candidatus Zixiibacteriota bacterium
CCGGATAGGACCTCCACCATATCATCCTCGCCGACCGCGCCCGAAGTAATCAAACGCGGTTCGTAGGCGCCCTCACCGGAAACGACATAAACTAGTTCGCGTACGCCCGAATGAATCACCGCTGCGCGCGGCACCGCCAGCCGGTCACCGCTGAGGGTGCTGTGGAGGGTTACTTCGGCATACATCTCGGGTTTTAAGAGAGCCCTGGGATTGCTCAACTCCAGCCGGACTTCCGCCAGGCGGCGTTCATCGAGATACGGCGAAATATACGATACCGTCGCCTTGAATTTTTCACCCGGTAAATTAGGCAAAGCGATGGTCGCCTTCTGCCCGAGACTTACCCAGGGCAGGTCCTGCTCATAGATGCTGGCGATTACCCACACCGAGGACAGGTCGGCCAAGCGATAAAGTTCCGCCCCCGCCTTGAGATACTCTCCCTCGGAAACTTTTTTGTCAACCACAACGCCTTCAGCGGGAGAGCTGATGCTTAACGTGCGGCTGATATCACCGGTCTCTTCCAGCCGTTTCAGCTGGTCGTCCGAAATGTCCCAGTTAAGCAGACGCTGTCGAACGGCTTCAAGCAGGCTTCGCATATTCCCGGCGGCTTCGGTATCGTTCAAAGAAGCCTTGTAAGCTATTAAATATTCTTTCTGGGCGGCCATTAGTTCCGGGGAGTAAATCTCCAGAAGCGGCTGACTCTTCGAAACCCGTTCCCCCTTGAAAGCGACATATAACTTTTCCACCCAGCCGTTGACTTTCAGATTGACCGTGTAAAGGTTAGGCTCCCGGTAACTAACCTTACCGAAAGCGTTCACTGAGCGACTCAAAGTAAGGTAATCGACCGGGACGGTTTTGAGGCCCATATTCCGGGTTGTGACCGGGTCGATGGTTACCGAGACCGAAGAGTTCGTACCATCTTTCTTGAGAGTCAGCTTCATGCCGCAGATAGGGCAGTAACCCGGCTCATCGGAAATGATTTCCGGGTGCATGCCGCAGGTGTACTGCCGCTTGACCGGGTTATTGTTGTTTTTCGCAACCACCGTGCTGCCCGGCGCAAGGAATAGATAAACGGCACCCAGCGCCGCGCTAATTAATATTACCGCAAAAATATATTTTTTCATTTTATCACCTGTTATAACGCTTTCCGGTTAACTCTTCGTACTCCGCCAGACTGATATAATAATCTTTGACCAGACTGAGCTGTTCCAGTTCGATATCGAGCAATTCAATCTGGATTGACAGGAGGGAATTGAAATCGACCCGACCGACTTCGTAAGCCACCCGGGCGGATTCATAAGCAGCCTCGGCCTGGGGATGAATCGACTCGCGATACCGGCGGTAGCTCCGCTCCACAAGGGACAATTTTGAGCGTATGTCGTTTACCGTTTGCCAAAGTCGCAGTTGCATCGAACGTTCCTGTTCGCGGGCGGCCTGGAATTCCTCCCGCGCGGCACGAGTATTGCTTTTCTGTTTGGAAAACCACAGCGGCAGGCGCAGACCGACTTTGAACGACAGGTAATCCTCCCCCCGCACCGGGTCTCCGGGGATATCCCGGCGAATGCTGTAATCGATGCCGAAAGTGAAATCCGGCCAGTAATCGCTTTTAGTCAGGTCAATTTTATTCCGGGCCTGCTCCGTTTTCAAAGCTGCCCCCGCCAGGAGGGGATTACCTTTAACGCCGTCATCTGTTATTTCATCGCCGGCTATAATCTCCTTATCGAACGACGCCGGCAAATCGGTCCCGGCGGTTGCAGGATTGCCCGTCAAAGTCCCCAGCGACAACAGCGACGAATAAATCATCCGGTCGATATTCAGCAATCGGTTTTCAAGGCGGGCCTGCAGGGTGCGAGCGCGCAGAAGGTCTCCGGCGGAGCCGAAACCGTTGGCGAAGCGGGTTTCGACCACCTCGGCCAGACTGCCTACCAGCGCCTGGTTCCGTTCGATAATCTCGCGAGCCTCTTTCCAATAGGCATACTCGTAATAAGAGGAAGTCACCATCCGCACGACGGCGTTCTCTTCCGAGTTTATTACGGTTTGTTTAAATTGTGAATCCAGCCGGGCAAGGGAGCTTTTCTTTTTCAGTTTCCCCGGCCAGGGCACGGTTTGAGATAAACCGACGACCACCGCCGACATAGGGGTCTCGTCGAAACTCAACGACGATTTCGGAAGGTTCACCGCCCCCAGCGACAGCACCGGGTCGGGCAGCTTACCGGTCGCACCGGCTTCGTACTCCGCCGCCTGCCGCTGGTACTCAGCGGCTCTGATATCCGGATTGGCGGCCAGTGCCGCTTTTATTAATGAATCCAGAGTTTTATTGTCAGCCCGGCTGTTCGGGGCGCTTATTATAATTAATACCAGACACAAAACAGCCGGAAAAAATCCTTTCATAGACATAGCAATATCACCTTAAAATTAAAGGTTCTCCAAAAGGGCGCACTTCGCCCTCGAAATCAGGCTATGAAAGGAAAATCAAATCAGAAATGAGGCGTGTACGAGATACAAAGGCGGGCCGGTATCGTCGGTAATGATAGCGGTCTTTAAAATAAAATTTTGGTTATTTAAATCAACTTTATAAAAGAAAATCTCGTTGAAAGGAAATGTACTATTATTATCATTCGATAAACTCGAAGCCGTCAGCGGCGGGATCTCTTTGGCGGATTCGCCATCGTCCATATTGCAGGTACATTTGGCGGTCATATTCAGGTTGCCGTCATCAGGGGTTTTGTCGGATTCGTCACCGCAACAGGTACAGACCGGGCCGCAGCAATTTTCAGCGGTTCTGGCCGTCGCTGTAACGAGGTCGAAAAACGGCGCCGCCGGCAGACTGATAACTATCAGAACGGTTATAAGAAACCGGAACACGGTTTTAACGCTGAGCATAGATTTTATACGCCGTAGATTCATATTATATTAAACAGAACCGATATAATTGTGGTTCCGGATTATTTATTTTTACTTATTCCATTATCTTTCAATATGTTAATCGGTCAGTGTCCATTCTCAGGGACATGCCGCCGGCGGCTCATGGTTGATATACAGATAATTTATTATAGCTGTGATATCGGAGACATCGGGCTGCTCATCCCGGCTGCCGTTGGCGTCGGCTTCATTCGGGCAGCACAAAGAATTGTGGCTGACATAAAGATAGTCGATCAAACGGGTAATATCCGAAATATCTGGCGTTTCGCTTTCGGAACAATCGACATTACCGGCCAGCCCGACACAACAACAGGCGTCGCCGATATCGTTGTTGTCGGCGTC
>JAFGNW010000029.1 GCA_016926795.1 Candidatus Zixiibacteriota bacterium
CGGCCGAAGCCAGACTTTCTCGTTCGACTTGCATGTATTAAGCACGCCGCCAGCGTTCGTTCTGAGCCAGGATCAAACTCTCCGTAACAATTTAAAAATAAATTGTATACTAGTTAATCCTGATCCGAACAACACAGATGCATTGTTTGGACTTATCGAAAATAAGGTTCGCAAAGATTCTCTCGAATCTTTGGACCCGCGACAAGTTTATAGAATATTTTCTATTCTTCAGCGAAACTATTTAGTTGTCAAAGAACTCTCAGTCGAAAAAAAATCTGCCTGACATGTTGCCTGGCAGAATTTGATAATAATTCTTTACCAAGTCTTTGTCAAGTTATTTTTTTAAACTTCTTCAAATCTTTTTCACGACAATAAGTTATTCAAGTGTTATCTCTAATTTATTATTATCGTCAGTTCATTTATAAAATTAATGACCGCACTTGTCAAGTCCTATTGCGTCTTTTTAACATATATTTTTCCATTTGGTTCAAAAAAAATCGTGCACCCATACATCTCATTATATCACAACATATTGCATGTGCGAGCACAACCTCTCGAGCGTCGTTCGGGAGGCTTCCGATGTCTGTACGGCGGCATTATAGACGGCTTTTATCAACCTCATTTATTCGAACAATCCCAGCCGAAGATGATCCGGTTGCATCGGCCTTTTTAATTGCGCCGGCACCCGACATCCTGTTATATTTTTTTTTATGACAGAAATAAACACCCCGTCTAAAGACCGAATCAGGTTGTGGCTGGTGCCCCTTTGCTTTATCCTGGCTGCTTTTTTTATCCGTCTCGTTTACCTGAACCAGCTGCAGGTTATGCCTACTTCCAATCTGCCCATAATGGACGAAAAATACCACATTAACCTGGCCGAGAAGATCAACACCGGCGAAACCGACCCCGAACCTTTTTTCCGGGCGCCCCTCTATCCCTATTTTCTGGCCGGTTTGTTTAAAATAACGGGCTCATCCCTGTACTGGAGCCGTTTCGCACAGGCCGTCCTGGGCTCCCTTCTGCCGCTGCTTCTGTACCTTTTCGGGCTGATGATTTTTAACCGAAAGGTCGCTTTCTGGACGGCGGCTCTGGCTGTCTTTTACCCTACCTTTTTATATTACGACACCTCGCTTTTGATAACTTCCCTGATGGTTCTTCTGACTCTGATTCTGGTCTGGCAGCTGTACCGCACTCAAGCCCGACCGCAAACGTTGAACTTCATTATAACCGGGGTCCTGCTAGGGCTGACCGGTCTGGCCCGGCCGAATATTCTGCTTTTAGGACCGGCTCTTTTTATCTGGGTCTGGCTGGTGTTGAAAGAGACAGGACCTCTTAAAAAAGCTCTCCTTCATTATATCATCATCGGTGTTGCAGCTTTTATCATCATCCTGCCGGTGACGGTTCGCAATTACATCGTCTCCGGTGACCCGGTTTTAATCGCCTGGCAGGGCGGATTCAATTTTTACCTGGGCAACAACCGCCAGGCTTCGGGCTGGTCGGCCACCGTGCCCGGTATCGACTACAGCTGGGAAGGCGGTTACTGGGACGCCATCGTTATCGCCGAAAACGACCTTAAGCGAACGCTGAAACGCTCCGAAGTTTCCGATTACTGGTACGACCGGGCCTTCGATGAGATTTTCGACGACCCGGCGGCATTCCTTTCTCTGGCTTTCAAAAAGCTCCGATTGTTTTTCAACGGCTATGAAATTCCCAACAATCAGAATCTTTACTTCACCCGGGAATTTGTCCCCATATTGAAACCACTGATGTTCGACAAAATCATATATTTTCCGTACGGCCTGGTGGCGCCGCTGGCTTTGCTCGGGCTCGGCCTGACCTTACAAAACTGGCGCAAATACCTGCTCATATATCTGGTCCTGGGTTCATATTTGATATCCTTGATGTTGTTTTTCGTGTGCGCCCGTTTTCGTCAGCCGGTCCTGCCGTTGATGCTGCTTTTGGCGGTCTTTGCGATTTACCGCCTGGCGGAGATAATCCGCAAAAAGCAAACCAAAAACGCCGTTCTGCTGCTGTTTATCCTGGCTCTGCTGGTCTGGGAAAGCAACCATGACTTATTGCAACTCGACCAGCGCCGGGTAAGGGCCGAGGATTATTTCATGCTGGGCGCGGCCGAGTTGGAATACGGGCGGACAGTTGAGGCCGAGCTTGATTTTCAGCGAGCCATCGGTACCGACTCCACTCACGGCGCCTCATATAATAACCTGGGCTTAATTTACGCCAACCGCAAAGATTACTTACGCGCCCTGCCTTTTTTCCAGAAAGCCCTGCGACATGAGCCGATGAATCCTGAGAATTATTTCAATTACGCCACCATCCTGATGACCCTCAACGACTATAACGGCGCCGTATCGATACTGGAACGAGCCCGCCAGCTTCACCCGCTGAATTATTATGTCCATTACAAACTGGGAATGACCTATTACCAGATGGGCCGGCTCGACCTTGCTGAAAGCTCGCTGGCGGAAAGCCTGCGCTTGAATCCCGGCAACGACCATGCCCGGCAGCTTCTGCAGCAAATCAGGCAGATGAAACAACTACCCTGAAACCGCAACCGGTTGTTAAGCCGAGTGCGGTTGGGATGGATAAATCCGGTGTAAAAAATTAGTTTTGATTATTCCGCATTATTTCGTATAATGATTTTTTAATGACAACCAATAGTTTACCCGGACTATTTTTATAGACTAGAAAACGACACAGCCACAATAAACGGAGAGCGGCATGAAAACAAAAAGTATCTTGAGCATCCTGGCAGTCTTCACGGTTATATTCTTATTCACCGGCTCGACGAGCTTTTCGCAGGATTACGGCCCCGAACCCTACCAACCGGAGCTGGGTATCACGATCATGGGGGGCTTTTACTGGCCCTGGATGGATTGGACGGTCGAGGGTTCCATAAAAGAAGAAGGCGACCCGAATAAAACATTCTACCAGGAATGGCGTAAAGGACCGAATGTGAAAAAAAACGTTGGTGGTATCGGCATTTTTTATCGCAAACCGACTTACGGATTGCGATTCACCGTGCAGTACGGTAAAACCACCGAGATGATATACGAAACGTATGAATATGAGGATGGAAGCGGCTTCGATACCTCTTTCACCTACCCGGAAAACTCCCGACCCCGCGTGAGTTTTTCCACATATAATTTCACTTTTTCGGCAATGCAGTTTTTTTCCATCAAGGATAAGAAAGTCAACGCCTACGCCGGCGGCGGCTTCGGTATTATTACCCTGAAATATTATGATTATGTCAGTGAGGCCTACGGTGACAAGTCCAGTTGGGGCTTACATCTCTTCCCGCTGCTCGGACTCGAACTGCGCCCCGTTCCGAAGGCGGGTATTTTTGTCGAGGGACAGTATATAATCGGCAGTTCGTTCAAAAAAGACTTTACTATCACCGAGGGGACGACGACTTATGCCGGTAATTATCGTCTCAACACCGACGGCATCAGTCTCCAGGCGGGTATTTATTTTCTCATCAAGTAATTACCGCTTTCTCTTCTCAGACTTGAAACTCCCGAAATATCTTGCATAATTCGGGAGTTTTTGTATATTATCTACATAAAAGACACGTTACTACATTTACGATAGTGGCTGATATCTTTTCGGATTCCTCTTTCTTTTTCTTCCCGAGCATAACAGCTTATTTTATTTACGGGAATTATTATAATAGAGGATACAGGAGGTAACAGTATTCAGCTCATTAAACAATGGAGGGTTTTATGTATCACAAAGTAATTACGCTGTTTATCCTCATCTTATTGTCGGCCGGAGCATTGAGCGCCTTAGCGGTCGAAAAACCCCTCACCGTATCGATTAATTTAATGGAAACCGTCAAAAATGTTTCGCCGTCGATGTTGTCGTTGGCCTCGCCCACCGATATGTGCGCCGGCATGTGGCACGGCACTCTGGGCGGGTATGTGGAAAACTGGTTTACCGGCAATGAATATTACGCGGTTTACCAGAATCCGGCCGAAGTCGGCTGTACCGACACTTACCCTTTCCGAGTCACGCGCATAGTCTGGCCGATATACACCGACGCTGTTATCACGGTCGAACTCAAACCGATGATATTCGGTCTGGCGGGTACGCCGGAATGCCCCCGACCGGGTGATGTCATCTACGAGGGACCGTTGATGTCTTTCGAGAACCTGCCGGCCGGAGGCCAGTACGTTTATATCGATATCGAAGACATAGTTTGTGTTTATGAACCGTATTTCATCGGCTTTTACTACCCGGGGCAGGAGGGCAATCTCAACCTGTACGTTGACAACGGAACCTCCCCACCGCCGCGGGGATGCGCCTGTTACAACGATTACGGTTACGGCTGGCGCGACCTGGTGGTCCAGGAAAATTTCGAATGGAACCTGTGTATGTATTCCGAAGGTTATAATTCGCTCGAGAACAGCTGCGCCGATTCCTGTGCCCTGCAATTTCCCGGAGACGTCGACGGTAACGATGTCATTACCGCTGCTGACGTGACCTACCTTACGGATTATCTCTATTATGAAGGTGCCGCGCCGGTTCACCTGGCCGACGGCGACGCCAACGGTGACTGCCTTATTGATAAAGGTGACGCTTATGCTATCAACGACCATGTTGAAGACCCCGGCAATCCCCTGGTCGAGTGCACCTGCGTTCACCCGGCGACTTACTGCTGTTACGGCGTTACCGGCAATGTCGACTGTTCCTGGGAAGAGGAACCCGATATATCCGATATCACCCGGGCCATCGACTTTTTATATATCATGCATTATCCGTTGTGCTGTCCGGAGGAGGCCGATGTTGACGGCAGCGGCGGAGCGCCCGATATTTCCGACATAACCTACTTGATCGACCACCTGTACCTGACACACAAGGCTCTGCCCCCGTGTCCGTAGCCGGGCGCAGTGAACATGTTACACGAGGAGGATTACCGGGTTTATCGGTTTTTTCTAATTTGGTGAAATCCGGAAATTCTTGAAAGGCAGGATCAAATTTAACGAATAAAACCATCGGTCACGACCGCTTTTTTTGATTCGGTTGTGGCCGATGCTCGTACCGGGTAATTGCGATAATTCTTTATACTTGCAAAAAAAAGCTTTTTTGATATATTAATAGAGGTAACATAAGCGTTATTTCGGGGGGCAATCGCTAATAGCACCTATCAACATTTTGTTCAGGGTAATATATGAATGCACATCAATCGTCTATAAGTAAAAACGTTTTACTATTGTTAATCTCAGTCGCGGTGTCGGGCTTATTTTTATATCACTCAGCCGTAGCCGGGGAAACTACAGACGGCAGGATTCTTACAAGACAAGGTTCTTCCCTTCCGGATTCTATCCGTAGCCGTCTGATCGACTACAGTGATATCGCCGCGCTGCGCTGGATTGACCCCGAGGGCCGGCAACCCGAATCTTACGAAGAATGGAAAACACGGGTCGGCGAACCGGAATCGTTTAAAACCGAAACGGTTAAAAAGAGCGCCCCAGACAAAAATGCCGATTATTATGCGAAATTCTTAATCATCATCAATACCGACCTCTACGCCCTGGTCACCGCTTCCATCGACCTGTATATGCAGGACCTCAACAACGACGGCTACGAGGTGGAACTGGTTTCGTCCTCGGGCGGTACCGCCGAGGATATGCGGACGTTTCTACAGGGAAAATATTATGAAGGCATGAAGGGCTGTGTACTTATCGGCGATTTACCCATCGCCTGGTATGAAATTTACAATTGCTTCGATTATTACATCAACGAGGAATTCCCCTGCGACCTTTATTACATGGATTTGGACGGCGAATTCGGGGACGCCGACCGCGATGGACTTTTTGACCGTCATACCGGCGAGGTCACGCCGGAAATCTGGATAGGTCGCTTGACGGCCTCACCCCATGCCCAGGGTTCTCGCTTCGAGGACTCAATCATCATGAATTATTTCGACAAGAACCATCTCTACCGCACCGGTCAGCTGGATTTAAACAAGCGCGCCCTGGTTTATATCGACGATGACTGGGCCGGTGAGGCTCCCTGGTGGGACGAAAATGTCGGCCTGACTTATGACGTGCGCACCCTGGAAAACGACGAATGGATTACCTGGGCGGAAGATTACGAAGACCGGTTGGATGACAATTACGAGTTTATTCAGGTCTGTGTGCATTCGAGCGCCTACAGCCATTCGTTTAAAAATCCCGATGAACAATGGAGCAGCACCACCAATATCGAGGTCAACAATATCGGCCCGGTGGCTCATTTTTACAACCTTTTTGCCTGTTCCAATGCCCGTTTTACCTCGACCGGCAATATGGGAGGTTGTTATATATTCGGCGACCAGTACGGCCTGGCTTCCGTGGGCAGCACCAAGACCGGCTCGATGTTGAGTTTCGATTATTTTTATTATCCTCTCGGTCAGGGCAAAACTATCGGGGAGGCGATGCGCGACTGGTTCATCGACCTGGCCTGGGACGGTAATTATTATTTTGACCAGATTTGCTGGCACTACGGCATGACTCTCCAGGGCGACCCGACCCTGACCGTTTCCGGATGGGATGTCAAGTTTATCTCTACCCTGCAGTTCGGCTGGGCGCCGCTAACGGTCGATTTCTACGGTATGAGCGAACACAACGTGAACGAATGGCGCTGGTCGTTCGGCGACGGCGATACCGCCCTGGCCCGGGCTCCCGTCCATGAATACGAAGAACCGGGTATATACAACGTCAGTTTGCAGATTTTGACCGATAGCTCTCATTTTTATTCAATATACGAGCCACAATACATCGTGGTCCTGGCGGACACCCTGATTGCTGAAGACCGGGAGGTACAGTCAGGAACAACCTTCGAGTATTGTGTTAACCTGACCAACTATATACCCGTTTACCGTATTCAGCTTCCCTTTGAGTACAGCGGTCCGCTTGATTTGAAATTCGAAGGTTATTCCATTGAGGGCTGCCGTGGGGAAATCCTGGACGATATCGATTACCTGCATTACGACGGTAACAACAAACATTTCTGCATGAACCTGGTTACCGGTGAGGACACTATCCCACCCGGTACCGGAACGCTGATAAAGTTCAAGTTTAAGATCCAGGGAGGCAATCCCGGGGAATCCAATATAATCGAACTGGACGGATATAATGATTTTGAACCGATTGTATACGGTTATCCCCTTATATATCAACCGGTCACGGCGACCGGCTCCATAATGTATAACGCCGCTATATGTTGTATCGGCACCAGGGGCAACGCCGATTGCTCGGTTGAAGAGACGCCCGACATTTCGGATATTACCCGATTGATTGACTATCTCTATTTGAGCCATGAATCGCTCTGCTGTCCCGAAGAAGCCGACTGTGACGGTTCCGGCGGCGAGCCGGATATATCGGACATAACAGCCCTGATAGATTTTCTGTACCTGACCCACCACCAGCTGGCGGATTGCCCGTGAGAAGTGATTAAACGACATTCACTTCAACCGCCAAAAAAGTTAATTTAAAAGATGCTTGACAAGCTCCCGGCCACCTTGTAAGATATCTTCATAAGAGCATTAATCAATTTACACATCCACAGTATTTACAACTTGTGACTATTTTTTCCCGTAAGGGGGTGATAAATGATATCAAACCAAAATCACTAACTTAAATCTTTTGTTTTACAGGAGGATAACATGAAAGTAGTTACCTGTCTTTTTATTTTATTCTTCCTCGTCTCCGGCGTATCAGTTCTGGCTCAGGATGATTATAAGATTACCGACATCAGTGATTTTCTCAGAACAAATGACGTCAAGGAAATTGTCAAACCGTTTCATGCACCGCCTCCGGTATTCTATCAATACGTACCCGACGAGATAGTAATCAAGCTCAAGGAGGACATTAAACCGACCGAAATCGGAATCGAAGCTGAGCCGGTTGTAACCGGCTGCAACAGTCTCGACGAGTTGAACAAGAAATTCCAGGTCAAACTGATTCGACGCGAATTTCCCGATCCGCCCGCTCGAGCCGTCACCCGTCAATCGGAGGAACTCAGAAAATATTACATCATAAAATTCGGCGGGCAGTATGACCTTAAGGAAGTCTGTAAGGCATATCTAAGCAGCGACTGTATAGAAAAAGCCGAACTGATAGGGGTTCACCCGCTTTATGACCGCTTTCCCAACGACCCTTACTTTCTTTCCGACCAGTGGAATTTTTATAATGACACGGATCATGACGTCGACGCCACCCTGGTATGGGAGCACGAAACCGGCGACACAGACGTGATTCTGGCGGTGCTGGACTCCGGGGTGCAGTATAACTCGCGCGACCTCGGGGGACTTTCACCTTACACCGACGGCAATATGTGGATCAACTGGACCGAATACAACGGCACCGGCGGGGTTGATGACGACGGCAACGGATTTGTTGACGACTGGATCGGGTGGGATTTCGTCAACGGCGCCTCCCCCTGTTATTCGGGTGAGGACTGTTATACCGAAGACAACGAACCCACCGACTTTAACGGTCACGGGACCCATGTGTCCGGAATAATGGGAGCGATTACCAATAATAACTATATGGTAGCCGGTTTGGCCGGCGGCTGGAACGAAGGAACCTCTCCGGCCAACGGCGTTAAAATCATGGCTCTGCGTATCGGCTGGTCGGCCCCTGACCCGATTTACGGCGAGGTGGGCTATGTACGCATGGACTTTGCCGCCCAGGCTATCTATTACGCCGTTAACCACGGTGCTACGGCTATCAATTGCAGCTGGGGGTCATCCAACACTGGCGGCCTGGGGGCGGCGGTCAATTACGCCACCAGCCACGGCGTTCTGGTTGTCGCAGCGGCGGGCAACGATGGTAACAGTTCCCCCGATTACCTGGGCACCAGAACCGACGTGATAAACGTCTGCGCCACCGATTCCACCGATGTGAAGCCCTCCTGGTCGGATTACGGTACCTGGGTGGATATTGCCGCTCCGGGAGTGGATATATTAAGTACTTACTCGTATCATTATAACCCCCTCTATATCGCCTGGATCAGCGGCACTTCCCAGGCAGCTCCCCATGTCACCGGTGCCGCCGGTATTTTGAAATCTTACGCCGACACTCTCACCGCCGACCAGATTAAGAGTCTGCTTCTCGATTACACCGACTATATCGATGACCTGAACCCCGCCTATGCCGGTTTGATGGGCAGCGGCCGCCTGAACGTCTTCAAAGCGCTGGATGCCGTCGAAGCTCCAACAGTCACGGTGATTCAACCGAACGGCGGCGAGGTTTTATATATCGGCCAGATTTATACTATTATGTGGGACGCTGCCGATAATGTCGGGATAGTTGCCACGCTGATCGAGTACTCCGTCAACAGCGGTGCGGACTGGACGGTTATCGCTGACCTGGAGGGCAACCCCGGTTCCTTTGACTGGACGGTCACCGGTCCGGCTTCGGACCAGTGCCGGGTAAAAGTGACCTGTACGGACGCCGTCGGCCTGAGCGGCAGTGATATGTCCGATGATGATTTCTGCCCGCCTTACAAAGCGGTCGCCAGGACCTTCTCTGTTCTTTCCAAGCACGCCATGCCCGTCGAATTCGCCCTGAACCAGAATTATCCAAATCCCTTCAATCCCCGTACAGAAATCGATTTTAGTCTTTCGGAAGACGCCGAAGTGACCCTGGAAATTTACAACCTGCTGGGTCAGAAAGTCAGAACGCTGATTGAGAGCCCTCTTAAAAAAGGTGAACATACCGCGGTTTGGGACAGCAGAGATAATTCCGGCAATTCTGTCGCCAGCGGTATTTACTTCTACAAACTGACCGCCAATCAACGGGTAGCCACCAGGAAAATGGTACTCTTAAAATAAAATTTTAAATAAAAACAAAAAAACCGGTCCCGAGTTTTTCAGGGCCGGTTTTTTATTGTCTTGTCAATCTATAAAGTAGCTTCTCCTACCATACTATATAATCCCTGCCCCGTATTCAGGAGTATAAATAAAATACTGACAATACCAATAACTATTAAAAACTGTTTTAAATTCTTACTTTCACTGGGAACTGGGATGAAAACGTTAAAAAGTAAAATTGTACTGCTTCTTATAGCTAACCAGATTATTATTTTCGCCATCATCGCTTATATCAATCATACCAATCAGAAGCATTCAATCTCGGGATTAAGCCGGGATAACTTTCGAGCCTTGCTGTGGTTCTTAAACGAACAGGTGAAAATCCTGATGCTCAACGGGGTCAACGAGGAAATCCAAGCTCTGGCTGCCCGGGCTGGCGAACAGGGCCGGGGGGGTTCGCCGTGGTCGCCGATGAAGTCAGGAAACTGGCTGACCGAACCGGTAAAGCTACTGCGGAAATCACCAATACGATTTAAAATAATCAGAATTCAACCAACCTGGCGGTTCAGTCGATGAAGTCGAGTATCACCGAGGGGGACCGGGGTCGCGATTTAGCCAATAAAGCGGGGCACAACCTGGATAAAGTGATTGCCGTAACACATCAGGTCATGGACATGATTCAGCAGGTGGCCACAGCATCGGAGAAACAGTCGGTTACGGCCGAGGAAATTTCCCGACGGGTTGAAAAAATTACTGAAATAACCAGGGAAACCGCCTCCGGTTCGGAACAGTCCGCCACTGCGGCCAGAAAACTGAACCAGCAGGCTGAAGTCATGCAGCAACTGGTGTCTAAATTTAGAATTTAATTCTCGTACGAATCTTGAAATCTTATCCAGGCTGACCCGGTAAAACAAGCCAGCCTGTATTTCTCAGATTTTCACAACTACTGGCGACAGGGCACCAAAGGCTTGTGTGAAATATACAGATAATCAATAAGTCTCGTCAGGTCGGAGATGTCATACTGGCAATCACTGTTGACATCGGCTTCATCCGGACAGCAGGGTATCGCATGCGTAAGGTAAAGGAACGTAATATAGGCGGTTATATCGGATATGTCGGGTTCCTCGTCGTTGGAACAATTGATATTGCCGGTTTGACCGATACAACAGGTATCCAGCCTGACGAAAAAAGCTTCCCGCAAACCGGCGTTTACCGGCTGGTAGGCGTCTTTGACGGGGAAATTGGTCGCCAGAGTATAGCCGGATACAAACACATCATCGTCATAATCATCAACGACAACCCCGGTGCCGAAAGTCTCATTGTTGTTCCCGCCGTATACGTTAAGGATAGTGCTGTATATCAAATCATCGCCGGCCTGGTTCAATTTGGTGACAAACGCCGCCTTGTAATTATGATTCCAGGGAGCAAAATGGCAACAGGTGGGAAAATCGACCGAAAAAGTATTTCCGGTAACGTACACATAGTCGTTAGCGCCGGCGTCGATTCTCATTACCCGGTCATCGTTTATCCCTCCCAGATAGGTACTGTAAATCAAGGAAAGTGGATAAAGCATACTGATTTTGGCTACAAAGACGTCGTACAGACCGCCCGGGGCGGGCTGGAACGGATTCTGGGTGGGAAAGTTGCTGGAATATGTATTTCCGGTGACGTAAGCCATACCCATGGTTGATTTATCGGTTACGATATCAACCCCATCGTCGTAACTGGTTCCTCCCAGAAACGTGCTTGCCTGCAGGGAGGCTGTGCCGCTTTGCAGAAGGTCCATGCGGGTGATAAAGACATCCGAGGCTCCCGCCCGAGTTGGCTGCAGAGGCGTTAAAGTGGGAAAGTTCGACGACGAGGTCAGACCGGTCAGATAGACGTTATTAATTTGATCGAGATCCACACCCGAACCCATGTCGTCCTGACTCCCGCCAAGGTAGGAACTGTACTCGAGTCCGTTAACGAACATGGCCAGAGTATTTATCTTCGTGACAAAAGCATCCATGATGCCGCCGGCATGACTGCTCTGATAAGGAGCTACGATAGTGCTGATGGGGAAGTTTAAAGACTTCGTCCAGCCGGTCAGGTAGGCGTTTTCGTTATCGTCGGCAACGACGTTCACACCGATTTCATCATCCGTCCCGCCGAGATAAGTACTGTACAAGAGGGTCCCCAGGGTATAGTCCAGTTTGGAAAGGAAAACATCGCCATTTCCGGCATAAACCGACTGATACGGGATTACTACGGAATTTGTGGGGAAATCATTAGACATTGTCCAGCCGGTGACATACACGTTGCCGTTGATATCAACATCGATGCCTCTGGCATGGTCATCCCCGCTGCCGCCCAGGTAAGTGGTATATTCCAGAGAAAGCGAACCGACCTGGTTAGTGTTAAAGCAGGCGATAAAGATATCGAAACCGCCCGCCAGGGTAGACTGGAACGGTGCCCCGGCGAAGGGAAAATTACCCGAGGACGTCTGCCCGGTGATATAAACGATACCGGTGCCGGCTCCCCCAAGAGCGATATCATAACCCCATTCATCGTTACTCCCCCCCATATAAGTACTGTAGTTCAATCTGGGGTCGATTATGAGCGGTCGGGTGGGGTCATAACTGTCGGTAAGTTCAAAACCGAAACTTCGATTCGGATATAGCACGAATTTCCCTTTCACCGGTTCCAATTTATCGCCTGTCAGCTGGTAAATTAGCGGTCGCTGTTCAATAATAAGGTCTCGTCCGGTTGACACCGCCAGTTCACCGGCTTCATTGAGACCGAGTGATGGTGCCCCCTGATATTTAATCCTGACTTTCGATAAGTCCGCCCCCGGCGCGACAATCAAGTCATACTCCAGCATATTTTCGTTAAAGTAATACTTTAAGTCAATTCCCGGATATATATCCACGTAAATGAGTTCGTTATAATCAGCAACTCCCGAACGCCAGCGGGTGACGTCATTGCCCTGAAAGAAATTACTCTTATGACCGGACGGATTAACGCCAACCGGCCCGGTTCCGGGAGAAGCTCCCTCGAAAGTTATTTTGACCAACGTTTGTTCAAATTGAGCTTGTGAATTACCGCTAAGATTTGGGTCGGGGTTTGTTTCCGTTCGAAGAAATTGCATCCAAAACCCATCGTTCGTAAACCAGGCCGTAAAGCCGCCCGTATTCGTCCGAAATTTTATCTTATCGGGCCATTGACCGTTATTCTCAATGAAAAACACCGGCAGGTCTATTTGTCCGCCAGGATTTTTATTGACCGAATCCCCGGTTTTAAGATCGGGATTTTCCCGGGCTCCAAGGTTCGACCCCGAAATAAGGGCGGCCGTCAGGAAAAAGAGAAATCCGACGATTCCGACTCTGAATTCAGACATTTCACCTCCCATTGATAAATATTGTTTAAAAAAAACAAGATGAAAAGCCCTGGTGAAAAAACTCTTGTAACTATCTTAAAAAAAGAGTATGCTCTTATTTATCTTTTTAATAACGCGTATAAACCGTTAAAAATCAAGGCAAAAGATGGATAGACAGGGTATTTTTTAATTTGAAACGGGAGTATGGTTTTACTCCCTTACCGGATACCGGAGTCACTCAAATAAGTTTAAGAACCACTTGTTGATAGCTAATTGTTTTTGTTGATTTTTTATAAAAAATGTCGATATTAAATTAATATGACAAAAGAAATCCAGAGATATTTTAAATACGAATTAGCCCTGGGCGCGGCAATCCCCATGCCCAAGCAGAAAATCGATGTCTATCCCAACGACCAGGATTCGGTCCAGCAATTTTTACACGCTCTGTGCAAAGCTCATATCGGATCCCTGGGCAAAAGAGACGGTTCCTGGGCTTTCGGCGGTGAACTGGCGCACAAGGTAAAATTGAGCTCCCGACCGGATATCGTCGAGATTTTCGAAACCGTCGAAGAACTGGGTATTATCGAAAAAGCCGCTCCGGATCAGGTCGTCGTCAAGGACGAGGACGCCTCTTTTATCCCCTATCAATTATCAAAATCCTACTGGGAAAAATTCGATAAGTTCGCTCTGTGAATTTTTCAAATGGAACTTCGACTGCCCTATATAAAACCTTAATCCGGCTAAAAAAGACTGCCTTCGAGCATAAATAAACGGATAATTACGGGAATTATACGGAAATAAAAAAGTTGCATCCTAAAGGATATAAATTAAAATCATAACCACGACAACCACCGTAAGTCCGAGACCGTAAAAACCTACTACTCGCGTCCAAAAACTTTTTTCCTGTTCTTCGGTTCTCTTTTTTATAACGGCTTTTTCACAGATGCTCAGATTTTGAATTATCAGTAAACCTATAATGGTGGTAAACAAACCGATAATAAACCATAATCCTTCATTATGGTTTTTATTTTCAGCTATACATGAAACACAAACAGCGACCGTTATGTAAGCTGTCATGGATAACAAATAAGAAAAGATGATCAGGTATATATACTCAAGCGAGATCCATGAGAAAATTGATAGCAGTGAGATGACTCCTACCAACCAGGAGGCGAGTCCCAGACGAAAGAAAAACCAGTTGTCATTGGTAACTAATTTATAAATAATAAATAGACCTATCACACCGGAAATCAAACCTATAAAAAACCAGACAGACTCGTTGCGTTTTTCGATTTCTGCCAGACAGGAAGTACAAAGGGCCGTAACTAAAAAAGAGAGCAAGGATAGCGCATAAGCCGGAAAAGAAAGATCGATACTGACCGAGGTTAAAGCTACTGGAGTGATAAACAGCAGAATTAGACCCAGCAACCATGAGATAAGACCTATACGGAACAAATACAGTCTATTTCGGGTGATGGTTTCTGGAATCGGCATATAGAAAATATATTAATCAAATGAAGCCAGAACCCAACAAAGCAGGGTTGAGAATTATGGCTGATTTAAGTTGTTTAAATACCGGGGGCTGTGTATTCAACTTTTTGTTGGAATGCCTGCCGGTAGCAATCCTTAACAGTCCCCCGATATTTGCATTGGCCTTAACTCTTAGATATTTAACGCCTTCAATCATTTCCGGAGATAATGTAAACTCCCCGATCAGCGAACCGAGCTCGGCCCGGGCGCTGGTCAAATCGGTATTGAGGAGGTCTTTGAGGCGACCGAGCCAGCTCGAGACATATTCCTCATCGATTTTCAGATTCTCAAAATCATAGGCTCGGTTGAGTGTTTCCTGGTTTGTGTCCAGCTCTCTAATCTGAGATTCGATATCGGTAAGCCTCCGATGTAAACCGGGGGTCATACCCGCCTGTCCGATGGCGTCAAGAATGTTCGATAGGTTTTTCTGTAACTGCAAACGCCTTTTGACAATATCCCCGGATTCTCTTTTAAGTTTGTCCAGTTTGGCCTTCAGGTATTTATTGGCCTTATTTATGATTGCAGAGAGGATTGGCGGAGAAAGCAGGTCATTTTGGATATCGGATAAGATCACCGATTCAATTTCATCCTGGCTTACTTTAAAATAATTCGAGCAGGCGGCGGCGCCCCGGCACCAATTTCGGCTGCATCCAAACCGCGGATTTGGCCGGTCAGAGCCGGAAATCAAGGCATAGTTACTGCCGCATACGTGACATTTCATCAATCCGGAAAATAAGTATTTCGGCTCGGAGCTCCTTTTCTTCTTGTGGGGGCCGGTCTTCCGGGTTTCAATTCTCTTTTGAACTCTGCCCCACAGGTCATTATCAATAATGGCCAGGTCGGGGCGCTTGCTTATTTCCCATTCACTCGAGGGTTTAAGGAC
>JAFGNW010000234.1 GCA_016926795.1 Candidatus Zixiibacteriota bacterium
ACCGGCTGACCGGCAATAAAAGTTACGCCGTCACCGCCGAGAAAGCGCTCCGGGCGCTTTCGGGACAGTTACGGGATTATCCTTCGAGCGGAACCTCGGCCCTGTTCGCCCTTGATTATTTGCTGAACGATAAAATTGAAATCGTGGTGGTCGGCGACGGGGAGCAGCGGCGGGAAATGCTGGGTGAGATTTATAAAAAGTATATACCCAACAAAGTAATTGCCCTGAGCCGCAACGGCGGGGCGACCGGGCCTTTGTTCGAGGGCCGGATGGCGGCTGAGGGCGAGGTGGTGGTGTATATCTGCCGCAACTCGGTCTGCCAGCTGCCGGTTTCGACTATGGACGAGCTAAAAAAATCCCTGGAAGAAATTTGATGAGCGATTGGTGTATCAAGCCAGTAGTAAAAATTAATAACAATCGTCAAAAAAGTCTTTATCTAGCTTTAAAAAGTATCACAACTATTTTTTAGTTCCCAGCATTTGTCAAAGAAGGCCAATTCTACTTGTTTTCCTTCAGCTTTAATGTTTTCTACAGCAGGTACAAGATCACTATCAGCCGATACAATAATGGCAATATCATAATTGTTTTTAAAACCATAGGTTACCATATCAACAGCAATTCTAACATCAACTCCTTTTTGTCTGCCATTCAACATACGGCCTTTTCTAAATTCAAAATAGCTCAGACGATTCATACCAAGAAGAAATTTTTGTTGTCTCTTATATCTTTCTGGGTCAACTCTTTGATCTATGTGGGCATCGTAATAGTATACCCGCATTAATTTTCTTTCAGGACCGACTAATTTTTGAACGAATTTTAAATAGTCGAAATTGGGCTTGATTGATAAATCGATTGCGCTAAAAAAAAGATTTGCGCCATCAATAAATATCATTACTCTTTCCATACAATTTCCCCCTAATAAAAAAATAACCCGCCATTGCAAGCAATGGCGGGGTGTCTATCAAACCTATCGTTGACATGCAACAATAGGGGTTCTATCTATATAAAATGTCGTCATAAACTACATTGTTTTTAACAAAGAATTGTAAATATAGTTTCACCTTGACTTTTAATACTATAGGAAATTAGTATAAAATGTCAAGAAAATTTTATGAAAACATTATTATTGTAATATAGGTATATCTAATTATTTTCTAATGAGTTAGTCTTATTCCACATTCAAGATTTTATAATCAAATGTTTAACAATGAATTAGAAACATATTATTATACTGTTTTATGTCATATAAATTATAAAACTTCAGCTAAGTTGATTTTTTCTCAAAGTGTTCAACTTTCTCGATTCTGTCTTTCGTCAATCTTATGTTGGCTTATCACCATATCAACCTCCTTTCTCTATAACCGTAACGGCTTGATATTAAGGCGGTTTTTTCGTATAGTGGACGATTCAGAATTCAACAGCTACCTGGAGGAATCATGGTATCGACAAAGATGAAATGGACGGGGGGTTTGAAATTCGAGGGGACCTCGGTATTCGGGCACAAAATTATCACCGACGGCAGCAAGAAAGCCGGTGGTGAGGAAGCCGGTTACCAACCGACCGAGCTTTTGTTTTTCAGTATCGCCGGGTGCGCGGGGATCGATGTCGTCCGCATTATGGAAAAACAGCGGCAGAAGCTGACCTCGCTGGAAATTGAAATGACCGCCTATCAGAACGAGGATTACCCCAAACCGTTCCACACTATCGAGGTGAAATTTATCGCCCGGGGGGAGAATATCGACCCCAAAAAACTGGAGCGGGCGATTGAACTGTCCGAGGAAAAATACTGCGTCGTCAGCCAGACGATAAAAAACGAAACTAAAATCGAAACCAGTTTCGAGATTTTAACGGAATAGTATGAATCCTTTAGGCCCGGACGCTATCTAACTGTAGAAAAAAGGAAATTGAAATATGGAAAATAAACTGGTTTACACCCTGACCACCGACAAGCCGTTCGATACGGTGATTGATACTATCGAGAAGCTGGTGCCCGAACACCAGTTCCGGGTGCTGGCCAAACATGATGTCCGGGCGACCCTGGCCGAAAAGGGTCTGGAACGCGAGTCGTTGAATATTATCGAGGTGTGCAATGCCTCGTTCGCCCATAAGGCGCTCCAGAAAGACGAGCTGGTGTCGCTTTTTATGCCCTGCCGGATTACGGTTTATGTCAGGGACGGCCGGACGGTGGTCAACCTGGCCCGGCCCTCGATAATTGCCGAGATGATGCCTGGCGCGGGCCTTGAAAAACTGGCCGGTGAAGTGGAAATAGTGCTGAAAAAGATTGTGGATAACGCCGTTAAGTGATTGTTTTTAAGGCTTATAGGGCGAAAAATACAAGATGACACGGATCTTTAAAAATATCAAAAAGACACTTTTATTTGCTTTAGCCGGGGGAGCGTTTGGATTTTTGCTCTCTTTTGCTTATATTAGTTTTGGTTCGACCTGACAGATTATGTGCAATCCCTATCTGGCGGTGACGCTGGGGGTATTGTTCGGGACGGTCCTGTCCCTGGATGATTAGGAGATTTGACAAATGCCTTTGTATGAATATCAATGTACCGACTGTGGTCATAAATATGAAGAGCTGGTAAAAAGCGCCGATGAAATGGTGCCGTGCCCGAAATGCGGGTCGGAGCGCACTTTTAAACTGATATCGATGTTCTCGGCGTCGGGGACATCGTCGCCGGCGGGGTTCGGCGGTGGTAGCTGCAATACCTCAAACTGCTCGACAAAAAGCTGTTTCACGTGAGGCTCCAAATAACGTTCACGGTCGTGAATAAAATTATCAGAATCCGCCGAGAGCGGATTTTTTTTGATTACTTTTTGCGGGCGACAGCGCAGATGCGGGTGGTTTTGGGGGCCGGTGAGTTGAAAGTGAAGCAGTTGTAAAGACCTTTGACGGTGAACCCGCTTTCGCGCAGGAGATTTTTGATGTCTTTGTTCTCAAAACCGTACTCGATATGGCATTCGTTGTGCCGTTGCCATCCCTTCCCCTTTTTGACAAACAGGGTGACCCGGCAGGCGGCGGAGGGTTGGTCGGGGTTATAGTCGTTCTGGAAAATCCAGGCCAGGTCGTTTTCTGCCCCGGCATAACACTGGGACCCCCAGAGAGTTTTCAGGGCTTCGGGGGTGTTCATATCGAAGATAAACCAGCCGCCGGGTTCCAGATGGCGGTTTACCGAGTGGAAAGCCGCTTTCAGCTCGGTTTTGTTTTTAAGGTAATTCAGCGAATCAAAAAAACTGGTGACGAGGTCGAACCGCCGGGCTTTTCGGGATTTGTTTTTATCGGGGATGTTGAAACAGGGCAGGTTTTGCCGGAAAAGGGGAATCCTTTTTCCCTGGATTTTTTTTCTCGCCGCAGAAAGCATCGCGGTGCTGCCGTCGAGACCGGCAACGTTGTAACCGTGCTCGTGGAAAATTTTCAGTGCCGTCCCGGTGCCGCAGCAGAGGTCCAGAAGGCTCGCGACCCTTATATCGAATTTACGGATAATCCGGAACGTGTATTCGGCCATCTTGACCGAGTGCAAATCGGCCCCCATCCGGTCATAAACATAAGCGAATTTATCGTACGGTTTCACGGTTGCCCTTTGTTATAATTCCAAACCCGTTACAGGGATTTACGTATCCTGAATAAGTAAATAATATTTTTTTGAATTACAGGCAAACTTTATAAAGCTGTTAGGGAGTAGAAAAGTTTTTAAATTCGGACCACAAGATTTTAAGTTGCCATCGGTGAAGCGAATTGTCTTTATTCCGGTGGAATTTGCTGAATAAAAAAGAACCTGCAGAGTAATATAGAAAAACCTTTTACAAATAAGGTGTGTACTGAAAGGAGATTTTATGCCGACTCTTTTCTGGATATGGCTGGCGGCGGCGCTGATTTTTTTGATTATCGAGTTGATGACGCCGACTTTGATATACATCTGTTTCGTGGCGGGCTCGGTGGTAGCCGGCATTTACAGCTATTTTTATCCTGAAGCCTACTACTGGCAGATAGGTATTTTCGTAGTCATCTCGGTAATATTACTGCCTTTGACGCGGCGGTTCGCCAAGAAGATTACCAAAACGCCCCCGGAGCTTTCCAACGTGGACCGGATGATCGGCCAGACGGCTCTGGTGGTCAATGATATCGACCCCGATAATGGCGGCAGGATTCGTTTCGAGGGGGAGATCTGGGCGGCGGTCGCGGATGAGAAAATCGAGGCGCAGGCGAAAGTGGAAATTGTGTCGGTATCCGGAACCCGGGTAAAGGTAAAGAGAATAAATTGACCGATAGAGAAAGGAAGTAAATCATGAATCCGGTAACAATATTTTTGATAGTGGCGGTGGTGTTTTCGTTTATCATTGTCGCCGCCTCGATTCGCATTGTCCGTCCTTTCGAGAAGGGACTGGTGGAACGGCTGGGCAAATTCCAACGGGTGCTGGACCCGGGGCTGAATATGATTATCCCGTTTTTCGACACGGTGCTGAAAGTCGATATGCGGGAGGTGGTGATCGATGTCCCGGCGCAGCTGGTGATTACCAAGGATAACGTCGGGGTGGAGGTGGACGCCATCATCTACGCCCAGGTGACCGACCCGTTCCGTTCCCGTTACGAAATTTCCAATTATATCATGGCGGCCACCAAGCTGGCCCAGACGAACCTTCGTAACGTGATCGGCGAGATGGACCTCGACGCCTGCCTGTCGTCGCGCGACCAGATCAACTCCCAGCTTCGCGATGTCATGGACCAGGCCACCGACAAGTGGGGGGTGAAGGTCAACCGGGTCGAGTTGCAGCGGATTGACCCGCCGATCGATATTACGGAAGCCATGAGCCGTCAGATGAAAGCCGAGCGGGACAAGCGCGCGACGATCCTGAGCGCTGAGGCGATCCGGCAATCGGAGATTACCAAGGCCGAGGGTTCGCGCCAGGCGCAGATTCTTGAGGCCGAGGGTTACGCCGAAGCGGTCAAGAGAAAAGCCGACGCCGAGAAATATCGCCAGATAGAGGTCGCCAAGGGCCAGGGGGAAGCAATTTTGACCGTATTTAATTCGATTCATGAAGGGAAGCCGGACGAAAAACTGATAACCCTGAAATACCTGGAAATGCTGCCCGAGCTGGCCCGGGGGAACGCCAACAAGATTTTCCTGCCGTACGAAGCCAGCGGCATTATTGCTTCGCTGGCGGCCATGGTCGAAGGCCTCAAAACCGATAACGGCTCGCACAGCAAACAACCGAAAACGGGGGTGGAAACGACCGCCTGACGGGAACAAACGGTCTAACGGAACGTACAAT
Organism: Candidatus Zixiibacteriota bacterium; assembly: GCA_016926795.1. Classification (GTDB taxonomy): domain Bacteria; phylum Zixibacteria; class MSB-5A5; order GN15; family FEB-12; genus JAFGNW01. The sequence continues at coordinate 5,278 of JAFGNW010000234.1, forward strand.
AATATGGAAACTTGAAAAAACGCCAGGGATGGCAAGACCGGACTTTTTCATAAGGTCCGGTTTTTTTATTGTAAGCTTGATTTGACAAGCCGTACAATTTCAGTTAGCTTTTTATATATAATATTTAAAACGGAAAGCGAGCTATGCGAGGAAATAAATCAGAGATAAGGAAACCCGCCGTGGCGGGTATGTTTTACCCCGGGAACGCCGCGGAACTGGCCAAGACAATCGCCGGGTTTTTTGCCGAGGTCGAAAAGAAACCGCTCGAGGGCGCACCGCTGGCGCTGATCGCGCCGCACGCCGGGTATCCTTATTCGGGGAAAGTCGCGGCTACGGCCTTCAAACTTCTCGAGGGAGAAGATATCGAGACGGTGGTGGTGGTCTCCCCCTTTCACGCCGTATTTTTCCGGGGGTCGTCGGTATACGAGGGGGCCGGTTACGAAACCCCGCTGGGGGTGGTGGAGACCGACCGCGAGCTTTCCGAAAAAATCGCCGGTATCCATCCGGATGTCTATTTCTCCAATATGGGTCATTCCACCGGCTCCACCCGCGGCGAACACGCCCTGGAAGTCATGTTGCCGTTTTTGCAGATTGCCCTGGGCAAATTCAAGCTGGTGGCGATTGTCATGGGCGAGCAGGAACCGGAATCGATAAGGGCGCTGGGGGAAACGTTGGGGATAGCGCTGAGAGGAGTCAACGCCCTGCTGGTAGCCTCAACCGACCTGTCGCATTTTCACAACGCCAAAAAAGCCGAGAAACTCGACGGCGCCGTCCGCGCGGCGGTGGAAAAATACGACCCCGAAATGCTTTTGAACACGCTGGCTTCGGGGCGGGGCGAGGCCTGCGGCGGCGGACCGCTGGCGGCGGTAATGATGGCCACCAAACGGCTTGGCGGCCAAAAAGTACAACTTCTGGATTACGCTAATTCCGGCGAAACCACCGGTGACTTTACCGAGGTGGTCGGTTATTTCTCGGCTGCGGTGGTGGGCGAAAGACAGAAAGTTAAAAGAGATGTTACTATGGGCGCCCCGGCCCCGTCGCGCGAGGAAAAAGACCGTCTCACCGACGAAGACAAGAAACAGCTTTTGCAAATCGCCCGCAAGGCGGTCGAGGCCGAACTGCTGCAGCAGGATTACCGGCCGCCCGAAACAGAGCGGCTGAGCCGGGAGCAGGGGGCGTTCGTGACGATAAAAATCGACGACCAGTTGCGCGGCTGTATCGGCCAGATCGGCGCTCACGGCCCGCTTTATAAGGTCGTGGCGGAGATGGCCCGGGCGGCAGCGTTCGAGGACCCGCGCTTCCCGAAGCTCACCCGCGAGGAGCTCGACCGGCTCGAGTTTGAAATCTCGGTTTTGTCGCCGCTGGAGCGGGTGAAGAGTTTTAATGAAATCAAAATCGGCCGCGACGGTTTGATTGTCAAACTGGGGATGCATTCCGGGCTGCTTTTGCCGCAGGTGGCGACCGAGTACGGCTGGGACGTGATCGAGTTTTTGGAGCAGACCTGCCTCAAGGCCGGGCTGGGGAAGAACAGCTACCGGGACAAATTCACCGAGATATACAGATTCTCCGCCGAGGTTTTTTAGGCTATCACATGTTCGAGTGACCGACTGTTTTGCGGGTGGCCCACTGCTTTGGCGGTGGGGTTATTTGAAGTCATCCTGAGCGGAGTCGAAGGAGGACTGGAAAAGAAGTCACATTTCGACTCCGCTCAATGTGACCAGGCGGGGCATTCCACGACGCCGACACATCAATATTTCCGGAGGGGACAAATCAGCAGTTTAATTTTTCTGAATCGGGAGGAAATCATGTACAAAATCGAGCTCGAAATTTTCGAGGGTAAAGGCGGAGAGCTTAAAAAAGATGGGGACGAGATAATTTACCCGAATCTTGAAAAAGAGGGCATCTGCGCCTGGATGTACCGCGGCGACGGCGAGAAAAGTTATAAGGTTGGGCAGAAATTCACTCTTCCGGCCGATGCCGGTAAAGTCTGCCCCTGGCTTATGGGCACGCTGCAGGGGATGATACACGCGCTCGCGTATGGCGGCACCCTGCCGTGGAAGTACGAGGGCACGCCCTACGAGAAAGTTATCGACCCCGAGGGCGTCACCACCGAGTACGCGCGCTGTGTCGACCCCACCGCTTCGGGCATTGTGGTCAAAATCATACGGATCAAGATTTGAGTTTCGAAATTACCGGGTGGCCCATCCGCCGGAGGCAGACGGTGGGACTTGTAAGATATATTTTAATGAGAGTTTTTCGAACCCACCCCTGAAGGGGCGGGGTACTAGAATAGAAATGTGATTGACATTTTCCTCTTATAATATAGATTTTTATTGAACGTAACATAATATAGATAAAAAGTTTCGGAATATGGATTTACTGCAAAAATGGAGTGGCAACTTTTTTGATTTAGATACGGTTTCTAGATTTATAAAAGTTGTACCTGAAGAAAAAGAACATGATAAAAGAGTTCATGAGTTATTTATTACTTGGATTTTTGCAAAATTTCTAAGTTATCTACATAAAAAAATTTTCTGGATAGGTTTACCTACGTATACAGAACCGGAAAGCACCAGTCTTAATGATTACGTCTTCAAGGAAAGACTTATAGACGAAGAGTTTGATACAATTCTGATTGATAAGGATGAGCCAGAACATCCTATATATTTTCAAATTAAACGATTCAGGGACGATCGATCAGTAAACACTAAAAGACTCTTTGACTATATTGTTTCGAAAGTTAAGCTCTATGGTAAAGATGAAAAATTGAATATAATTTTTGATATTCAGGCTCCGCTTATTGCATTAAATTTTAAAGAATTTAAGGTTTATTTAGAGAATAGTTCTTTTGATGTTGGCGGTATTTTCATTTTTTGGCGTAAAGGCGATCCACCTGAACAGATACCATTTATAATGTCAGTTTATCCAATATTTGATGGAATACCATGGGTTCCTGGGGGCTCCTAAAATATTAAACCCCTTGCCCTGAAATATTCAATTTGCTGAATTCCCCCCCCGCGGCGGAAGATATTTTTATCCCACCCCTGAAGGGGTGGGGTACCCGTTCGGTTGAGAATTTATTTAAGTCAGGGTAAATCTACCTCTACCTTCCAGATACCCAGCGGGGTTTCTTCCCAGGGTTCCGCGCTGACCGCCGTACGATCGAAATAGATTGTCTTGGAGTCGGGAGACCAGCAGGGTCGCATATCGAGATATTGTCCCCGGGTAATTTGCCACAACCCGTATGCGGAGCCGCGGGCATCAGCCACCCAGATATGTCCGTAAACGGCGGATTCGTCATCCATGGTAAAAGCAATATACTTACCGTCGGGAGACCAGGACGGAAAGGCGACGTCGTTGAGGTTGCCCACCACCATTGTGGCGTTACCGCCGTTTCGGGATACTTTCATGATTTCCAGGCCATCTTCAAAAGCGATGTAAGTGCCGTCCGCCGACCAGGTCGGCGATTCTCCTTCGCAATCACCATCGATATTGTCATTGCAGGCAACAGATGATTTGGCACCTTGCGGATAAGATACAACAAGCATACCTTCGTCGCCCTGCACCGCGATTTCGTTACCGAGCGGCGACCAGCAGGGGTCATCGTCGATATCACCCGAAACCAACAAAGAAGTCGCCCCCGTCGAGGCGTTGACAATATAAAGGGCATTATCGTAGCGCATGACGAGCAGGTCGTTATTGGTACGGGACCAGTCCGGTTCATAACCGTAATTGACCAAGGGAGTGACGCTGCTGCCGTCAACCGGGCTTTTCGCGATGCCGTTGTCCGATAATTCGTACGAGAGCCACAAGCCGTCGGGAGAAGCCGTCGGATGATAGCCGTTTGCGATTACCTGTTCCGGGGCATAGGATTTCCAGAGGGTAGTGCTCCCGTCTCCCCGGTACAGGATCTGTACCAGATGACCGTTCGGGTCAACATAGTCATGGTCGATAGAGGTGTACCAGTCGGAGACAGTCAGGGCCGTTTCTCGTTCGGTATCGCACATATTGGTCAAGAATTCGTTGGCCCAATAGGCACTCCGCCACATGGCCACTGTCCAATCGAATCCCAGACATACGGGAGCTCCGCTCTGGTCAACAAACATCTCCGGCCAGCCGCCGAGATAACTGCAACAGAATCCGAGGGAAACAATGCTCTCGGAGTTAGAAAAATCATTGTATTTATCAATAAACGCCGGAGTGAGTAAGAAAAGCTTTTCCTGCAGATATACCAACGGGAGAACTAAACCGTTAATGATATCGGAATAGAACCTCATTTCAGTAGTTCGGTCGGAGACCGGTACATTACCGGTGACAAGATAAACGTCTTGGATATTTTGAAGTGAGGGTTGGATACTGGCATGAGTATTGATGCGAATAAAACCGTAATCGGACATTTGCGTGAAGCCTTCCACGGTACACTGGCCATCCTGATATACGGTGAAGTTATCATATCCCGCTTTCGCCAGGGCGGTGTTGCCGACTGAAATCATGGATACATCATAATCGTGCATGGTGGGGTCGCTATAGAAAGGGGCCATATATAAAGTTTTTTTCGATTGGGGAGTAGCCGTGCTTATGCTGTTCAAAGGGTGTTTTTCGCTAATATTAATAACCGCCGGAGGACTGGTGGTATCATACAGAGGGTTTACAAGAATTCCGCCGCAGATACCGCTGCTGAAATAAATCATGACAGCATCTTCAGATTTGAAGGCGGAATCTATGGCAGCATCCGTTGTCATGAGTTCCAGTATACTGTCCATAGCTATTACAGTATCGAGACCCGTTAAGAGTTCAGAGAGCTGTTCGTCATAAGTCATAAGTTTCTGTTGCAGATTTTCCAGTTGCGCTAATTGTTCCTGAGTAGGACCGGTATCTTCTTCGGTGCTGTCGGTGCTGCTCGAGCAGGTGATTAATAAAAGTGATATCAGGCATATAAAAATACTTGATAGTTTTCGTCTGATTGACATAGCAAACTCCCTCTCATGATAAAATGATTGTAAATAGAAGTATTTGTTTTTTAAGTCGTATAATTAAATCGGTCACACCCCGTTTTTAGAGTTACTTATTTTAACTTTGCGAAATGTGATGACTAAAAGGAGTCCCCGATAAACGGACTTTTTATATCAGTAACATCGCATAAAATCACCTTTTAAAGTAGAGCTTTCAGGCGCTGCTGTCAAGCGAATGTACGGTTTTACTCATCCCGGCATTAAATCCCTTGTCCTCAAAAATACAATTCGCTAAATTCCCCCCATGGTCGAAGATACGCAGAAGTCCATTCTCATCACCGGTGCCAACGGCTTTATCGGCTCGCGCATGTGCCGGCTCTTTCTCGATGAGGGCTGGCGCGTTATCGCCGGGGTGCGGCAGACCTCGGATCTAAAACTGCTCGAGGGGCTGGATATAGAGTACCGCTACGGTGATGTCACCCGACCCGACACCCTGCCAGAGATGGTAAAAGGTGTTGATTATATCATCCACAACGCCGGGCTGGTCAAGGCCAAAAAACGCAAGACCTTTTTCGAGGTCAACGAGGGCGGCACGCGCAACCTGTTCGAGGCCGTTCTGGAGCACAATCCCGAAGTCAAAAAAGTCGTGTATATTTCTTCACTGGCCGCGGCCGGGCCGTCGGTAGGCGGACGCCCGGTAACCGAGCTGGACAAACCGCACCCGATAACCGTTTACGGCGAGTCAAAACTGGCCGGCGAGCGGGTGGCTCTGTCGTACCGAGACAAGCTGAACGTCGCCGTTTTGCGTCCGTCGGGGGTTTACGGCCCCGGCGACCGGGAGATGTACGACCTCTTTCGGACCGTCTATCGGCACCTGCGGCCGATTGTGGGGGACAGCCGCCGTAAAATCCAGCTGGTGCACGTCGATGATTTGTGCCGGGGGATTTATAAGGCGGTGGTGTCCGATACGAAATCGGGAGAGGTTTATTTTATCTGCGAGAGCCGCGCTTACACCATGCGGGAGATGATGGAAATATTCCAGAAAAGCTGTGACCGCTGGGCGGTGCCGCTGGCCGTGCCGGGCTGGCTTTTCAAAACGATCGCGCTGGTGTCCGAGCGGAGTTTCCGGCTGGTGGGTGCGACGCCTTTTTTGACGGTCAACAAGTCCGCCGAGTTATTGGCCGCCTGGGAGGTCGCGACCGAAAAAGCCCGGGCTGAGCTCGGTTTCGAGGCACAGATACCGCTCGAAAAAGGAGTCAAAGAAACGTATGCCTGGTATATTGAAAAAGGATGGTTATAGATGATTTCTTATAAGCTTATGTTTTACTGCTTCGCCGTAAGCGGTATTTATCTGCTGGTGGTTTCGATTGTGCTGAGCCTGGTCGAGGTCAGCCTGAAACTGAACCGGGGTCTGCCCAAAGAACTGGTCGAGGAAAGCAACCTGGCCTGGTTCATCATGAATTTCGTGATGGAGTTTTTATTCTTCGTGGTTATCCCGACCATCATCTTCAGCTTTTTCTATGTGGTGGTGCCCCTGTCGGGCGTCAAGGCCGGACTGGCGGCGGCGGTGCTGGCGTTTCTTTTGGGGGCGGTGCCGGTTTTGATGGGGTTGTCGGTGAAAATCAAACTGCCCATGCCGCTGGTGCTGTTCGGACTCCTCTCGCACCTTATCAAGCTGGGCGGGGCGATGGCTTTAATCGGCTATTTATATTCCATATAAGAAAATTCCGGGCAATGTAATTTTGAAAGAACAGCTATGAACAACAACCTTGAAAAGAAATTCGAAGAAATCCGGGCGCGGTTTCCGCACACCGAAAAGATAGTCTATTTTAACGCGGCCTCGAACGGGCCGTTTTCGCTCGATGTCAAGAACACCATCGAGGAAAATATGAAAGTCCGCATGGCCGCCGAAATCGACGACACCCCCACCGGTTTCGAAAGCGCCGAGGAACTTCGCGCCGCCTACGCCGGTTTGATCGGCGCCTCGAAAAACGATATCGGTTTGGGACTGAACACCAGTTTCGGGCTGAACGTGGTCGCGTTCGGCCTGCCCCTGCCGCCGGGCTCCGAAATCCTGGTTTCCGATATCGAGTTTCCCTCGATTGTATACGCCTGGCGGGCGGCCGCGGAACGGTTCGGCTATAAGCTTAAGTTCGTCAAATCTAAAGACCTGATTTTCGATATCGACGAGTTCCAAAAAGCCATCACCCCTAACTCGCGCGTCCTCTGTCTTTCATACGTCCAGTTTTTCAACGGTTACAAAAACGACCTGGCAACCCTCTCGAAAATCTGCAAAGAAAACAACCTCCTGTTCGCGGTGGACGGTATCCAGGGGATGGGGACCGAGCCGGTCGACGTCAAAGAGCTGGGTATCGATGTCTTTACTTCCGGCTGCCAGAAATGGATGCTCTCGCCGCAGGGCTGTTCCTTTTTCTACCTTGACCCGGCGGTACGGGAGCGCATGACCGTCCCCTTCATGAGCTGGCTGAGCGTGGACTGGCAGATGAATTTCACCAGCCTGTTCAAGTACGACAATCCTTATTTCGACGCCGTGCGTAAATACGAACTGGGCTATTATGTCGTCCTGAACCTGGTCGGTATGAAAGCGGCGGTGAAATATTTTCAACAGCTGGGTATAAAAAACATCCGGGAACACAATCACCGCCTGCTCGACCGCCTGGCCGCTTATTTAAAGAGCAATCCGTATTACCGGATAACGTCGTCGATGGTAGAAAAACACCGGTCGTCGATTCTGACTTTCACCTGCGACCGCTATAAAGAACTGTTCGGGGAAATTACCAAAAGCAAGATAATCCTCGCCCAGCGCGAGGGTTCGATACGGGTATCGGCGCACCTTTACAACAATGCGGCCGATATCGATAAGCTGATAGAGGTCCTCGACCGGTTTTCAAAGCAAGTTTAAGGGCCGATTTTTTTTTCGATATAATCGGCAATAAGCCGCGCCGCGAGTTCATGGCCGCGGGCGTTGAAATGTATCGGGTCCCGCGCGGCATCGTCCCAGAGGCCGTCGTACATGTCGAATTCCCGCGCCAGGTCCACCAGGTCGATATCGTAAACCGCCGCGACGTCTCTTATTACCCCGTTGTACTTTTCATGGAAAGCGTGCAGGGTAGAGCGGGCGCCCGGCGGGTAATATTTCTCAAGGGACGGTATGGGAGAAGTCAACAGAATAGGCGTCGCCCCCGCCTCACGGACGCGCTCGCAAATTTCCTTCAAGTTCAGCCCGAAATTATCGAGCCCCACCCTGTAAACGATGTTTTGCCGGTCAAAAATCGAGTCGGGATTTTTTTCGACGGCCGAGAGCAGGGTCTTTTTCATCAGGCGGTAAAAATGAAAGCGGCCGAGGAAATTCTGCGCCTCGAGCAGAATTTGCGGAGGGAACTCCTGGTCCCGGTCGGCTATCTGCGAGGCCGCCGCCCAGTGGTCGTTCCAGGAGAACAGGATGGTTATTATATCCGGTTTCAGTTTCAGCAGGTCGCTTTCCAGAAA
>JAFGNW010000235.1 GCA_016926795.1 Candidatus Zixiibacteriota bacterium
AATCCCGTAAAGCCCCATCAAAAGGAACAACTTGACCGTACCAGTTGTTAGTTTATATTAATAACAATAACTTTGCGGATGAGATTAAATACCCATGTGTTCGCGCGGCCATAAAAAACTTTTCAAAATAAACCTCGGCACCACCCGCTATAAAGACGCCTGGGACTTACAGAAGCGGTTGGTCACCCTGCGCCATGAAAGCAAAATCCCCGACTGTCTTCTGGTGACCGAGCACCGCCCGGTCATCACCCTCGGCCGCGGCAGCCATATCGAAAATCTCCTGGAATCGAAAGAAAACCTGGCGCAGAAAGGCATCGACCTTTTTGAAGTCGAGCGCGGCGGGGATATCACTTTCCACGGTCCGGGGCAGGTGGTTATCTACCCCATAATCGACCTCAACAACCGCGGCCGCGATTTACATCAATACCTTCGCGATTTGGAAAAAGTCATTATTAACACCCTCGATAATTACGGTCTCAAGGCCGGTACAAAAGATGGTTTGACCGGGGTCTGGGCGGCCGACCACAAGCTGGCCGCTATCGGGGTGGCGGTGTCGCGCTGGATAACCTATCACGGGGCGGCGCTCAACGTCAACACCGACCTCAATTATTTCAAACTCATCAACCCCTGCGGCATCACCGAGTATCCGGTGGGTTCGCTTTCATCTCTGCTGAAAAATGAAGTAGATATCAACAAAGTGGCAAGCCACCTGGCGGAAAATTTCGCCGACCTTTTCTATTATGAAATGGAAACGGCGGCAAGCATCGAGACTATCCTCGATGAACTTCCCGCCGTCTGACAATCAATTAAAAAACAATTTAAGCCGTCAGTTGATAATGTGAACGGCTTTTTTGTTCACGTTCAGCGCGGCTTCCATCAAGGCTTCCGACAGGGTCGGGTGCACCGCCATGATATGCCCGAGGTCCTCAGCCGTGCCGTCCATCTCCATCACCGCCGTCCCGGTGAAAATAATATCTCCCGAGTGTGGGCCGAAAATATGAATACCGAGAATCTCATCGGTCTCGGCGTCGGCGATGATTTTAGTGAAACCGTCGGTGGCTAAAGTAGCGATACCCTTGCCCACCGCCCGGTAGGGGAACTTGCCGACCTTGATTTTGCGCCCGGACCCGGCCGCTTCTTTCTCGGTCAGGCCGATACCGGCGATTTCCGGGTCGGTAAACACGGCGTAGGGAACGGCTTTCCAGTCGGCGCCCATGGTGGCGCCGGCGATAGCCTCGACCGCGACAATGCCCTCGTGTGAGGCTTTGTGGGCCAGCAGTAATCCGCCGACCACGTCGCCGATGGCGAAGATATGCGGGACGCTGGTGCGCATCCGCTTATCGACCGTAATAAAGCCCCGGTTATCGGTTTTGATGCCGGCTCGGTCGAGCTGCAAACCACCCGTGTTGGCTTTCATCCCGGCCGCTACCAGCACCGTATCGAAGGTGAAGGTTTTCTTCCCTTTGGGGGTTTCCACCTCAACGTCGATTTTATCCCCTTTTACTTTCGAGGACACGACTTTCGACGAAGTATAGATATCCATCTTCTGTTTCTTGAGAGCGCGCTCGGAAGCCGCGGATATATCGGCGTCCAGCGTCGGCAGGACACCATCCAGGAGTTCGATAATCGTCACTTTAGCGCCCAGCGTGTTGTACACGGTGGCCATCTCGACCCCGATCGGCCCGGCCCCGATAACGCCCATATTCTCCGGCACGCGGGGAATTTCAATCGCCTCCCGGGCGCCAATAACGACCTTGCCGTCGTGCTTTATCATCGGCAAATCAAACGGCGACGCGCCGGTAGCGACAATAAAGTTCTCCGCCTCGATAACGGTCTTGCCGCCCTTGCCGTCGGTCACTTCGATTTCCTTCTCGGAGATAAAAGCCGCCGTACCGTCGTATTTTTTCACCCCGGCCTTGTCGAGCAGCAGCCCGACCCCGCCGGTGAGGCGTTTGACGGTGTCGTCCTTGTGCCGGCGCAATTTATCGAGGTCAATCGCGACGTTGTCCGCTTTAAGACCGATTCGTCCCGCCTCCTCGATGGTGCGCTTCAGTTCCGACACGTAAAGCAGCGCCTTGGACGGAATGCAGCCCCAGTTGAGGCAGACACCGCCGTAATATTCCTTTTCGACGATGGCGGTTTTCAACCCCAGCTGGGCGGCGCGTATCGCCGCCACATAACCGCCCGGTCCGGCCCCTATTACAGTTAACTTGTATTTATCAGCCATTATAACACCCTTATTTAATCTATATGACACTCAACAGCCAGCTGTCGGGGTCTTCAAGAAATTCTATCATTTTTCTTAAGAATTGCACGGCGTAACCGCCGTCGATTACGCGATGGTCGAACGACAGGCCGAAATTGAGAATCGGCCCGACGACTATTTCGCCGTCGCGGACGACCGGTTTCTCGACGATTTTATGCACGCCCAGGATCGCCACCTGCGGGGCGGCGATAATCGGCGTCGAGCCCAGCGCTCCCATCACCCCGGCGTTGGTAATCGAAATCGTACCGCCGGTGATTTCCTCGATCTTCAGCGTATCGGCCTCGGCTTTATCGCCCAGCTCGCGCATCTCTCTGGCGATTTCCAGAAGGGATTTCTGCTCGCAGTGCTTGACGACCGGGACGATGAGGGAATTCTTCCGCGCCACCGCCATGCCGATATTGAAATATTTCTTGACGTGCAGGTTGTCGCCCTCGAAAGTGGCATTCATCCAGGGGAAATCTCTGGCGGCGAAAATAATCGCCTTGGCGATAAATGGTAAATACGTTATCCGCACGCCGTGTAGCGTCTCTATTTTATCCACGTTGCGGCGACGCCAGCTTACCAGAGCCGACATGTCCGCTTCGTCGAACGTCGTCACGTGCGGGATGGTGAAAGCCGATCTGACCATGTGCTCGGCGATGACCTTGCGAATGCCCGTGATAGGGATAATCTCCTCCGGCTCGGCGGTGGGAAAAACAAAATCCGGCCGCACGATATCGACCGAATGGCGCATCTCGATATATTTCAGGACATCGGCTTTGCTCACCCGGCCGCTTTTACCGGTGCCGGAGAGCTTGCGCAGGTCGATAAAATGTTCGCGCGCCAGGCGCCGCACCACCGGCGAAGATTTGACCGCCTTGATGCCGCCTTCGATGGCTGCCTCGTCGGCGTGAATGCCCATATGCGCATGGTGCTCGGTGGTGCCGACAAATTCCTCCGGCGGAGCTTTGAGCTCCTGCTCTTTCGGAATTCGTTCCCGGCCGTCATCCGGTTTGACCTGGAACGTCCGGGCTTGTTCGACCTCGCCCTCAACTTCCATCACGGCTATCTCGGCGCCGACCTCAACCACCGTCTCCGGCGCAACCAGGTGCTTTTTCATGACGCCGTCATGCGGTGAGGGTATCTCGACGTTGATCTTGTCGGTCATGACCTCCACCAGCGGGTCGTCCACCTTAACCGGGTCGCCTTCGTTTTTCAACCATTTGACAATCGTGCCTTCGACGACCGACTCGCCTAAAGGGGGTACTATCACTTTATATTCCATGTTGCCTCCCTTAATATTCCATAACTTTTTTAACGACCCGGACAATCTTCTCAGCGTTGGGCAGGAAGAAATGCTCCATGGGCGGGGCGAACGGCAGCATCGGTACATCCAGCCCGCACACCCGGCTGATCGGGGCGTCGAGATAGTCGAAGACTTCCTCGGTGATGGTGGCCGAAACCTCGGCCATCACGCCGCCGGTCTTGGAGTTCTCCTGCACCAGGACCGCCCGCGAGGTCTTTTTTACCGATTCCAGGATAGTTTCCCGGTCCCAGGGACGAAGGGTGCGCATGTCGATAAATTCACAGGATATGCCGTCTTTTTCGAGGGTTTCGATCGCTTCCATCGTCTTCTGACACATCAGGCCGTAAGCGACCAGGGTGATATCCTTGCCTTCTTTGCGAATCGCTGCCTTGCCGATAGGAACGGTGAAATCCTCGTCGGGGATTTCCTCTTTGACGGAACGATAGAGCCGTTTGTGCTCGAAATAAATAACCGGGTCATTGCCGCGGATGGCTGATTTGAGAAGCCCCTTGGCGTCGTACGGTGTGGAAGGCAAAACAACTATCAATCCCGGCTGTGAGAAAAACCACTGTTCGTTAATCTGTGAATGGTACAGCCCGCCGCCGACCTCACCGCCGCAGCAGACGCGGATGGTCATAGGGCAGGTCCAGCTACCGCCGGTGCGATAGCGCATTTTAGCCATCTGTTGGATAATCTGGTCCATCGAGGGTGTAATAAAGTCGGCGAATTGAATCTCGGCAACCGGTTTCAAACCGACCAGGGCGGCGCCCACCGACCCACCCGCGATATAAACTTCCGATATAGGAGCATCGATAACCCGTTCCGCCCCGAACCGGTCCATCAACCCTTTGGTGGCTTTGAACACGCCGCCGTAAAGGCCGATATCCTGGCCGATCAGGAATACCTTTTCATCGCGCTCCATCTCTTCATATAAGGCTTGCGTGATAGCCTCGATATAAGTAACTTTTTTCATCTTATCTCCCGAATATTAGCTTTTTGACAAATTCACTCTGATTTTTCATAACAAGTTCCTCCCCGTCTAATACTCGTCTCTCCAGACGGGAAAATCCTCAGAGTAAACATCGTTGTAAGCCTCTTCGGGCTCCACGTACTTTTCTTTTTCGCACACCTGCACGGCGGCGTCAATTTCCTGGTCAATCTGCTCCACGAGGGCTTCGCGCTTAGGCGTGGTCAGGATACCGAGGTCCATCATAAATTTTTCCGCCCGCAAAACCGGGTCTTTCTTCTTCCAGTTCTCGAGTTCCTCGGCCTGGCGATAATCAGCCGGGTCGATTTCGGAATGGCCGTACCAGCGGTAGGTTTTGCACTCGATTAAAGTCGGCCCCTTGCCTTTGCGCGCCCGCTCGATCGCCTCAGCAGCGGTCCGGTGCATCAGCACGACATCGTTGCCGTCGATAGTCACTCCCGGGAATCCGTAGGCCTTGGCGCGGTCGGCGAAATCCCTGATGCCCGCTTGCAAAGTGGCCGGGACCGACTCCGCCCAGAGATTGTTCTGGCAAATATACACGATCGGCAGTTTGTGAATACCGGCGTAATTCAGGGCTTCATGCCAGCCGCCGCGCGAGGTGGAACCCTCGCCGAAAAACGCCACCACGACGTTGTCCTTTTTCAGTATTTTAAAACCCATAGCACAGCCGGTGCCGACGATCGTCTGCCCGGCCAGGGTCGAGGCCGGAGTGATAACCCCCCGGGCGCGGTAGCCGTAATGACAGGGATGCGATTTCCCCTTATCCGGCGAATTGCGGCGAGCGTAAACCTGCCCGATTATCACATCCAGCGGTACTCCCTTGGTCACACTGGCACCGATTTCACGGTGCGAAGGCGCGATAATGTCCTCGTCGCGAAGACCATAAGTCGGTCCTACCGTGGTCGCTTCCTGTCCCACCGCCGAGAAATATGTCCCGGCGTATCGCCCCTGACGAAAGAGCTTGCGCAGCCGTTCGTCCAGAAGGCGGGTCTTGAGCAGGTTGGTGTACAGGTCCATTAGTCCCTGCTCGGAGAGGCCAACCTGTTTCAGTGACGGTTTTTTAGCAGTCTGTTTTTTCTCCGCCATTGAACCTCCTTTTATCTATTTCGAATATTTTTTTATCTAAACAAAACTGGAGGCTCAGTTGTTCGAGCTGAGCTTCCCTTTTTTTCATTTCACCGGTTTCGTCAGGGCCTTGAGGTACTCACGGTTCATTTTGGCGATCACTTCCACGCTGATACTCTTGGGGCAGACCGCCTCGCATTCGTAATAATTGGTACAGTTGCCGAAACCTTCTTTATCCATCTGGGCGACCATATTGCGTACCCGCCGTTCGCGTTCGACCTGCCCCTGGGGAAGGTGCACCAGGTGCGAAACTTTGGCGGCTACAAAGAGCATGGCCGAGGCATTTTTGCAGGCAGCGATACAGGCGCCGCAACCGATACAGGCGGCAGCATCCATCGCCTTGTCGGCGACCGCTTTCGGCACCGGGATAGCGTTACCGTCGGGCACCGCCCCGGTACTGACCGAGACAAACCCTCCGGCCTGCATAATCCGGTCCAGCGCCGAACGGTCCACCATCAGGTCCTTGACCACCGGCAGGGCTTTGGCTCGAAACGGTTCCACGTAGATTTCGTCACCGTCCTTGAAATTGCGCATGCGCAGCTCGCAGGTGGTGCAGCCTTTCTTGCCGCCGTGCGGAATGCCGTTGATGACCAGTGAACATGCGCCGCAGATGCCTTCGCGGCAGTCATGGTCGAAATGTATCGGCTCGGTTCCCTTTTCCACCAGCTCCTCATTGACCACATCCAGCATTTCCAGAAACGACATATCGGGAGTGATATCGTGAGCCCGGTAAGTCTCCATCCTCCCCTTATCCCGGGCGTTTTTTTGACGCCATACGTGTAATGTAAAGTTCATTATTTATAGCTCCTTGTGGCCAGTTCAACGTTTTCAAATTCCAGCTCCTCCTTATGGAGCCCCGGTTTTTGACCGACGCCCTTGTATTCCCAGGCCGCCACGTAGGCGAATTTCTTGTCGTTACGGAGAGCCTCACCCTCTCCGGTCTGGTATTCCTCGCGGAAATGAGCGCCGCAGGATTCCTCGCGATTGAGAGCGTCATAGGCGAAAATCTCGGCGAATTCGAGAAAATCCGCCACCCGCCCGGCCCGCTCCAGGGTCTGGTTCATGTCCCCGGCCTCGCCGAGCACCTTAACATCGCTCCAGAATTCCTCCCGCAGGGCCGGAATCAGCTCCAGCGCTTTTTTCAATCCGGCCTCATTGCGGGCCATGCCGCAGTATTCCCACATGATGATACCCAATCGCTTGTGGAACGACTCCGCCGTCTGCTTGCCGTTGACGGCCATCAGTTTTTTGACGCGGTCCTTGACTTCTTTCTCCGCCGCCCGGAATTCCTCGCGGTCGGTGGATATATTCTTCGCCCCGACCCGGGCGAAATAATCGCTAATAGTGTAGGGCAGGATGAAGTAACCGTCGGCCAGCCCCTGCATGAGAGCCGAAGCCCCCAGGCGGTTGGCGCCGTGGTCGGAGAAATTAGCCTCGCCGATTACGTGCAGGCCGGGGATGTTGCTCATCAAATTGTAATCGACCCACAACCCGCCCATGGTGTAATGTGAAGCGGGATATATCCGCATCGGGACTTCGTACGGATCCTCGTCGGTAATCAGGTGGTACATTTCGAACAGGTTGCCGTAACGCTGCTCGATAATATTTTTACCCAGCCGTTTGATGGCGTCGGAGAAATCGAGATAAACGCCGTAGCCGGTCGGCCCGACTCCGCGCCCTTCGTCGCAAACTTCCTTGGCGCTGCGCGAGGAAATGTCCCGCGGCGCCAGGTTGCCGAAACTGGGGTACTTGCGCTCCAGGTAATAATCGCGCTCGTCCTCGGGAATCTGACTCGGAGGGCGTGTTTCCCCTTTTTTCTTCGGCACCCAGATGCGGCCGTCGTTGCGCAGCGACTCCGACATCAGCGTCAGCTTCGACTGGAACTCCCCGGTATGGGGGATGCAGGTCGGGTGAATCTGGGTGAAACAGGGATTGGCGAACAGCGCCCCGCGCTTGTAAGCCCGGTAGGCGGCGGTAACGTTGCAACCGAGACCCATGGTGGAGAGGTTGAACACCCGGCCATAGCCGCCGGTGGCCAGGACGACGGCGTCGGCGGCGTGTGATTCTATTTTGCCGGTGGCCAGATTACGGACGACAATCCCCTTGGCATGACCGTCGATCAACACCAGGTCCAGCATTTCGGTGCGGGGGTGCATTTCAACTTGGCCGCGTCCGATCTGGCGGTTCAAAGCCGCATAAGCTCCCAGCAGTAACTGCTGGCCGGTCTGACCGCGGGCATAGAAAGTTCTCGAAACCTGCGCCCCGCCGAAGGAGCGGTTGTCCAGCGTACCGCCGTAATCGCGGGCGAACGGTACACCCTGGGCGACGCACTGGTCGATGATGTTGTTGGATACCTGCGCCAGGCGATAGACGTTGCCCTCCCGGGAGCGGAAATCCCCCCCTTTGATGGTGTCGTAAAACAGCCGCCAGATGGAGTCGCCGTCATTCTGGTAATTCTTGGCGGCGTTGATACCGCCCTGGGCGCCGATAGAGTGCGCCCGGCGGGCGCTGTCCTGGAAACAGAAAGCCTTGACGTTGTAGCCCAGCTCCGCCAGGGAGGCCGCCGCCGAGCCGCCCGCCAGGCCGGTACCCACCACGATAGCGGTGTATTTTCTTTTATTGGCGGGGTTGACCAGCTTCATTTCGAAACGGTGTTTGTCCCATTTCTCGGCCAGCGGCCCCGACGGTACTCTTGATTCCAATTTCATATTACATCCCTCCTGCAAGCGGTTGCAAATAACCGAACATCACCGCCAGCGGAATAGAGATAAAACCCAGAAAGATAATAACCGCCAGCGTCCAGCCGATTTTATCGAGCAGGGGCTGCAAGCGGGGATTGTTGAGACCCACCGATTGAAACATGCTGGCGATGCCGTGTGTGAGATGATAACAGACCAGGCCCACGGCGATTATGTACACGACCGCTATCAGTGAATTCTGATAACCCGCGATAACCATCGAGTAAACGTCGGGCCTGCCCAGACCGTCCACCATGCTCTGATACTGCGGGTTGGTCACCCGCACGGTAAAGTGTAGAATGTGATAGACGATAAAAGACAGTACCGCCAGGCCGGTCCAGATCATGGTGCGCGACGACAGGCTGGCTTGCACGGTGTTGTTCTTGACGTACCGTGTCGGCCGCGAGGCCCAATTCTCGAGCTTGAGCTGAATCCCTTTCCAGACGTGCACGGCGAAGAACGCGAAGAGACATACCCGGATGACCCACAAGAACCAGCCCAGGCTGTGGAGGAATTCGGCGTAATCGTTTAAGCGTTCCCGTCCTATGAATATCTGCAGGTTACCCAGCATATGCCCGAGTATGTAAGCAAAAGCCACCAGGCCCGTAACGGCCATAAGCACTTTCTTACCCAAAGAGGCATAAGAAATCTCGACCGGCAGGCTTCTGGGTTTCTCCAGTCCTATTGAACTCATATGCTAAAACCTCATCTATTTTGATAAATCGCTAATATCCTTATTTGTTACGATCAGTATATTCAATTTCCGGTTATTCAAATTTTATCTGTTCATCCGGTTTCCCCCGGACCCGTTCTATCAACCATATATCAAGAATATATACGCAGCCGACCCGTCGGGAATTGGTTAACAAAGCCGAAAATATCTTTATTTGCCGGAGTGCTGTTCCTTTCGAAGAAAGTCAATTTCATCGAACTGTTTTTCTGCCCGATATCAAACAATACCTGCTACGGATAAACCCCGTCCATCAACCCAGAATTGAAAAATATGACAAAGGCCTGAGCCTGTAAAGTCCTAAAAGTTAAAACAGTTTTCCAAAGGGGTCTCGATAAAACCCTTCAATCAGGCGAACTTGTTACCCCTTTATAAGTTACGACTGTTCCCGTGGTGGCTAATCATACCATAAAACAACCGTTAGGACAAGCCGGAATATTTTTACCGACCGAGCGGGGTTTATCGAGGTCTGACGATGTAAGTGCTGAACAACGGTCAATCGCACTTTGCTGTTTTTCCAAAGTGTTGGGCCGGTTTTTAAAAAACTTGCAAAAATTAAAGTTCTCTCTTAATTGTATAAAGACATCAGAGAATAGTAATTACAACCCATTTTATAGAATATAAGGGCGGCCTTTTAATAAAAATGGAGGATATCGACAAGCTTATAGCGCGCATCGGGGAACTAACCGGCTGGCAGCGGATCGCTCGCCCGGCGATTATCACCGACACTTCCGACTGGACCCGCATTCAGCGGGGGGATATAATGCGCCTCGACGGCCGCGATTTTCTCATCACCGGCAATCGCTATGAGACCCGTTTCGGCATCGAGGACCAGCCCAAATACTGGGTGTTCAGCGCTTTCGAAATGGTCAGCGGCCGCCAGAAAATTATCAAGACCGTTTTTCATGAAGATTTCTATGTGCACATCAGCATCTTCCGTATCCATTGCTACCGCAGCCCGGAAAAAGAATCAAAGGTACTCGACCTGGTGCGGGGGGATGAACGTTTCATGCAGGGCTATACCTCGCTCGATGAGAAGGGAAATCACGTGCGCATAATCGATTTCATCCGGGGTAAAGCCCTTCTGAACGACATCCATGAAAACCCCAAGAGCCATGAACAGTATTTTCATGAGGACCTGCCGGACATTTTGAAAAAGCTGACCGATTGCGTGGAAGCCATCGCCCTCCTGCACCGGCACAACACCTGCCACGGTGATATCCGCAACGACCATATCATTGTCGAACGGGAAACCGGCAAATACCGCTGGATCGATTTCGACCTCAACCAGCACGTGTCCGATTTCGATGTCTGGAGCATCGGCAATATCATCAACTATGCCGTCGGCAAGGGCATTACCTCCTTTCACAACGTTTTGAAGAACGAAAAAATCCCCCGGGAGGTCAGGGACAATCTGACCTCGGACGATGCTTCCGCTTTCTACGAATACCGCATCATGAACCTGAAAAAACTGTACCCGTACATTCCCGACCGGCTGAACGCGATTCTGCTTCATTTCACGCTCAATCCGAAGAGTTTTTATAACAGCCTGGAGGAACTTTTGAAGGATTATTATGATATGCTCGAAAGCGAGTTTCCGTAAACCTAAAACCGGCAAAGAATGAACGGGCGCCGTTATTTTGAAAGGGCGTTAATACGATATGAATACCATAATAATCGGTGGCGGCCGGGGTTGCCGGGCTATTATCAAGCTGGCGATGGGGCCGTTTCTGACGGAACTTCCGCTCGATATCAAGTGTGTCATGGACCCCGACAACGAGGCGCGGGGGATGGTGTTCGCCCGCGAGCAGGGGATTCCCACTACTACCGACATCAACAAGGCCATGGCTATCCCCGGCCTGGAACTGATAATCGAGCTGACCGGCCTGGACACAGTGCTGGAAAACATCTACAAAATCCTGCCGCCGGGGGTCAAGCTCATCGACCATACTTTCGCCCACATTTTCTGGGACCTGGTCAACGCCCAGGAAGACAAGAAACGGCAGCTCCGGGAAATGACCGTGCTCGAGCAGAAAATCGAAATGGAGCGGCATTTCCTGCAAAGCTTGTTCGACAATATTCCCGACCTGGTGGTGGTTTTAAACAAGGAAAAGAAAGTTATAAAAATTAACGCCAGTTTCAGCCGGTATGCCGGTTTTAAGCTCAAGGAAGCGCTGGGGAAATCGTGCGAGGAGTTGCTGATCACGACCGAGCTGGCCGCCCAGTGCCGGCTGACCCTGCCGTTAATCGACGATGTCCTGCAGACCGGCAAACCCCGCTCGGTGGTCTGGCGGACCTACTCCCCGGAGGAAACCCACTGGGAGGTCACCCTGACACCGATTCTCGACCAGTACGGCGAGGTTGAGGCCATCCTTATAAACTGGCACCGCATCACCGAGAAGGTCAAACTGTTGCGGGAAATTGAGAGCGCCGAGCAGCGTTTCAGGAGTTTTATCGATTCGGCCCACGACTGGATTTCCATCAAAGACCTCGAGGGCCGCTATGTCATCGTCAACCCGGTCATTGCCCGCGCCTTTCACAAAAAGCCCGGGGATTTCATAGGTAAAAGACCCGAGGACATGTTCCCGCCCGACCTTGCCAAACTTATCAACCGCCATGACCGGGAAGTGACCGGCAGCGACCGACACCAGACTTACGAGGAGACGGTCAATATCGACGGCCGCGACCATCGTTTCAATACCCTGCGGTTCCCCCTCAAGGACTACAAGGGGAGCACAATCGGGGTGTGCACCATCATGCGCGACATCACCTCCGAGAAGGAACTGCGCGACCAGTTGGTCCAGAGTACGAAACTGGCCGCCCTGGGCAAGCTGGCGGCGGGGGTGGCGCACGAAATCAACAACCCCCTTTCAGGTGTGCTGGCTTATGCCGAGGATATGCTCGATGAGGTCCCCGACACCAATCCTCTTCATATGGATATAAAGGTAATCATAAGGGAAACTATGCGCTGCCGGGATATCGTGCGCAACCTGCTCGATTTCGCCCGCCAGGACAATCCCGTTTTCGAACAAATCGACCCCAATACGATAGTGGACCAGTCCGTATCGCTGGTGGCCCGATTGCCCCAGTTTCGCAATATCAGTATCGAAGTAAACAAACGGGAGAAGCTCCCCCATATCAAGTGCGATCCGCACCAGATACAGCAGGTCCTTTTAAACCTCATGCTCAACGCCGCGGACGCCATGAAGGAAAGCGGCCGGATTATCATCGCCACCGATTACGAACGCTGGCACAACCGCTGTATCATCCTGGTCGAGGATAACGGACCGGGTATTCCCGAAAACCTGATTGACAAGATTTTCGAACCGTTTTTCTCGACCAAGGGGACCAACGGTCTCGGCCTGGCGGTCAGCTGGGGCATTATTGAACGCCATCGGGGGATTATCGAAGTCGATACCGCGGTGAGCGGGGGAGCGATTTTCAGAATACTCCTCCCCGCCCTGTGGGAGAAAGAATAAATGACGACAATAAGTTTAGTACGGGAGTGAAGTTATGGAACGCAAAATAAATATTCTCGTTGTTGACGACGAACAGATAATTCTCGACAGCATCGAAAAACACCTCCGTAAAGAAAATTATAACGTCCGTACGGCTCTGTCCGTAGGTGAGGCGCAGCGGCTGATGGAAGAAATTCGCTTCGACATCTTCTTGACGGACTTGATGATGCCGGACATCGACGGCATGGAGTTCATGCGCATGGTCAAGCTCGACCAGCCCCGGGTTCCGGTGATAATGATTACCGGCTATGCCACTATCAACACCGCCCTGCAGGCCAAACAGCTGGGAGCGTTCGACTATATCGCCAAGCCGTTCACCAAGAAAGAGCTGATGGGCGTCATCCGCCGGGCGGCGGAACTGGTGGCGGGAGCCGGCTCGGCATCCGGCGAAAACGACGAATACACCACCGACGCCGACCATAAAGCCGGTCCGATTAAATCCATCGGCGACCAGTCCTGGATGATGCAGGAAGAGAACGGCGTGGTCCTGCTGGGGGTGGAGCGTTCCTTTTTAAACACCATTGGCAAAATCCAGATGATAAACCTGCCCTCAAAAGGGGACCGCCTGCGTCAGGGAGGGACTTATCTGCAGATTTTCTCCACCGACCTGCGCTCGCACACCGTCCTCTCCCCTCTGTCGGGAATGGTGGTGGAGGTCAACCAGAAAGTCGTCGACAATCCCAACTCGGCCCTGCAGGACCCGTACGGGGAGGGCTGGCTGATACGCCTGGAACCGTCCAAGTTCGAATTCGAAAGAAAATTATTGGGGTTATAACGGGAACTTCAATTTGTGTCGGGTAAAAAAATCAGCGTTTGTTTTTGTTTTCCAGGGGCGGTTTGGTGAAATTTTTACCGCAGAATTTCGAGATATGACAGCTGCCCGCGCACGCGCAGCCTTCAGCTTTACACTTTAACGACCGGCCGACCAGCCGGACCAGCCATGCCGCAGCGGCGGCGATTATAATCACGACAATGACGGTTTCCATAATCTTTTTCCTCTATCCCAGTCCCAGCAGACGACCGGTTTGATAAACCAGCAGAGTTATAGCGTATGCCAGCAGGGTCAAACCGCCCAACTGGAACAGCGCCCATTTCCAGGAATTGCTTTCCCTGCGTACCACGGCCACGGTGGCCAGGCAGGGAGTGCTGATCAGCATAAAGAGCATGATGCAAAAGGCGACCAGGGGAGTGTAGGTTTTTTTCAACTTAATCCGCAGAGCTTCGGACCCGGCATCGGCCTCCCCCACCGAAAAAACAATTCCCATTTGCGCCACAAAAACCTCCTTGGCGGCGAAAGCGCCGATTAAAGCCGTGCCGATACGCCAGTCGAAACCCAGCAGGCGGATAGCCGGTTCGAGGCCGTGACCGATGCGACCGGCTATGGAATTGGTCATGTCCTCGCTCTGGCGCCGCTGATATATCGATTTCAATGCTTCATCGTAGGGCGCCTTCACCCTATCAAGATACGTCAGAACGCCGTTATAAATTTGAGGGTAACAGCGCTCGATATCGGCCAGGGTTATATTCAGGTTGGATTGCAGCACTTGATAATCCGGTGATTCGGGCTTGATGCGTCCCACCGTAACAGCCTCGTTGAAAATCCGGCGCGCCTCGGTAATATCCCGTCGGACTTCGATGAATTCGCTCAACACCCGTCCGTTCTCACCCTGTTCCAGCTCCGCAATAAGGCTGTCTTTCTCCCGTTCGGCGGCTATATATTCTTTCTCGTGCCGGTAATACTGCGACTGTTTCTCGACTGTTTTCATCTCCGCTCCCAGCGCCTTCAGGAACAAATTCGATTCGGGGGGAAGGTTGAAATCCGCGTTGAGTCTTTCCACCCCGGCGTAAAAATCAGCCGCCGCCTGATTTTTAATATCGGTGTAATCGATGTCGTAAACATCCTTTTTAGGGTAGCTGGTCAGCGCCCAGAGGATAATAGAGATGCCCAGAATAACCGTACCGGCTTTTTTTAAATACAGCCAGCCGCGCTCCCACATGTGTATCAAGGTTCCCTTGAAAGTGGGCACCCGATACGGGGGCAGTTCCATGACAAACGGCGCCGAACGTCCCTTGAAGAGCGTGGAGCGAAGAACCCGGGCGGCGATGATGGCCAGGATAATGCCGATTAAATAAATAATCCACAACATCGGCCCGTACCAGGCGCGGGGAAAGAAAGCCGGGATAATAAGGGCGTAAATAGGCAGGCGCGCCCCGCAGCTCATCAGCGGGATGACCAGCATGGTGGTCAGGCGGTCGCGGCGGTTTTCCAACATACGGGTGGCCATGATAGCCGGCACGGAACAGCCGAATCCGATGAGCATGGGAATAAAACTCTTGCCGTGCAAACCGATCTTGTGCATCAGGCGGTCCATGATAAAGGCCGCCCGGGCCATGTAACCGGAATCCTCCAGCAGCGCGATAGCCAGAAACAGAAGCAGGATATTGGGCAGGAACACTATCACGCCGCCTACACCGCCGATAATGCCGTCCACCAGGAGCGATTTCAGCGGGCTGGTCGAACCGACCGCCCAGAAAATACTTATCTGAGCGCTCAGCCAGCCGAACAAATCCTCGATCCAGAACATGGGTTTCTCGCCTATGGTGAAAGTCAACTGAAACACGAGGTACATCAGCCCCAGGAAAACGGGGAAACCCAGAAAACGGTTGGTGACCACGGCGTCGACCATGTCGGAGGTAGTGTAGCGGGACTGGGTGGTGCTGCGTACCGTTTCCTGACAGGCTCCCGAGACGAAACCATAGCGCTTATCGGAGATAATTATCTCCGGGTGGTCGCCGAAAATTTTTTCCAGCCGTTCGATACTCTTGCGAACGCCGTCGAGAACTTCCGAAGAATCGATATGTTCAATTGCCTGGCGGTCAGCCTCGAGCAGTTTCAGCGCCTGCCAGCGGGGATGGCAGGGTTCGCGACCGGCGCCGTGAATTTCGATGAGTGCAATTATATTTTCCAGTTCCTTTTCAATTTCGCGGCCGTAATTGACTTTTACCGGTTGATATTTTTTCTCACCACCGGCCAGGGCTACAATCGTATCCAGAAGTTCCAGAGTCCCCTTGTTGCGCTGGGCTTCCATGGGGATAATCGGCGCACCCAGAAGCTCGGAAAGCTGCTCCAGTTCAAATTCGGTGCCCTGAGCCCGGGCGATATCGCTCATGTTGAAAACCAGAATCAGCGGCACCCGCAGCTCCATCAACTGGGTGGCCAAATAGAGATTTCTCTCCAAATTGGAGGCATCAATGATGTCAACGACGATATCCGGCTTTTCATGGATAATGAAATGGCGGGCCACCATCTCTTCCATCGAATAAGCGGTCAGGCTGTAGGTGCCCGGCAAATCGACGAAATTGATGTCATAACCGGCGTATACGCGTCGACCGGTCTTTTTCTCCACCGTGACGCCGGGATAATTACCCACGTGCTGGCGGGCGCCGGTCAGGTTGTTGAAAACCGTCGTCTTGCCGGAGTTGGGATTACCGGCCAGAGCCACTGTTATTTTTCCGGCCATTTTTAAGGATATTTTATTATCGGTGATAATGCTCTGTCTTGTACTGCGGTTGTTTTGGTCGTTCGAGAAAATTACTCTACCTCGATTTTGTGTGCCATGCCGCGACCCAGAACCAGCCGGGTGTCCTTAACCGAAACGATAAACGGTCCGTGATGGCTGTTGCGGATGACTTCCAGTTCCACCCCCGGCACCAGGCCCATCGCGGCCAGCCGGGCTTGCAGACCCCGCCCGGCTTTGACGGTCAGCAGTCTCACTCGCCGTCCGGTATTGACCATCGATAACGGCATTATTTCCTCGTTTCCCTTTTCATCGTTCAGTCTAAATCAACTCAATCATAATCAGCGATGCGTCTTCTTTTCGCAGCGACAGATGATAACCTTTTACTTTAATTTCAATCGGGTCACCCAGGGGAGCGTAACGCTCCACCTCGACTTCCGTCCCCGGTACCATGCCCATATCAAAGATGCGTTTCTTAATTATTCCCCGCCCGGCAATCTTTAGAATCCGGCCTTTTTTACCCGGTGTCATTTCATTCAGCGTTGTTGTCATCGA
>JAFGNW010000236.1 GCA_016926795.1 Candidatus Zixiibacteriota bacterium
CCAGACGGTCGATTTGGGACTCGACAAAGAGGGCAACCCCAGGGGCAATTTTGAGCCGGGCTCGCTTATCAAGGCCAAAGTAACGGTACTCTGCGAGGGAGTTCACGGTTCTTTGACGCGCCACGCTTTCGAAAAAATACCCGAACTTGTCAAAAACTGTCAGCCGCAGTCATACCTTACCGGTGTCAAGGAAGTCTGGGAAGTACCCGCGGGTCGAATTAAAGCTGGGCAAGTTATACACACCCTCGGCTGGCCGCAACCTAAAAACGAATACGGCGGCAGCTGGATGTACGGCATGAGCGACACCATGATTTCCATCGGTTATGCCGTCGGGTTAGATTCTCCCAACCCCGCCAACGACCCGCATCAGAAATTTCAGTTGTTCAAGACCCACTCGATGGTGAAGAAGATTCTCGGGGGCGGGCAGATGCTGCACTATGGCGCCAAGACCATCCCCGACGCCGGGTATTATTCCTTACCGAAACTCTACCACGACGGTCTGCTTTTATGCGGCGACTCGGCCGGAATGCTCAATCCGCAGAAACTCAAAGGCATCCATACCTCGATTAAATCCGGTATCATGGCGGCGGAGACGCTTTTCGAGGCCGTCAAGCACGGTGACTATTCTACTAAAATATTAAAAGGCTACGAGTACCGCTTCAACAAAAGCTGGGTAAGAGACGAACTTTACAAGGTGCGGAATTTCCATGCCGGGTTCAAGGGCGGGCTTTTCGCCGGGCTGTTCCATGCCGTCGTGCAGATGTTCACCGGCGGGCGGGGGTTGTTCGACCGCCGACCGCACCATCGCGACAGCGAATACATGCTTAAAATCTCCGATTATAAAAATCGTTTCGGGGCTGAGCCGAAAAAAGCCGAGCTTAAACTCGACAACAAGTATCTCTATGACAAGCTGACCGATGTTTACAAGTCCGGCACCCAGCACGAGGAACACCAGCCCTCGCATTTGGTGATAAGCGATTTAGATATCTGCAACAACCGCTGCACCGAGGAATACGGCAACCCCTGCCAGCATTTCTGTCCGGCCCAGGTGTACGAGATTGTGGACGACACCGACCGACCGGGAAAAGTGAAACTTCAGTTGACGCCGTCGAACTGCGTGCACTGTAAGACCTGCGATATCGCCGACCCATATCAAGTTATTCGCTGGGTAACGCCGCAGGGCGGGGAAGGCCCGAATTATACCAATTGCTGATTTGTTCGTTACAACTTGTTACATAAAAGTAAAAGCCCGCCGAGCGCGGGCTTTTTTTTAAAATACTTTTTGCTAAACTTAATATTAAGGTATATTATCTTTGCGGGGAGTTGATAATGTACGCTCTAAAAGATATACTCTATTCCAAACGCAAATTCAACCTTACTAAATCAGCTTTAAAAATATGTCTGGTGTTGTTGTGGCCCGTTATGTACGGTCTTTATTTTGTCACCACCCAGGACCCTAATTTCCATATACTGACCCTCTTTAAAGCGAGTGTGGCCGGCCTTGCTTTCATGGCTTTCATAAGCCTCTACTTTTTTCTGAGATACGGTATAAAATACCTGTCATTCAAGAATGCAACTCTTAAGGACAGGAGCTATATTTACTACACTTACTGTATCGTATCGGGGTATCTTGCGGAGGCTGGAAAATTCAAAGATGATGTCTTTACCAGAGAGGCTGAAGAGATCAGGGATATGATGCTCAGGGCTTTTAAGGATTTTGAATACGACCTTGAAACCGATTTGAAGCATCTGAAAAGCAATGATGAGCTGGAAAAACAGGTTGCCGTCTTCTCGCTATCTGTACACGCCTACAATAATATCAGCCGGCTTGTCAGGGTAATGAAAGAAGAAAAGGATAAAGACCTGAAAACAACTTTGATGGCGATAATCGGTGTGAGCGGCAGCAGGGTGGGGGTAAAACCCCTCATCGACGAATTGCGTAACCCCGATGAGGAGATACGCGAAGCCGCGGTCGCGATGTTGAGTAGCTCGAGATTTACTGAGGCTGCGGCAGCGGTTGAAAAGTACGATAACGAGCGGCGTCCCGAATCATCGTAAATATTCATGACAAGATTTTTTAGCGGTCGGGTTTCTCCTTTTGCCTCGCTTCATTCGGAACCCGACCAGCTTTAACTGTAACTTATAATTTATCTTAACCCAGCTTAATATATCCCCGAAAGTTTTATTTAAACTTACGGAATTATAAAACGTAAAACAGCTATATGAACTGTTAAAGGTAGTGTATCATGCTGATAAAAGTAGTGGCCTATCAGGGGCGCATGGGTGAGAAATTAACCCTCGAGGAAAAGATATATATTTTCAAACAGCGGCCGGATTTCCTGTGTCTGCCGGAGTATTATATGCTCGACGACACGGTTGACGACTACCATCGCGCCGCCTTGAACAAAAACGAATATTTGCAATATTTAAGCGGTCTTTCCGACGAGCTGTCCACCTGCCTTATCGCGGGCACGATGGTCGAGCCGGACGGCAACAAGCTTTATAATACCTCGTACGTCATCAACCGCGGGCGGGTAATCGGCCGCTACCGCAAGCGCTTTCCCGTGCCGCGCGAGCGCGAGCGGGGCATCAGCCCCGGCGAGGATTTGTTCCTGGTCAATGTCGAGGGGGTGAAAGTCGGGCTGATGGTCTGCGGCGATGTTTTCCACAAACAGCTTTACGAGGAAATGTACGCCCACCGGGCTGATGTTATTTTCATTCCGACCACCTCGGCTTATCGGCCGGATGACTCACTGTCCAAAAAGAGATACCGCGACCGCGAGTACTTTCTTGACGGGGCCGAGACGGCCGGTTCATATGTCGTCAAGGTGTGCGGGGTGGGGAAGATTTTCGGTCACCCCCTGCAGGGGCGCTCGCTTATTGCGGCACCCTGGGGCATGCTCTGCCAGACCGACACCAGCGGCGAGCAGACCCGGCGCATTCTCACCGCCACGCTGGATATTTCCGAGGTACGCGATTTCCGAAAAAAATACAAACGAAAAAACAACCGCGACCTCGAGAGAACCGAAATAATAATTTGACAGACCCATAAAAAAAAGCTCCCCGTCGGGGAGCTTTTTTAAAATCATCACCGCTTACCGGCCGGCCCGGGTGGTATAATTTTCAATCTCGGAATTATCGATCAGCATATTGAACCATTTGCCGTAGGCATCCTGCTGTTTCTGCAGTTTGACGGCGGCAAAGAGGGAATCCCGTTTTTCGTTGAAAGTGCTCAGGTCGGGATTGATGCGGTCCAGCAGCTTCAGTATGACGCAGCCGGTTTTATAACTGATCGGTTCGGTCATCGGGTTGGTCTCGGTGAGCGAGAAAGCCACGCCCATCGGTTTGGGGTCATAGCCCACGCCCGGCATGTAATTGCTCCGGGTGATGAGTTCCGTCTGCAGATATTCGCAATTATATTTTTTGGCCGCCTTGTCCCAGGTGCTGCCTTCCTTGATGGCGGTGTAGATGGCGTCGGCCGTGTCTTTACAGATTTTTGTCAGGATTTCATTGCGAAGGTCACCGCGAACCAGGGTACGGGCATCATCAAACTCGGCGATGCCGGCCGGGATTTTTTCGGCGACACCGATGATATAATACGACGAGGCGTTTTCCATGATGTCGGAAATGGCACCTGCTTTTTCCCCGAACGCGAAATCTTCGGCCTGCTGGCTGTAACCGATAAACTGAATGCTCGATTTCTTCTCAAACGGCGCGGTCTTTTTTATCGGTATGCCCAGCTCCTTGCCGGCGGAGTCAAGACCCTGCTTATCGGCTATGACCAGGAGTTCCTGCAGCTGGTTGAAGATGTTGTCCCGGGTATCCTGAGAGGTTGTCACTTTAATCAGGATGTGTGAAACATGAGCCTTTCTGACTTTTTCTTTTTCGGTTTTTCCACGAGGAACTTCCATCTCTTCCTTGTAACCGTGGTGCTTGATAATGTGCCAGCCAAACTGGGTTTGGAAGGGTTCCGAAATTTCATCCTTTTTCATGCTGAACGACAGGGAATCGAACTCTTTTACCATCTGGCCCTGAGCGAACCAGCCCAGGTCGCCGCCCTGTTGCGCCGAGTTATCCTGACTGTATTCTTTGGCCATTTCGGCAAAATCGGCGCCGGCCATTATCGAATCATAGACTTCATTTAGCTGCCGATGGGCCAGCTCCCAGTCGTAATCCGAGGGTGCCTTTTCTATCTGTGCAACTTCCAGTACCACCCGCGGATTGACCCGGTATTTATCCTGATGCTCGTCATAATATTTCTGCAACTCCTCATCCGTTATTTCCGGCAGGTCCCTTTGGTACTTGCTGAAACCGACGTTAACCAGGCCCAGTTTAACCTTTTCTTCGTTCTCCAGGAAGTTTTGCTTGACCTCATCATCGGTGACGTGCACGGTCTGTATCACCAGTTCCTGTACCTTTAGTTTGAGGATTTCATTTCTGATCATCGGTTCGATCGAAGCCCAGAAACCGGCGGCCTGCGGGTCAACCATGGCGTTGACATATTTCTGATAGTCAAACCGGCCCTCGGTTTGAAACTGGGGAACCTGCTGCAAAAACTGGGGAGGAGACATTCGCAGGTAAGCATAAAGCTCCTCATCGGTAACGATAATATTATGCTTGGCGATCTGCTGCATAATCAGGTTGTCGTACAGAAGCTGCTTCCAGGCTTTATCTTCAATTTCAAAAGTTTTGTCATCGGGGATCTCACCGTCGTAATTTTCAAGTTCCTGTTGATACAGGTTGTTGAGAATACGGTTATAGTCGGTCCAGGGGATTTCCTGGCCGTTGATAACGGCGGCCACGTTGGGATTCATATTTCTTCTGCCGCTACCGGTGAAATCAGCGCCCCATTGCAGAACAATCAAGCCGACAAAGAAAACCAGTGTAATAACAATAATAGGTACAATGGCTTTGCGTAACGCTTCAAACATTAAAAAAACTCCTTATCTTACAGATAATTATTTTCAGAACTAATTTATCCTTTACAAGTTCATCAATATAATGAAATCATCCGATTTAGCAATAATAGCTTGTTGCATATTATACAAAAATTTATTTCCTTTGTATAATTTTGAAAGGCCCTTTAACAAGGTTATTTATTTGAGAATTGACATCATGAGTAAAATATCGACCAAAACCACATCTTCGTTAATCCTCGTAATCATATTATTTTCAATTAGTTATGCTTCGGGGGCGACCTGGCCGGTAAAATCTGAAATCGACCTGTCCTCCGGATTCGGCGATTTGAGAAACAATCGGTTTCATGCCGGGATAGATATCCGGACCGGGGGAGTTATCGGACGGGAAGTATTTTCCCCCGCCGACGGTTACGTCTGGCGGATTAAATTGTCTTACAACGGGTACGGTAAAGCTCTTTATATAAAGGGGGACGACGGTTTTTTATATGTCTTCGGACACCTGAAGGATTTTAACGATCAGATTGATAAGGTGGTGAAACAGCGTCAGATAGCCGACGAAAGATACTACCAGGACCTGTATCTTCCCGCCGATTCTTTAAGAATCATTAAAAACTCCTTAATTGCCTTTTCCGGCGAGACCGGAACCGGTGCCCCGCACCTCCATTTTGAAAAACGCTCCCCGGATAATTATCCTCTAAATCCGCTCACCCACGGTTATCAACTTAAGGATAAAACCCGCCCGACCTTCACCCGGCTCGGTTTTCAGCAGACCGATGACCGGTCGCTTTTCTACGACGGTACCCGCAAGATGTTTCTGAAGGTTGTCCCCGGTCGTAAGGAAGGCCGCTTTTATCTCGATACGGTTCTGTATTTCAACCGACCCTTCGGTATCCTTGCTGATTGTTTTGACCGGATACGCCCCGACGGGATGAAACAGGCCGTTTATAAATTATCTCTGGAAATTGATGGTAAGGATTATTACGAAGTCATTTTCGACACGCTTGATTTCGATAAGGGCCGGCTGGTCAATTTCGAATATGATTATGAGCAAGCCGTTCAGGATGAAAAACGGGTCCGACGTCTTTTTCATAGAACCGGTAACGACTACAGCGGCAGCCGGGCACTTGACACAAACGGCGGCATTGTGGGACTGGACCCGGATTTCGAAGTCGGTCTGCACGACGTTACGGTGACGGCTGAAGACTGCTACGGTAATACGTCCGAGCTCAAATTCAAATTTCTCTGGGGTCCCCCGGGAGATATTTTTCACCTTGATTCCACGGAAGCCGTAGGTGACTCGGCCTATCGTTTCTATTTTACTCCCGCTGCGGATTACAAAAAATTGGGTATCGATACCCTGTACGTCCTGCGCTGCTGGGGGACCAACTGGCTGCACGACACCCTGAATTATATTTATAAGCACAATCCCGGTTTGCTGGTGGTAACCTCGCAAAGAGATAGGACCGAGCGCATCAGTCTGAAGCTGGTTATGATCACCGACAAAAAATGCTATATCGAGGACCAGCCTTTTAACGGGATCACCAGGGGATATGCCAAGAATCTGGCTATCCTATATGAACCGCTTGACGACGGTCTGCTGGTTACAGTGGCTACGCCGGGGAATTATCTGGGAGATCTCTTACTCCGAATTTACCGGGGTGAGGAGTTGCTCGATGAAAAATATCCCGCTCGTTATATCAATGGAGAAAAGTACGTGTTCTTTTTGCCGCCCGATGAAAAATACGCCGTTATCGATAGTCTGGCGGTGGCCTTGAACTTTCCCAACGACACGATTTACAACCGCCTGATGGAACAAGTCAATATCCGGCTGATGGGTTTAAATCCCGACGAATTGCTGGCGGTTGACAGCCTTTTTTCGGTGGGTTTAGTCGCGGGGAATTTTTACCAGCCGCAATTTGTCACCTGGGGAAAAAAGGAAATTGACCGTAAAAACACCTATCAATTAAAATCTGACCTTTACCATTTATTCCCCGAAGCGATGGTCACCCGGCGGGATTTCCCGGTTTCTTATAAACTGATTGATGGGGACAGGAATAATCACCTGGCGGGTTTGTGCTGGCTGGATGAAAAAGAAAACCGGTGGTTTTGGCTTGAAGATAACCTTAACAAAAACAATTCCCTGACCGCTAGTTCTATGGGCGGTGGGATTTTCGCGGTGGTATATGATTACGCCCCGCCGGAAATAAAAGATTTGAGTATTAATAACGGTGATTTTATTGAAGACCGCCAGCCGTTGATAAGTTTTATTCTCGAGGACACCCTTTCGGGAATCACCGATGATCGCAATATCAGCATTCGGCTGGATGACCGATGGATGATTCCGGAATACAACCCCGAGAACAAAATATGTAAAACCCGGCCGGTCGAACCGCTGTCCCGGGGAAAACATTCTCTGAAGATCGAGATCACCGACCGGGTGGGAAATAAATTAGAACGGTTTATTGAATTCCGCGTAAATATAAAAAGTAAACCGGAAAGAAAGTAACCCGTACAAGGACTCCAGATTTGCTTTTTCCGATTAAAGATGATATTCCCACCCTGCGAACGCCGCGGATCACAATCGCCCTGATAGTTATTAACGCCCTGATATTTATCTATTCGCAGACGCTCGGCGTCCGGGGTTTCCAGCTTTTTATATTTAATTACGGTTATATTCCACATTTTTTCCTCGATGGCGGCAGCCAGTATACGCTACCCTCCTGGTACTATATGACACCGCTGAGTTCGATGTTTTTGCACGGCGGCTGGATGCATCTGATCGGCAATATGGTATTTTTGTGGATTTTCGGAAACAATATCGAGGATTATTTCGGACCGATTAAGTTTATCTTTTTTTATATCCTCTCTGGCCTGGCGGCTATTGCGCTATACACTCTTTTTAATCCGTCCTCTCAAATTCCCCTGGTGGGTGCCTCGGGTGCTATCGCCGGCGTGATGGGCGCTTATATGGTACTGCACCCCCATGCCCGAATAACCTGCCTGCTGTTTTTCATTTTTATCCAGTTTCTCGTTCTGCCAGCCAAAATCGTCCTGGGATTGTGGTTTTTATACCAGATTATCATGTCCCTATTCGGAAGCGCTACCGGCGGCGGGGTTGCCTGGCTGGCTCATGTTGGCGGGTTTATTTTCGGTTGGGTGATTCTCAAGTTGATGCTTAAAATCACCGGTCGGGGAACAACCCCCTCCGGTAATCAGAGGATTTACCGGGTCAAATGGTAAACCCGGGTACAGATCGCCGACCCTGGTTCGTATCTTATTGCTCCTTTTCAAGATAACAGCA
>JAFGNW010000237.1 GCA_016926795.1 Candidatus Zixiibacteriota bacterium
ACCTTCAAAGGGCAGGGGATGGAGTTCGAGGAGGTGCGCCAGTACCAGCCGGGTGACGATATCCGCCTGATCGACTGGAACGTGTCCGCCCGCACCGGTTTTCCGCACGTGAAGAAATTCCGCGAGGAGCGGGAACTGTCGGTAGTGCTGCTGGTGGACGCCTCGTCATCGGGCAAATTCGGCACCCGCGAACGCTTCAAAAGCGAGATGGCCGCCGAGCTGTGCGCGGTGCTGGCTTTCTCGGCTATCAAGAACAGCGACAAGGTGGGGATGATAATTTTTACCGACCGGATCGAGAAATTCATTCCGCCCAAAAAAGGCCGGGGCCATGTCCTGAGGCTGATTCGCGAGATTCTCTATTTCCGTCCGGAGGGGGTCGGCACCGACATCTCCGGGGCACTGGAATATTTCAGCCGTGTCATCAAGCGCAAGTCGGTGGTATTTCTGATATCGGATTTTCTTTCGGAGAGCTTTTTCAAGCCGTTGCAAATAGCCAACAACAAACATGATATCATCAGCGTGAAAATAACCGACCCGCGCGAAACCGGGTTCGACAACGTCGGGTTGATCGAGTTGGAAGACGCCGAGACCGGCGAGGTGCTGGTTATCGACACCGGCTCGCGGGAGTTTCGGCGGGAATTCGCCGCCCGCGCTGAGGAAGACAACGTCACTTTGAAAAAAGGCTTTCAGCTTATCAACGTCGATTTCATCAATATACGTACCGACCGGTCGTACATCGTGCCGCTTATAAACTTTTTCAGAATGCGAGAGAAAAGACATTGAGGGTAACTATGCCGCAACATTCGCTAAAAATTAGATTTTACCCGGCCGCTTTTATATTAGTGGTTTTGACACTAATCACCGGCTGCCAGAAAACGGATAACGCCTCGCTTACCGAGAATTACAAAATAATAGCCGGGGAACTTCGCGATAACAAGCTTTACGAGGAAGCCGTCAACGAATACAAGGTTATTTTGAGCCTGGAGGGTCTGGACGATAAGCAGCGGGGGAATATCAATTATTTAATCGGGAAAATCTATTTCGAAGATTTGCAGGATTACGAGAAAGCCGCTGCTTATTACCTTCGGGCCCGAGCTTACGACCCCGAGGGTACGTATATCAATGAGGCCTCGCGCAATCTGGTGGCTTCGCTGGAAAAACTGGGACATTATATGGACGCCAAGCGGGAGCTGGACGCGGTGACCGATATCAAGGCCAAGCCGGAGGACAAGAACGATGTCGCCGTGGCGCGTATCGGCGGGGTGCCGGTCTGGCGTTCACAGATAGAGGAACAGCTGCAGAGCCTTCCTCCGGATGTGCAGAAGCAGTTCATTAACCGCGAGGCCAAAATGAATTTCGTGCGTCAGTATGTGGGGATGGAGCTTCTGTATCATGCCGCCGTACGCGAGGGATATGACCGCGATAAAGAAATCGTCAAAAAGAAAGATATGTTTTTAAAGCAGTTGCTGGTGGAGAAATTCGTTGTTGAAAAAGTGATGCCCGAAGTCAAGATTGACACGTTGGACGTACGTAATTTTTACAAAGCCAACAAGGACAGCTGCTATGAGGGGGCGCCGTATGATTCGGTCAAGGCCCAGGTTTTTCTGGACTACCAGTCCGAAAAGGCCAACGCTGCGTACAGCAACTATATCGCGAAGCTGGCCGAGACGGAAAGAGTGGAATTTTTGGATCAGAACATAAAATAGTGGATAAAATAGATTGCTGATTATGAAACCGAAGTTATACATATTGTTGCTGACGCTCTTTCTGGTATATCCGGCGGGCCGGGTAACGGCGCAGGAGCCAACCGTCGATACGGTCGGTTCCCTGACGGGCATCCAGGTGGAGACTTCGGTTGACAAAGCCGAGATTTATATCGGCGATTTGATTACCTACACGGTAGCGATAACCTACGACTCGACTATCGAATTGATACCGCCGCCGCTGGGGGCTAATTTGGGGGCGTTCGACGTCAAGGATTACCAGCCGGATATCGAAACCAGGCTTCCCGACGGCCGCATAAAAAGCGAGACGGTATTCAAGGTCAGCACTTTTACCACCGGCGATTATGTCATCCCGCCGGTGCCGGTGATATTTATCATGCCCGACAGCACCCGAAAGGCCGTGCTGGCGGAGCCGGTGCCGATAAAAGTGCTCTCAATGCTGGAAAACGCCGGGGACTCAGTCGATATCCATCCCCTCAAAGCCCAGTATGAGTTCCCGCGCGATTACAGCCGCTATTATATCTGGGGTGCGCTGGCGCTGGTGGTCGTTATCGGGGCGGTGATATTAATCTGGTCGATGATACGCCGAAAAAAACTAAAGGAAGAGCCGGTGGATATGCGGCCGCCCTGGGAAATCGCGTTCGAAAAGCTGGCCGTGCTGAAAGAAAAGAACCTTATCTCACAGGAACGATACAGGGAATACTATTTTGAACTGACGGAAATCTACCGGGGTTTTCTCGGTCGCGTTTATGAAATCGATGTGCTGGAGATGACCACCGAAGAATTTATGGAGCGGTTCGAAAAAATTGAACTGCCCGGTAATATTTATAGAGATTCGATGAGTATGCTGCGCTATGCCGATTTGGTCAAGTTCGCCAAACAGGTTCCGGAATCGGGCCGTCCGGAGGTTGACCTGCAGGCGGCGCACGATATGATCGAGACCGTTCGGTTCGACCGGGAGCGCAAGGCTCAAATCGATGTTCACATCGACCAGCCCGGGGGTAAACCCATGCCGGAAACAACGGAGGCGAGCCGATGACACACCTTGAATTTTCCGGTCTCAGTTTCAACATCTTCGATGTGATCGACGTCACCGTGCCGGCGCTGGTAATATTTATTGCCGGGGCGCTGCTGGTGGCGGGGATGGTTTATTATCATCTTCGAGCCAAACGGTTCAAGTCGGCGACGGTCAAATATTCCGACCTGCGCATAATCAAGCGCGCCGCGCGCACCTCTCGCCAGCGATTCCGGTTTCTGCTGACGGTAATGCGGGTGCTGGCGGTGATACTGCTGATAGTCGCTTTTGCCCGGCCGCGTTCGGGCACCGAGGTCAAGGAGGTTACCTCTGAAGGTATTGACATCATGCTGGCGCTGGACGTTTCCTCCTCGATGCAGGCCGAGGATTTTAAACCGCACAACCGCCTTTATGTGGCCAAGGAAGAAATCAAGAAATTCGTCAACAAACGTCTTAACGACCGTATCGGTCTGGTAGTATTCGCCCGTTATTCTTTCACCCAGTGCCCCCTGACGGTGGACTATGGTGTGCTTTTAAATTTCGTGGACCAGGTGGATTTCGGGGCGATTGAGGATGGTACGGCGATCGGGATGGCTATTGCCAACGGCGTCAACCGCCTGCGTGAGTCAAAAGCCAAGTCGAAAATTATAATACTGCTGACCGACGGTGACAACAACGCTGGCGAAATCGACCCGCAGACCGCCGCCAACCTGGCCGACGCTTTCGATATCAAGATATATACCATCGGCGCCGGCAAGCCGGGTAATGCCATGTATCCTTATAATGACCCGATTTTCGGAAAGCGGTACGTGTACCGGCCGACCCGAATCGACGAGAAGACCCTGAAGGATATCGCCGACCGAACGGGCGGCAAATATTTTCGGGCGCGGTCGGGCGAGGAACTCGAAGAGATTTATTCGTTGATTGACAGCATGGAGAAAACGGAGATAAAAGTCTCAGCGCATATTCAGTACCGCGAGTTGTTCGTTTACTTCGTTTATGCCGGGCTTTTATTCCTGGTGATGGAGATAATTCTGGCCAACACTTATTTCAAGAAATTGCCTTAACCGGCGGGAGATTGTAGCTTATGCGTTTTTCGCAACCGGAAAATTTCCTGATTTTAATCGTCGTTCTTTTGCTGGCGGTTTTTGTCTTCTGGGCTATCAACCGCAAAAAGAAGCTTTTGAGCCGTTTCGGAGATTTACCCCTGCTGATGAAAAATGCCCCGTACATTTCCTTCGCTCGCCAGCGCACCCGGGCTTTGCTGCTTCTGGTCGGGCTGGTTTTTGTAGTTCTGACTCTGGTACGGCTGCAATTCGGCACGCACCTGGAAATGCTCCGGCGGGAAGGCATTGATATTATCGTGGCTCTGGACGTTTCCAACTCCATGCTGGCCCGGGATATGAAACCCAATCGGCTGGAAAAAGCCAAGCAGGAGATTCGCAGTATTATCGACCGCCTGCAGGGTGACCGTATCGGTTTGATAGCCTTCGCCGGGGAAGCCTTCGTGCAATGCCCGCTGACGCTTGACTATTCCGCCGCCAGCCTGCTTTTGACGGTCATGGACAACGAGTCGGTATCGATCCAGGGAACATCGCTCTCTTCGGCCATCGAAAAAGCGGTCGGTTCTTTTAACCAGAAAGAGAAAAAGCACAAAGTGCTGCTCCTTCTGACCGACGGTGAGGACCATGAGGGCAAGGCGATCGAGGCAGCCGAGGCCGCCCGTAAAGACGGGATCAAGATTTACACGGTCGGGATCGGGTCCCCGGCCGGTGAACCGATTCCGATTCTTGACCGAACCGGGAATCAACTCGGCTTCAAAAAGGATGAGAAAGGAGAGGTCATTGTCACCAAGCTGGATGAGTTCACCCTGCAGAAAATCTCCCTCGCCACCGGCGGCAAATATTATCATGCTACCGCCGGTGAGATGGAGCTCGACCGGATTTTCGACGAAATCGCCAAAATCGAGAAGAAGGAACTCGAAGGCACCCTGGTTACAAAGTACGATGACCGCTACCAGTGGCCGCTGCTTCTTGCGCTGCTTCTGGTAATCGGTGAGTTTTTTGTTCCCGAAAGAAAACGAATACGCGGGAGTCAGAACCATGAATAAAACCCGGCAAATCATATTCCTGTTAGTAATCCTGTCGCTGCCGGTTGTGGTGAACGCCGGTGATTATATTGACGCCGTCAAGAAAGGCAACGAAGCCTACAACAATAAGGATTATAAGGGTGCTCTGGAGCAATATCATATCGCCGAGGCGGATATTCCCGAATCGGCCGAACTGGATTACAACATGGCGGGGGCGCTCTATCAGGAAGGCTCCTACGAAGAAACGGTGGAAAAATATACCCGGGCATTGAACAGTACCGATATTGACCTGGAAGCCAAAGCACATTATAATCTGGGGAATACTTATTACCGGATGGGCGATTATCCGAACGCCATCAAAAGCTACGAGAACGCTCTTAATTTGAACCCGGACGATAAGGAAGCCAAGTTTAATCTGGAGCTGGCCCGTAAGATGTTGAAGGAACAAACCAAGCCCCAGCAGCAGGACCAGCAACAACAACAGCAGCAACAACAGCAGCAACAGGACCAGCAGAACCAGGAGCAGCAGGAACAGGAGCAACAGCAGAACGAAGACCAGCAGGACCAGCAACAACAGGAACAGCAGCCCCAGCCTCAGGATGAAAAAGAGATGTCCAAAGAAGACGCCGAGCGCATTCTTAACGCTTTGAAGGACGATGAACAGGATGTTCAAAAACAGATTAAACGCCAGAAAGCGCGCGGGGATTATGTCGGCAAGGACTGGTAGACTATGAAAGTAAAATTATTTATCATATTTATAATCCTGAACCTGTCAGTATCGCTCGTCCGGGCGCAGGATGAGGTCGGGATATCGGTTCGGTTGGACCGGGATACGATCGGTCTCGACGAACAGGCTGTCCTTGAGGTCGTGCTTTCCGGCACCGACCAGAACCTGCCGGCGCCGCAACTGCCGACTTTACCCATGTTCGAGGTCTATTCGCAGGGTCGCTCCAGCAATATCAGTATCGTCAACGGCCAGATCAACTCTTCGATTAGCTACCGGTATATGCTTCTACCGTCGAAATCGGGGGTTTTCCCGATTGACAATATCTCGGTCGTTTACAAGAATAAACGTTACAAGGGCGAACCGGTGGAACTGACGGTGCTGGACCGGGGTGTGGCGACCTCGCCCCAGCTTGAAGACAGCGCTGTGGATACCGGGGGCAAGAGCCGTGATTATTTTCTCCAGGCGGTGGTGGACAAAAAAAATCCTTACGTCGGCGAACAGGTTACCCTGACTCTGAAGTTTTACATCGCGGTGCGTTATTACGGGCAGCCGGAATTACAGGAGCCGAGCACCACCGGTTTCTGGACCGAGGTGCTGGGCAACAGCACCCCATATTTTCAAAAGCTCAACAATCGTCAATATAAGGTGATAGAACGCAAGTATGCCCTGTTTCCAACCCAGACCGGTGAGTTGACCGTCGGCCAGGCGATAATCACCACCTCGGTAGCATCCCAAACCCGCCGCCGGCGCGACCCGTTTGGTTTAGACCTGGATGATTTCTTCGGACGCGGGGAAGAGGTTACAATCCGTTCCAACCCGGTATCGTTGAACGTCAAACCGCTGCCGACCGAAGGCCGTCCTGCTGATTTCACCGGCACCATCGGTAATTTCGGAATTGTAGCCACTCCGGATAAAACCAGCGTTGAGGTCAACCAGCCGGTCACCG
Source organism: Candidatus Zixiibacteriota bacterium (assembly GCA_016926795.1). Lineage (GTDB taxonomy): Bacteria > Zixibacteria > MSB-5A5 > GN15 > FEB-12 > JAFGNW01. The sequence continues at coordinate 6,502 of JAFGNW010000237.1, forward strand.
TTACTATCAAGATTAACGGCACCGGCAATATCAAGTCGGTGGCCGAGCCGATTATTCCCGACCTGTCGGATTTTAGAATATATAAAGCCTCAAGCAATGAAAAAACGGCAATACTCGGCGAAGAGATGGGCGGCACCAAAATTTACGAGGAAGTCTTTATTCCCCGCAAACCGGGCAGTCTCGAGATACCCTCGCTCGGGTTCAATTTCTTCGACCCCAAATCCAGCCGCTATCGCACGTTGAAAACCAAACCAATCACTATCAACGTTAGGCAGGCCGAGGGTTATGCCGTATCGCCGGATGTGCCGTACGGTCAGTCGGGGGTTGTTATCGGGAAAGACGCGACGGACATACGCTTTATTAAAACGGATATCGGCGAATTGACACCGCAGGGTCGGCTGGTCATTTTGACGCCGCTGTATCTTTTCGTCAACGGGTTGTTTGTGGCGGTTTTTGCCGGTCTTTTGGTCTGGCGTTTGCGCCGGGAAAAATTGTCGGGGGATATCGGTTATGCCCGTTCGCGACAAGCATCTAAAATGGCACACAAGCGGCTGGCCCGCGCCCGCTCGCTGGTCCGGGTGGATAAAGCTGGCAAGTTCTACGCGGAAATAAGCCTGGCTCTGCTGGCTTATATTGCGGATAAATTGAATATCTCCCCGCACGGATTAACCAGCGACCGCGTGGTCGAATTGCTGCAGGAGAAAAAGGCCGACGAAAGTCTGGTCCGGGACACGGTCAACCTGCTACGGCAATGCGACTTTGCCCGTTTCGCCCCCGCCTCCGTGAAGCAGGCGGACATCGACCGGGCTCTCGAAGAAGCTCGACAAATCATGGTTAAAATGGAGGGAGTAAGATTTGTCTAAACCTTTTTTGATAACACTGTCGTTTTTGCTGATTTTATCATGTTCGAGCGGAGTTCCGGTGGCGGATATCGATAGTAATTTTCAGCAGGCTAACCAGCTCTTTCAGGATAAAGAATATGCCCAAGCTATCTCTTCTTATCAAAATATACTGGATAAAGGTACGGAGTCGGCACCGCTTTATTTCAATCTGGGTAATGCTTATTTCAAAGACGGCGACTTGGGTCGGGCGATTCTGTATTATCTAAAAGCCCAGCGGCTGGACCCTTCGGATAATGATATCACCGCCAATCTGGAATTCGCCCGCCAGTTTACCAGTATCCAGATGGAAGGTGTCAAATTGAACCCGATCAGTACCTTTTTCGAATCACTGGTTGGTCCCTACCGTCTGAATACCCTGGCCTGGCTATCGTCGTTTTTCTTTATCCTGTTTTTTATCCTGCTCAGTCTCCGTTACGGTTTTGGATTTAAAAACGGTCCGCTGCGGGTCGGGACGACCGTTGTGTTGATATTGCTGCTTGTATCATCCTGGATGACCTCCTTTAAGTATCGCCATGATTACCTGACGCAGCGGGCGGTTATCGTGGCGGAGGAATGTCCGGTTTATTCCGGCCCGTATGAGCAGTCTGATATTGAGCTTGAAGCCGCCCCGGGGTTGGTAGTGGAGATCCTTGCCGAATCAGGCGAATATTACAATGTTCTTTTTGAAAACAAGCGGCGCGGTTGGATAAAGAAAGACCTTATCGCTGCCATATAACGACTTAGCTCTTTTTCCTCTCATTTTATTTAATTTGACACCAAAATCGTTATAGTCTATCTTATTGGTTTAAACAAATTTCGGGCAACCTGGTTATATGAAAGTATTTTGGAAAAAGAAACAATTCTGGGGCGCTCTGATAGCGATCGCTCTGCTGGCCTATTGTGTCAAGGATATCAAAATCAGTGAGATACGAGTTCTGCTGACCCGGGTCAATTTGTATTTTCTGATACCGGCCATCATATCATCGTTTGTTTTCGTGATTTTGAAAGGCATTCGCTGGCGGGTACTGATGTCGCGGCAGAAGATAGTGACTTACCGCTGGGCGATTTCAATCTATTCGGCCGGCCAGATATTGAATATAATCATGCCCGTGTTGACCGGCCAGGTCGGGAGGCTGATCCTCTTTTCACGGAAGGAAGGCCTGCGTAAAACCGTAATTTTTTCGACGATTTTGCTGGAGATACTTTTTGACGCCGCCACTTTGATTATATTCATTTTGCTGACTTCTCTGGCTTTCGCCTTCCCGGCCGAGTACCGTTCGCTCAGTTATATAATATCCGGCGCGACGGTCATAATCATAACCGGTCTTTATCTGACCCTCCACAACCAGTACCGGCTGGAGAATTTCGGGCGGCGTCATCTGCGGGAGCGCTGGCCGGGAATTTATATCACCGTCAAGAAGTTTATCCGGTCTTTTACCAAAGGGATGGAGCTTTTACGCTCCAGCCAGCATATTTTCGGCTCGCTGCTGATTTCGCTGGTCATCTGGGGGTGCCATATGCTGGTGATATATTTCCTGATACGCTCTTTCGGATTCCAACTACCCCTGGCCGCGGCGGCGGTGGTGATGATTATCAATACGGTCGTCCTGATGGTACCCATTACCCCCGGCAACGCCGGAACCTTCGAGGTGGCTGTGAGCGTCTCTCTCTCGGCTTTTTCCATCGGGCGGTCCGATGCGGTGCTCTTCTCGCTGGCTCTGCACCTGCTGGACCTGCTGCCTATTTTCGCCCTGGGGGCGACTTTTATCCATTATGATAAAACCTCCCTGAAAGAGATTAAAACCAGGCACGGCGAGGAAGTTATTTTCGACCAGATTAACGAAGACGGCTCCCTGATTGAGGAAGCGGAGGAGCGGGTATGATTAAGTCTTTTTATTATCTTCCCGGTGAAGGCGTTAAAGTCCTCGAGGGTATCGCCGATTTCGACAAACTGGCCGAGGTCGAGAATTCCATTCTCTGGGTCGATATGTGCAAACCCACTGACCAGGAATCGTTTATTCTGACCCATGATTTCAAATTTCACCCCCTGGCAGTCGAGGACGTGATTTCGGAAAAAGCCCGCACCAAAATCGACGACTATGAAAAATACCTCTTCATGGTTTTTCAACTGGTGGATTTCATCGGTCGGGAAGAGGACCTGAAAGTCAGCGAGCTGGATTTCTTCCTGAGCCGCAATACCCTGGTAACCGTCCATTACGACGAGCACCGTATTTTCGATTACCTTTACAACCGGGCGGAACGCGACGAGCGGCTGATTTCCCGCGGCGCGGACTATCTCTTTCACGCCATCGTCGATACCGTCGTCGATAATTACAACACCATTCTGGATATTCTGGAGTACGAGGTGGACCAGGTTGAAGAGGACGTGCTGGGGGAGCACAACGAGGATACGCTGATATCGATTTTCACGCTGCGCCGGGATATCGTCCAGCTCAAGCGTATCGTCATGCCGCAGAAAGAGGCGGTCAACCATTTGTCCCGCAAAAGCCACTCGCTCATATCCGAAAACCTGAGCGTCTATTTCTCGGACATTTACGACCACCTGGTGCGCATCAACGACATGGCCGACACCCATCGGGAAATTCTCAACTCCTCCCTGGAAGTATACTATTCGTCGGTTTCCACCAAAACCAACGAGATTATCAAGTTTTTGACCATTCTTTCGGCTATTTTTATCCCGCCGACTTTCCTGGTCGGTCTCTGGGGGATGAATTTCGCCAACATGCCCGAACTCAATTTCGAGCACGGTTATTTTGTCTCGCTGGGGATTATATTCCTGGTGGTGCTCGGGATGCTCTTCTTTTTCCGCAAAAAGAAGTGGTTTTAACTTTTTTCCGGAACATTAATTAAAAAACATCGTTAATTATCTTGACAAATTTTACCGACAATATATTTTATTTACCTACTCCTGGGTATCTAACATATACCTACCGGTAGGTTTGTTAAGGTTGTATTAAAATTTAATTAAGGTTAAAAAATGCCCAAAATAAAGCAAAGCCCTAAGATGCCACCTGAAAAAAGGCGCGAACAGCTTTTAAAGGCCGCGTTAAAACTGTTTCTAAAAAAGGGCTATAAGACTACGACCACCGAGGAAATCGCTCGCAAGGCCGGCCTGACCAAGGGGTCGGTTTATCATCATTTCAAAAACAAAGAAGATATTCTTTTCGAGCTGGTCAAAAGACTGTCCGAAAAAATGAGTGAAACCTTCGTGGACCGGTTAAAGAAAAACATGACCCCAATTGATTTCCTGAGACTGATGCTGCATCATCACCATGGCGTGGACGAGCCCGCCATCAAGGATATGCTGGACATTTATTCCCAGAGTTTCCGGATAGCCCGAATAAGAAAGTATATCAGCCGGCAGATGGAGGAAGGGTTGAAGCTTTTTTCCGAAAATATGGATCCCGCCTTCACGATGAATAAAAAGATGTTGCAGCAATTGGGCATTTTTATTTTTGCCCTCCACGACGGTCTATCGGTTATGAAAATGTTCGCCCCTTCGATTGTCGATGAGGAAAAGCAGATTAAATTTATAGAAACATGTTTTAATTTTGATATTCTGACCGCGAAGATAACAAAGGGTATAAAATGAACGGAAGACAGAATGAAAAGACAACTTTGAGCGCTAAGAAACTGTCATCGCTCCTGTTTTTCTCTCTATTAATAAGTATGAGCCCTTCGGTTTCAACCGGGGCTGAGATAGCCTTGACGGTAAACGATATCCGTCAGCGGGCTCTGGAATTCAACCGCGGCTATCTTTCGGCTCGCGAGGATATTTCTCTGGCCCAGTCGGAGGTTACCAAAGCCCGTTCGGGAGCTCTGCCGCAGGTAAATTTGAGTGTCGATTATTCCCGCAACCTGAAAATTCCGTCACAGTTCGTTCAGTTCGGCGATGAAATTGAGGAAATGAAATTCGGTTTTAAAAACAACTTCAGTTACGGTTTGTCGGTACAGCAGCCCCTCTGGCACGGCGGTAAGGTGTTCACCGCCTATAAGATTGCCAAGGATTACAGGCGTTATGCCGTCAACGGAGCGGAGGCGGTCAAGGCCTCAGTTGTTTACAATGCCGAGATACTCTTTTATGCCACCATCCTGGAAAGCGCCCGCTGGGAGGTTTATAAAAAAGCGTTCGAGGCCAACTCGCACAATTTTGATGTGGCCGAGAAAAAATTCAACCAGGGCATGGCCTCGAAGTACGAGTACCTGCGCGCCCAGGTTGAACGAGATAACCTCAAGCCGCTTTTGATTAAGGCCGAATCCGATGTCAATCTGGCCAAGAAACGCCTTAAATCCTACCTGGGCTATGACCTCAACGACGAGATAGCCATCATCGAGGAAAAAGATGATACCTCCCTGACCGGCTTGCTCCCGCTTGTAGAGCTGGTCGCTAAAGCCGTCAAAGAACGACCGGAAATGATCCAGGCCGAGTACCTGACCAGAATTTCGCAAAGGGCAATCAGGGTCGCCAAAGGCGGTTTTTATCCGAGTTTCGACGCTTTCATGCAATACGGCTGGCAGGGGGTTTCCGATGACTTTACTCTCAAAGAAAACAACAGTCGGTCCTGGACGACCGGGGTTACGATGAGTTTACCGATATTTAACGGTGGTTTGACCTTCGGCGAAGTCAGCGCCAGCAAAGCCCAGTACAACCAGGCCAAACTGGCTGAGCGGCAGGTGCGCGATGATATCCGTCTTGAGGTCGAGGCGGCTTATGACGCGCTGTTCCAGGCGAAAAAATCTCTTGATATCCAGGGGGTGACGATCGCCCAGGCCGAAGAAGGGCTCAGAATCGCCAACCTGAGATACGAGTCGGGGGTAGGTACTCAGCTCGAGGTACTCTCGGCCCAGGCCGCCCTGACCGATGCCCGTACAGCCCTGGCGGAAGCTCTCTTTATGTTTCGCCAGGCCAAAGCAGGTTTGAAAAAAGCTACAACTATTGACATAAATAATACGGAAAAAGATTATGAACAGGAATAACATTATTCGAAACAGTCTGGTTATTATTCTCTTAGCCGGTTTAAGTTTAACTTGTGGTAATAAAAATGAAAATCAACAGAGCCAAGCCGAGCAGGTTCTGGCGGTTAAGGTTTTGTTGACGAAAAAAACAGCCCAGGACATGGTTAAAACTTATACCGGTTCGCTCGAAGGTGAAAAGCAGGCGGATATTTATGCCAAACTGGCTGAATCGGTGGAAAATATTCAAGTCCGGGAAGGTGACCGGGTGACCACCGGCCAGGTACTGATATCTCTGGACCGGCTGGGTCCCAGTTCCCGTTATAACGAAACCCGTTCCCTGTTTTTGAATGCTGAGAAAAACTATACCAAGATGGATTATCTTTATAAAGAAGGAGCTATTGCGGAATCCCAGTTCGACGCGGCGAAGACTGAATACGAGGTGACCAGGGCTAATTTCGAGGCGGTGAGTAAACTCGTCGATATCCAGTCGCCGATTACCGGCATTGTTACGGTGATTAATGTCTCCGAAGGAGACTTCGTCAATATCGGCCAGAAGCTGGCTACGGTTGCTTCGACGGATAAACTCCGGGTAAAATTCGGAGTTAACTCCGATGAAATCAAATACCTCAAAAAAGGGGCCGAAGTGGTCGTCTCTTCGACCGTTTTCAACTATAAAGCTCCCGGCAAGATAGTCTCGGTCGCCAGCTCCGCGGACCCGCAAACCCGTTCGTTTCAAATTGAGGTTATTCTGGATAATGAGGAAAAATTATTCAAACCGGGCATGTTTGTTCGGGTGGATATCATCCTCGAACGTCTGGAGAATGTAATTCTTATTCCGCGCAGCGCCGTATTGTTACTGGATAACAAGCCGACGGTTTTCGTGGTCAGCAACAACAAGGCTGTTAAAAGGGAACTCTCGGTTGGGCCGGAAATCGATGGCCGGGTCGTGATTACCGAAGGTCTTCAGGAGAACGATACCCTGGTGATACTGGGTCAGGATTATCTCCAGGAAGGCAGCAATGTGAAAATTACAACCTGGGAAGAATAAACGATGAAAATTTCTGAAATATCAATTAAACGACCGGTTTTTGCTACCATGATGATCGGCGCCCTGCTGGTGCTGGGCTTGTTTTCATATTTTGGTTTGCCGATCGAATTGATGCCCAACGTCGATTTTCCCTTTGTCGTCGTCCAGACGGTTTACCCCGGAGCTTCGGCGGAAACGGTGGAGACGGAGGTCACCAATAAAATCGAGGAGGTGGTCAATCAGATCTCCGGAGTGCGTCATATAACCTCCCGTTCCCGGGAAGGTTATATGTTTTCCTTCATTGAGTTCGAGCTTGAGAAGGAGGGTGCCGTAGCCGCCCAGGATGTCCGTGAAAAAGTTGCGACGGTCAGAGGGGATTTGCCCGAAGATATCGAAGAACCGATTGTCAGCCAGTTCGACCCCGAGGCGCAAGCTATCATGTCGCTGGTGATTTCGGGGAAGCGCCCCCCCAGGGAATTGACTCAGATTACCAAGGATAAAATCAAACCGCGGCTTGAAACCGTCTCCGGGGTCGGCCAGGTAACCATGGTCGGCTCGTCGGAACGGGAGATTCGTATCGCCCTGGATATTGAAAAGATGGAGGCGTACGGGGTATCGGTGCAGGCGGTGCAGCAGAGTGTAACGGCCGCCAACCTGGAAATCCCCGGCGGGCGCGTCGATGAAGCCGCGACCGAGTACCTGGTGCGTATGCAGGGACGGGTTAACAACGTCGCCGACTTTAATGATGTCATAGTCAAAAACGAAAAGGGTACGCCGATCTACCTGAAAGATATCGCCCGCGTAATCGATACCGTGGTCGAACAAAGGTCGCTTTCAAGTTACAACGGCAATCCGGCTCTGGGCCTGGAAATCACGCGGCAGTCCGGAGCAAACGTCGTCGACCTGGCGCAGCAAATCAGAGCTGTCCTGGCTCAGTTGAACGAAGAACTGCCCCCGGATATGAAGATTGTTGTTGTCAACGACAATTCGACCTGGATTGAGGATTCCGTACACGAAATCCTCTTTAATATTCGTCTCGGGACTTTTCTCGCGGTGCTGGTCATATTCCTCTTTCTGCTGGACTACCGTCCCACGATAATTACCGGTCTTTCGATTCCCATTTCCCTGGTGGCGACTTTTACCGCTATGAAGTTTCTTAACTTCACCATCAACACCATGACCCTGATGAGCCTTTCGCTGGCGGTCGGTATTTTAATCGACGATGCTATTGTGGTGGTGGAAAATATTTATCGACATTTAAGTGAAGGGAAGTCACCTTTCAAGGCCGCCTACGATGGTACCCGGGAGATCGGTCTGGCGGTTATGGCTACCACGTTTTCCATCATGGTGGTGTTCCTGCCGGTAGCTTTCATGGAAGGCATTGTCGGCCGCTTCTTCTACCAGTTCGGCATGACGGTGGCTTTTGCCATTTTGATTTCCCTGTTCGTAGCTTTCACCCTGACCCCCATGATGTCCTCGAGAATGTTGAGACCGGAAAAAGCGGAAAAGAACGGAGATTTTCTGGCTCGGGGCGGAACCACTTTGCCGGGTAAAATCTGGCATCCGATTTTCAAGGTGCTAAATTACTGGAACGTCTTTTTCGACGCTTTTAAACCCCGTTATAAAACTCTTCTGGCCTCGGCCCTCGACCACCGCTGGCTGGTCATTCTGATCGCTACCGTGACCTTTGTTCTTGCTCTCGTGCTGGGCAGTTTCCTGGGCTCGGAGTTTTTCCCGGAAACCGACCAGGGTAAATTATATATCAGCGTCGAAACACCTCCCGGTACCAACCTTGAAGGGACTTCGAACGTTCTTTCCAAAATAGAAGATATCGTGATGGGTCTTCCGGAAGTGGCCAACCGTTATGTCACGATCGGCGCCGGGAACAATCCCGTGACGGACGGTAATATTCTGGTTCAACTGGTCGATGTCGAGGAAAGAATTTTATCGGCTAAAATGCTGGCTGATTCGGTAAGAAATCTGATCAGCGATATTCCGGGGATTAAATATTCTATCGGTATCGAAGAGGGGCATGCCGGCGGCAGTAAACCGGTCGAGCTTTCCATCCGCGGTGAAAACCCCGACGAACTGGCCCGGCTCGTGCATAAAGTTCAGAACATCGCTTATACCGTACCGGGTACAATCGATATCGATAACACCCTTCAGGAAGGAAAACCGGAAATCCGGGTTGATATCGACCGCAAACTGGCCGATGACCTGGGTTTGAATCTGGCTTTGGTTCACCAGTCGGTCAGGTATTTTGTCGAGGGTGACGTGGTTACGAGATTCAAGGATGGTGACGAGGATTACGACGTCCGCGTCCAGCTCGATGAATCGTACCGCTCGTCCATGTCCGACCTGGGGCGCATTCTGGTCGAAAGCAATAAGGAGGTTCCGGGTGTGGATCCCTTCCTGGTTCCCCTGAGCCGGGTGGCGCACCTGGACCGGCAGACCTCAATTGGAGAATACATGCGCTTTGACCGCCAGCGGGAGGCCCGGGTTAATACCAACGTCCTGACCGGTTATTTTGCCGGAACGATTAGTCAGCAAATTATGGCCCGGGTGGGAGAGGAAATAAAACTGCCCCCCGGATACGTCATCGCGCCGGTGGGGACCCAGGAAATCATGACGGAATCGTTCCAGAACATTTTCAAAGCTCTGCTTCTGGCGGTTATCTTTATTTATTTTCTCCTGGCTTCGCAGTATGAATCGTTTTTCGACCCGTTTTCGATTATGTTTTCCCTGCCGCTTTCACTTATCGGTGCTATCCTGGGTCTTCTGATTTTCAACGATTCCCTGTCGATAATGTCCCTGATAGGCATCGTACTGCTGATGGGTCTGGTAACCAAAAATGCCATTCTTTTGATCGATTTCGTGAAACAACAGCGGGAAAAAGGTGTTCCAAGAAAGGAAGCTATTTTAATTGCGGGACCGATAAGACTGCGGCCGATTCTGATGACGACTTTCGCGACTATTTTCGGGATGCTGCCGCTGGCCCTGGGGCTGGGTCCCGGAGCGGAATTGCGCGCCCCGATGGCCCGCGCGGTCATGGGCGGTATGATTTCTTCAACTCTCTTGACTTTGGTTGTGGTTCCGATAGTTTATACGTTGATTGACGATATTGTGGAGTTCTTCAGTAAGAAAATCTTCAGAAGGACAAAGAAAATGGACCGGGCGTCCATCGAGAAGGAATTTGCCGTTGATACCAAATTTGATAACCCCCGGTAAGAACCTGGGCTACAAAGACATCTTTCTGGATTTTTTGGCGGGCAAAAACCCGCCAAAACATTTTTACCTCGCCGACAATCTCGAGCGAGTAGCTGAGATACTGGACCGGGTGACGTTCGACCGCGAAAAAATAGCCGCCATCCTTCGTAAACAAAACGAGCTTTACGGCGCCTCTCCCAAGACAATGGAAAATATTGAACGACTGAAAAACCCTCGAGCGGTGTGCGTCCTGGCCGGGCAGCAGGCCGGTTTACTGGGCGGTCCCCTTTTCTCGATTGTCAAAATGCTGGGTATCCTCAAATCCGCCCGACTTTATGAACAGAAATTAAAGCGACCGGTGATTCCCGTTTTCTGGATTGCCGGCGATGACCATGATTTCGACGAAGTCAACCACATGTTCCTTCTAAACCGGGCTTCCGAACCGTGCGAAATAACTTATCCCACGCCGCCCGAAAAAGAACTGCCCATTGCGGAAATATATTTCTCCGACCGTGAGGAACTGAGCCGGGCTCTGGATAAGACCCGGGAATGTCTGGGGGAGAGCGATTTCACCCCGGAGCTGTTCGACCTTATCGACCGCTCTTATACTCCGGGAGATACCTTCGTTACCGCCTTCGGCAAAATAACAGCCGGGCTTTTCAGGGATTTTGGGCTGGTCCTGTTCAGCCCCGGAGACCCGGAGGTGAAACGGTATGCTATCCCGTTTTTTGAGACAATTTTAAACCGTCAGGACGACCTGCACGACCGCATTCAAAACACCAACGACGCTATCCTCAAAGCCGGGTACCATATCCAGGTTGAGAAAAAAGAGAACGCCACGCATTTTTTTTATAACCACGACGGCCGTAAGCCGGTTATGCGCGACGGTGACCGGTTCACCTGCGGTGAAAAGACCGTGACCCGCGATGAGCTGTTAAACTGTCTGCGTGAGACACCGCAACTGTTTTCTCCCGATGTTATGACCCGCCCGGTTTTACAGTCTTATCTTTTCCCGACCCTGGCGCAGAAAGGCGGTCCCTCGGAGATAGCTTACCTGGCGCAGATAAATCCGATTTTTGAACTGTTTGGTCTGCCCGCGCCCTGTCACCAGGCTCGCCCCACGCTGACGGTGCTCGAAAAAAGATTCGAAAAGCAAATGGATGAATATGAGATATCTTTCGACGACCTGACCGGCGATATCGAGCAGGCGGTCAACCGGGTCCTGGAACGGTCTTTCCCCGAAAAATTGGAGAATAATTACGCGACCCTTCATAAAAGCGTCAAAGACGCCTTTGATGAATTCAAAAATACCTCGCTTGAATTTGATGCCTCGCTTAAAAAGTTCGCCGAACAGATTTACGGTAAAATTGATTATAACCTGAAAGCTTTCGAGAGCAAGGTATTCGCGGCGCACAAGAAGAAATCCCAGGAAACGCGTGATAAAATTTATCGGCTCCGGAATGCCGTCTGTCCCAACCGGGGTTTGCAGGAAAGGTCAATTAATATCACCTATTTTATCGCCCGATACGGTTTCGGGATTATTCCTTTCCTTTATGAAAAGATTGACAGCGAACAAAAAGCTCACCAAATTATAAAAATGTCGGAGTTTGTCTGAAAGTTATGAATATCGGTATTACCTGTTATCCGGTGGCGGGCGGCTCGGGAATTGTAGCCACCGAGCTCGGTCATGAACTCGCGGTTCGCGGGCACACGGTGCATTTTATCTCGTACGCCACGCCCTATCGGCTGGACCGGTTCCAGACCAACCTCATGTATCATGAAGTTGACACGACCTCGTACCCGCTGTTCAAGTTTCCGCTGTACACCCTGACGCTGGCCTCGAAAATGGCCGAGGTCACGCGCAATTTTGACCTCGATATTCTGCATATGCATTATGCCATTCCGCACGCCGCCTGTGCCTACCTGGCCAAACAGATGCTGTCAGCCGGTAATGAAAAACTGCCCAAAATCATCACCACTCTTCACGGAACGGATATTACTCTCGTCGGCTCCGACCCCTCCTATTACGATATTACCCGCTTTTCCATCAACGCCTCCGACGGTATCACCGCCGTATCGAAATACCTGGCCGATGAAACCCGGGAGGTATTCAAAATAGAGAAAGAAATCCGGGTGGTGCACAACTTTTTCAATGAACTGCGTTTCAACCCGGGCGGCAGCCAGTGCACCAAAACGGAATTTGTCAACGACAACGAATTTCTTATTACCCACGTTTCTAATTTTCGTCCGGTCAAGCGCATCCCCGATGTAATCGATATTTTTGAAAGAATTTCGCACGAAGTCCCGGCCAGACTGTTGCTTATCGGCGAGGGACCCGAAACGGTAATGGCCCGCCGCCAGATAAACAAGAGCAACCTGAGTGGCAAAGTTATTTTTCTTGGCAGCCAGAGCCGGGTGGAGGCGGTCCTGCCCTGTTCGGATTTGTTTTTGATGCCCAGCGCCGAGGAATCGTTCGGTCTGGCCGCGCTGGAAGCCCTGGCCTGCGGTGTACCGGTTATAGGGTCCTCGGGCACCGGCCTGATGGAAGTGGTCGAGGATTACCAGGACGGCTATCTTTTCCCGGTGGGGGATACCGCCTCGATGGCGCACGCTGGTGTTGCACTTTTAAAAAATCCGTTGCGGTTGCAGGAGTTTAAAAAAGCCGCGGCGGCCAACGCCTTGAAAAAATTCAAGGCCGACAAAATCGTTTCGGAGTATGAAAAGTTTTACGGGGAAGTTTTAAATGGCTGACACGAAACTCGATATTCTGGCGATTGCCGCCCACCCCGACGATATCGAAATAACCTCGGGCGGCCTGCTAATCAAAATGGCTCGACGGGGACGTCAAACCGGCGCCCTCGATTTGACCCGAGGGGAGATGGGGACCTACGGCAGCGACGCTGAACGGGAGAGGGAAGCCGCCGCCGCCGCGGAAATTATGGGACTGGTGTTCCGTCGTAACCTGGGTATAAAAGATTCGGCGGTGGAATATAACCGTGAGAACAAACTCAAAATCGCCCGGGTAATTCGCGAGACACAGCCGGAAATGGTTATCCTGCCCCACGGGCAGCAGCGACATCCCGACCACCTGGCCTGTCATCGGCTGGGTTTCGACGCCTGCTTCCTGGCGGGACTGAAGAAAATCGACCTTGACGGCGAGCCTTACCGACCGCGTAAAATTATCTATGCTTCGTACTATCGCAACTCGGAATATTCTTTTCTTGTCGATATTTCCGAAGAATTCGAGCAGAAGGTAAGAGCGGTGTCGGCTTATAAATCACAGTTCGGTAACAACGATGACAAGACTTTTCAGGAGATGCTGGAAAACGGCCAGAAAAATATCTTCCATCCCGGCACCACCATCTATGATTCCATGCACACCCGCAATCATTACCTGGGTTTGTTGGCGGGAGTGAGATACGCCGAGGGTTATTCCGTCAAGGAAAATATCCTGATTGACGACCCCCAGAAAATGCCCGTCCGCTCGATTTAGGCTTTATTCCGGGCTTTTTAAAATCAGTAAAAAAATTCTGTAAATTATTACCGATTTTATCCGATAATATTAATGAGTGGATACAGGCAGAGGAATTTGAGATTAACTTCTTTGTTCCTTTTGAGATGACCCCGGTTTTTATGAACCGGGGTTTTTTTATTTGTTCATTCGATTCGATACCTGCATTTCGTTGCACCCGGGTTGAAGATGTTATCTCTGAAAGACTGATGTTGCGATTAACTTTTCGTAACGTCTTTTTTCAATGATTGACAAGCCGGTGCAAATTAAGTATAGTACCGGTCAACTGTTACGGAGAAGGAAAGACATGAGGAACCTGCTAAAGACCGGTCTTGAAAAAATGCTGGTGGTACCCGTTATCAAACTGGCCCGGAACCGGCCCTCGCTGCCTCTTATTGTCGCCGTGCGGCTGCTCAACGGCATCCAGATGACTGCCCGGTAACTTCAGCTTATCATGAAAACCATTCAAAAGAAAGCGCCCTGCAAGTTCCTGGTGTTTGGGGTGGGTAACGATTCCATCTTCTGGTCGCTTTTAAACCAGAACGGCACTACTGTTTTTCTTG
>JAFGNW010000238.1 GCA_016926795.1 Candidatus Zixiibacteriota bacterium
ATTCGCCGGAATTGACCTTGAAACCGGTATAGTAAGTAAACGCCGAATACAACAATCCGAGAGAGTGGGGAAATTTTACTTCAGCATTAATGATCACCCGGTTGTCCCGGCCGATACCATAGCTGGTGGTGGTCCATTCCCCCACCCCGTCCATCGTCAAAAAGGCCGCCTCGTCGAAAGGCGAGGGGAAAAAGGCCGCGGCGGCATGGGACTGGTGATGTTCCGGGAAAAGAATCGGGCCCTCGTACCCGAGTTCGCGCCGAATCAATTCTTTCATCCAGATTTTCTTTTTTAACCACAATGGCATGGCCCTGATAAAGGACTGAAAACCCCGGGGAGCGAAAGCCAGGTAGGTTTCCAGAATCCGTTCGAATTTCAAAAACGGCTTCTCGTAAAAGGCGACATAATCGAGATCGCGGCTTTCAAGACCGCTGTGCTCCAGGCAGAACCGGATTGCGTCCACGGGGAAAGACTGGTCGTGTTTTACGCGACTGAATCGCTCCTCCTGTGCGGCCGAGATTATTTGCCCGTCCCTCACCAGGCAGGCGGCGCTGTCATGATAAAAGGCTGATATTCCAAGGATATTCATCGATTGTCGTTACCTTTCAAGAGGGAATATAACTACCCGTACGGCCGGATACCAACTAAATTTATGGCGGCTCATTTTTTTTGAAAACATTTATAAAAAAATGTTTTCTTTCGATATTAAATATTATATAAATAAAAGCACATTTCTTGATTTACTCAATAATGCTTTTATTTGAAAGGCACGGAGTAAAAATGCAAATTAAATTGACCTTCAAAAAAATATCATTGTCTTTCGCAGCGATTTTAATTCTGTTTTGTGTTTATTTTCTCTACCCGCCCGCGTACCCGGAAATTACTTTCCCGGACGGTAAAAAGTTCGCCTTTACCATAGTCGACGATACCGACAACGCCATTCTTGAAAACATCAAACCCGTCTATGAATTTCTCGACGAACTGGGTCTTCGAACCACCAAAACCGTCTGGGTTTTGCCCTCCAACGATACCAGCCAATGGGCTAACAGGGGAGCCTGTCTTTGTGATTCGGCTTACACCGCCTATATCCTGGATTTGCAGAGCAGAGGGTTTGAGATAGCTCTACACGGTGCCCGGGGAGGCGATTCTAAACGAGGAGAGATTATCCCTGCTTTCGAAAAATACAAAGAAACGTTCGGGGCGTATCCCAACATTCATATTAACCATGCCGTCAACACCGACAACCTTTACTGGGGAGAGGACAAATTCAGTTTCTATCCTTTCAAACTTTTATATCGCTGGATGTTTTCGAATAAAAAATATTACGGACATGTCCCGGGTTCGGAATATTTCTGGGGGGATCTCGTCCGGGATTATGTCACCTATGTCGTTAATTTCAGTTTTTATGACATCAATCTGCTTAAAATAAATCCCTCCTTCCCGTATTTTAATCCCGATAAACCTTATGTAAACTACTGGTTTCATTCCTCCGAGGGTGCCGATGTCTACAGGATGAACGAGCTTTTAACGAAGGAAAACGTTGACCGGCTTGAAGAGGAAGGGGGCGTTTGCCTGGTCTATACTCACCTGGCCCGCGACTTTTACAAGGATGATTCCCTCAATGCCACCTTTAGAAAACATATGAAATACCTGGCCTCCAAAGAGGGCTGGTTCGTTCCCGCCAGCGAAATCCTGGATTATCTCAGGCTCCACCGGGAAGGTGAGAGGACTTTAAGTTTTCGGGAAAAAACGCGCCTGGAAATAATCTGGCTGTACGAAAAACTGATACACGGGTCGTCGTAAAAAAATATAGAGTTCAGGACGATAATAATACATAAGTACATGAAAGCATTAAGGTTAAATAAAACTTGACAGGATGTATCGTAAATTTTTATTTAATCATAAAATATCCGGGATTTCTAATCGACATACTATTTGCACATGGAAGGTTCAATGTCTCATAAAATCGTAGCGGTTGTGCCGGCTTTCAATGAGGAAGATAATATTGAGGCGGTTATCAAGGACCTTAAAGAACACCAGCCAGCGATTAAAATAGTAGTTATAAATGACTGTTCGGATGACAGTACCGGTGACATAGTCCGCAAATTAAATGAAACGGTTATCAACCTGGTAATTAATCTGGGTATCGGCGGCGCCGTTCAGACCGGCCTTAAATACGCCCGAGACAACGGTTACGACATCACCATTCAATTCGATGGCGACGGTCAGCACATGGCCTGTGAAATCGAAAAGATTATAAAACCGATTATCGATGGCGAGGCTGATGTCGTTATCGGGTCCCGCTTTCTGGGAGCCGGCAGTTTTAAAAGTAATATTCCTCGCCGTATCGGAATCGGTGTTTTCAAACTGGTAAATTCGATGCTGGTGAGAAGTAAAATCACCGACAATACCTCGGGTTTCCGCGCCTATAACAAAGCCGCAGTTGAGTATCTGGCCCGTTACTATCCCCAGGATTACCCCGAACCGGAAGCCGTGGTGGAGCTGTACCGTAACAGATTTCGATTACTGGAAGTTCCGGTGATGATGAAAGAACGCGAAGGAGGAAGTTCTTCGATCAAGGTTTTCGGTTCAATTTACTACATGGTCAAGGTTCTGATGGCCAGTGTTATCGCTTTTTCCCGTAAACCCTGTTTCAAGGAGAAAAAATCATGATGAGTCTGCGTATCCAGCTTCTGGCTATCGCGGCCTGCCTCTTGATAATTTTCTTTATCATATCCCTCATCCGCAAACGCAAGCTGCGCGAAGAATACAGTATCATGTGGCTGATCGGCAGCCTGGCCCTGATTGTCTTTGCCGTATGGCGGGACCTGCTGGATATTATCGCCAAGGCCGTAGGCGTCTTTTATGCCCCGGCTATCCTGCTCCTGGTGATTATCTTTTTCGGCGTACTGATATTTTTGCATATCACCGTGGTTATTTCCCGGCAGACCGACCAGAATAAAGATATGGCCCAGGAGATATCCCTGTTAAAAAATAAAATAGAATTACTTACCGAAAAACTGAAAGGGAGAGAAGATGCTGACCGATAAAACTACCGGTATTTTTGCCGCCGGCAAACCTCTCCTAATGCCGGTGTTGATTAGCGTCATGGTGCTTATAGCTCTCCTGTACCTGGGTCTGGGGACGGCCAATTACAACGGCGACGGGCTCGGTTATTCCAACCAGGTCGAAACTGCCTCCAACGCCAAACTCTGGTCGTTCTCCGCTCGTTTGCTCTACTGCCCGACCGGGCGTTTGATACACGGCGCTCTCGGTGTGCTGGGAATAAACGTTCGTGCGGTTTATGTCTTCCAGGTTTTTAATTCGGTTCTGGGTTTCCTGGGCGTGGGGGTTTTTTTACTGGCGGTTTTCCGTCTAACCCGTTCGCTCAAGTTGGCAGCGCTCGCCGCTCTTGGTCTGGCCTTTACCTTTAATTTCTGGTTCTGGAATATAAACGTCACCTCCTATCCCGGTAACATCTTCTTTTTAATTTGCTGTATTTTTATGCTCGTTAAAATGATAGACGTTACCGAACGAAAAAAATATTTTATATACGGCGCCCTGATAGGCCTTTTTCATGCCCTGGCCTGTTTTTACTGGCTGACAGCCCTGCTTCTGGCGCCCTCAATAGCTCTCGGGATAATCATCATCACCAGCGATTTTAATTTCAAAAACCGCCTTACGGCCGGAATCATTTACGGTATTACTTTCACCGTCTGCCTTTTCGTACCCTTGATTATCGCCGCGGTTTACAGTTCCGACGTGTCAAATTTCAGCGAATTCAGTGAATGGCTATCCTCCGCCTCGCAAAACAAACCCCCCCGCTTGAGCG
>JAFGNW010000239.1 GCA_016926795.1 Candidatus Zixiibacteriota bacterium
AATTTATTACAGGATACAAAATTATTCCTTCAATTTCAATTATAGTATTTAATCAATAATTGGTTCGAAATGGCAATTATTTTTTATTCCGCAGCGGAAAATAACGAAATATATAAAATTAACAGTCCCAAACAATTGCTTGATACCTCGAACGGGAAAGATTAATATATAACACTATGGAAAAAGCGGAACCGGGGATAGTAGTGGCGGTTCGGGGTCGGCTTTTCGAAGTCAGCTCAGAGGACCATCAGTGTTTCAAATGCGAGGTGCGGCGGAACGTCAAGCAGGAAGCGCAAAACACCACGCCGGTGGCGGTGGGGGATGATGTCCTGTTTTCCCGAATCGACGGTAAGAGGGGCGTTATCGAGAAAGTTCTGGAGCGGCGGACAGCGTTTTTCCGTCCGGCCAAGGGAAGGGAACTGGTCAAGCAGGTTATTGCGGCCAATCTCGACCGGCTGGCGGCGGTGGTGTCGCTGGCGGCGCCGCCCTTGAAAACCGGTCTGATCGACCGGTTTTTGATTGCCGCGCAAATCGGGCGGATGGAACCTTTGATTATCATAAACAAATTGGATTTGGAACTACCGGATGATTTCGATGAGGTCGTATCCGCCTACCGGGCAATTGGTTGTACGGTTTTGAAGGTTTCCGCCCAGACGGGGCAGGGATTTGAGGACTTGAAAAAAAACCTATTCGGGCACCGAACTTTGCTGGCCGGTCATTCCGGAGTGGGGAAATCAACCCTCCTTAACGTTTTGATTCCCGGCCTGAATATCAAAACCCGTGAAGTTTCCGAATATTCCAACCGGGGCAAACACACCACCACCCGGGTTGAGTTATATGAGTTACCTTCGGGCGGTTATGTGGTGGATTCACCCGGTCTGAAAGTAATGGGCCTGTGGGACGTGCAAAAGGAGGATTTGCCCCATTTTTATCCCGAGTTCGAACCGTACTGGGGGCAGTGCCGTTTTAATCCCTGCAGCCATTCTCACGAACCGGGCTGCGCCGTGAAAAAAGCGCTTAAGGAAGGTAAAATCAGCCTTTTTCGCTATGAAAATTATTTATCAATAGCCGATTCACTGTGAACCGGGGGCTTGTCTTTTTTGTTAATTTAAGAAATAACAGACAGTTACCGATAAAATAAATGATATGGCTGTTAAAGATAACGTAGAGTTTCGAGTAGGTATAATTATCCTCCTGGCTATCATTTTGGTCGGGGTTTCTCTATACTGGCTTCAGGGTTATAAGCTTGAGAGAAACGCCCAGCGGATATTGGTTCGCTATGATGATGTCGGCACCCTCTCGGTGGGGGATAAGGTTACCGTTTCCGGTGTTCACAAGGGAAAAGTCAATCGCCTGGAACTGACCGGTGAGGGTGTTCTGGTGGAACTGCTTTTGTATCAGGATGTCGTTCTCAAACAGGATGCCCGATTCGTTATTAAGAATATGGGCGTTATGGGGGAACGTTTTATAGCTATCTCGCCCGGTCAGGACAGTCTTCTATTCGATAACAGCCTGATAATCGATGGCCACAACGATACCGGGATCCCGGAAGTTATCGGTCTGATGGGGGAGATGATATCGGAGATGCGCAATCTGGTCTTTTCGGTTAAAAACAGTATCGCTTCCGATTCCGCCCTGGATAAAATCAACCGCACTTTGAGCAATCTCGAGGATGTGACCTCATCGGTCGCCTCTTACCTGGAGCGCAACGAGGCCAAGCTGGATAAAACGGCGGACAACTTTCTGGCCACCTCGAAAAATCTGAGCGCCCTTATCAGTAAAAATAAGGACGTCGTGGATTCTTCCCTGCAGCGTTTCGACCGGGTGACGGTCAACCTCGACAAATTCGTTATGCAGCTGGACACCCTTTCGGCGACCGCCCGGCGGTTTGCCGAGGCCATCGATACCCAGGACGGTACCCTGCAGTTGCTTCTTGAAGACCGGCGATTGTACGATGATTTGCGCCGTACGACCGACAACCTTGACGATTTGATCAACGACATTCGGGCCAATCCCCGTAAGTATATTAACCTTAAAGTGGAAATATTTTAACCTATGGCTAAATTCAAGCTTGCTTTCGGTATTCACAACCATCAACCGGTGGGCAATTTCGACGCCGTTTTCGATGACGCCCACCGGAACGCTTACGCGCCGTTTCTAAAAATGGTTGAGACCTTCCCGTCTCTGTCGATTGCCCTGCACCAGTCGGGCATTCTCTGGGACTGGCAGCTTAAAAACTATCCGGAGTATTTCGAGGCGGTCAACCGGCTTTTGGAAAAGGGTCGCCTGGAACTGATGACGGGCGGTTTTTACGAGCCTATCCTGACATCGATTCCCGAACGGGACGCCCGCGGCCAGATTAAAATGCTCAGTGAATATATCAAGAAACATTTCGAGGTGACGCCAAACGGTCTCTGGTTGACCGAGCGCATCTGGGAACCGCACCTGCCCCGGGTGCTGGCCGAGGCCGGAGTGAAATATTTGCCTATTGACGACACCCATTTTATTTACGCCGGCCTGGAACAACGTCAGCTAACCGGTCCCTTCGTCACCGAGAACGAAGGCCGGACGGTGGTGCTGCTGCCGATACAAAAACGTTTGCGCTATTTGATTCCGTTCGGTTCGGTGGAGGAGGTCATCGCCGAGTTGAAGAACCAGGCGGAGGACAATCCCGAGGGCCTGGCCGTTTACGCCGACGACGGAGAGAAGTTCGGCGTCTGGCCGGATACTCACAAACACTGTTTCGAAGACGGCTGGCTTTACAAGTTCTTTGAGGAGGTCGAGAAGAATTCCGACTGGCTGGAGATTGTTCCGCTGGGAAAGGCGGCCGAGATGAAACCAGCCGGCCGGGCTTACCTGCCCACCGCCTCTTATGCCGAGATGTTACACTGGGCGCTGCCAACCGATGCTTCCCTGGAGTATGAGAATTTTATCAACTGGCTCAAAGAACAGGGTCAAGAGACGCGTTACGGGCGTTTTGTCCGCGGCGGTCACTGGCGGGGTTTTCTTACCAAGTATGAAGAATCGAATTTGATGCATAAAAAAATGCTCGCGGTTTCCGATAAACTGGCCGCGTTTGAGGAAAAGAATCCCACCAAAACCGACCTGGCCGCGACGGCCCGGGAAAAATTGTACGCCGGTCAGTGTAACTGTCCTTACTGGCACGGGGTTTTTGGCGGTCTTTATCTGGCCCATATCCGCCGGGCAATATACAGCCATCTCATCGAAGCTGACTTTGAGCTCCGCAACCTGAATCATGATACCGGATTGAAAATCAAAACCCGAGATTACGATGCCGATGGTTCCGAAGAGGTAATCGTCACCAACGATACTTACTCCGCCGTATTCAAACCCCGCCGGGGCGGAGTTCTGCTCGATTTATCCCTCAACAAGTACCATTTCTGCCTGAGCGACACCATGACCCGCCGTATCGAGGGCTACCATAAAAAATTGAGTTTGGCCGTGAAAAAGAGTGATGAGAAAAAAGATAAAACCGCTTCGATACACGACCAGATTTTAACCAAAGAAGTCGGGCTGGCCAAATACCTTATCAAAGACTGGTATTTGAAACGCGGCTTCATCGACCATTTCTTCAGCGACGGGGTTGATTTCGAGGCCTTTTCCTCTGGTCATTACGGCGAGGACGGTGATTTTATCCTGGAACCCTTCACCTATGAAATTGACAGCGCCAAGCGACAGGTAACAATGACCCGCGACGGTCATCTCTGGCGCTACGGCGGGCCGGTACCCGTCCGGCTGGTCAAGAAGTTCGCCTTCGACGTAAAATCGAATAAAATCGATATTACCTATGAAATAAGCCGTCCCGCCCCCGATCGGATAACGGTCAAGTTCGGGGTGGAAAGTAACTTCAATTTCCAGGCCGGGCACGCCGAGGACCGGTTTGTCCTGGTTGATAACCGGCGGCCGGAGAATTATTACCTGGATGCTTACAACTCGCACGAACAAATTCAGAGTATTGCCCTGGTTGACCAGTATCTGAATCTCGCCGTGACGCTCGACAGTGAACGGCCGACAGCGGTCTGGCAGATGCCGATTTTCACGGTATCCATCTCCGAAAGCGGTTTCGAGAAAGTTTATCAGGGTACCACCCTGGTCAACGTTTATGAAATAACCCTTTCCCAGGAACCGTTCGTGATTAAAATGACCCTCTCGGCCGGAAGTCTGGAGGAAGTTTTCAAGAATAATCCCACCCTGACAGCCGTCAACAGCTGAAAGTAGATTATCTATAAAAAAGCTCCCGGCATTGATTGCCGGGAGTTTTTTTTCGTATTTTTTAAAAATCCCCTCTTAATAATATTTTCTTTGTTTTTTCACGGGTCGGGTTATATCTTCAAAGCAATGTTAAAAGAAGTCGCCCGGCTAATTAAAAAATCTAAACGAGGCGTAGTTTTAACCGGAGCCGGTATATCGGCCGAATCGGGAGTACCTACCTTCCGGGGTCAGGACGGTCTCTGGAAACAATACCGTCCGGAGGAACTGGCTACCCTCAATGCCTTCCTGGCCGACCCCGGGCTGGTCTGGGAATGGTACAACTGGCGGCGGGAATTGATTAGTCAGGTCAAACCCAATCCCGGTCATTATGCCCTCTGTGAGTTCCGTAACTGGTTCGAGGATTTTACCCTGATTACACAAAATGTTGACGGTTTACATCGTCAGGCCGGGCTTGAGGATATACTCGAGTTGCACGGCAATATCAACCTGAATATTTGTGTCGGTTGCCGTCGGACGGACGCTTCGGTGACCGCGATTGACCCGGCTGATATCGCTGTCTGTAAACACTGCGGCGAGAAATTGCGTCCCGGGGTGGTCTGGTTCGGGGAAATGTTACCTCAGGATGTAATCCGGGAATCTTTCAAGAAAGCCGAATCGGCAGATATTTTTTTCTCGGTAGGGACATCGGCGCTGGTTCACCCGGCTGCCGCACTGCCGGTGGCGGCCAAGCAGAACGGCGCCGTTCTGGTCGAGATAAACCCGGACCGAACTCCGCTGACAGCCCTGGCCGATTATTATTTTGCCGCCAAATCAGGGGAACTTCTCCCGCAACTGGTGGCAGCCGTCAAAGAAGAAGCCGGTGGTTAGGAAATTGTCCCGGTCCGTTTTAAGAGTCGCTTGTATAAATATAAAAAGGATTTAACGGTTACGAAATGACAATAAACAGGACGCTTAAAACTCTTCTGCTGGTATTTATGCTGGCGGCATTTGGTACTTCGACCGGCTGTGTTTATTACAATACTTTTTACAACGCCAAGAAATCCTTCAACGAAGCGGAGAAAGCGCGTAAGAAAAAAGGCGGGCGACCCAATTCCGCCCAGTACAAGAAGGCAATTGAGAAGGCTCTTAAAGTCACCGACAATTACCCCCATTCCAAATATTATGACGATGCCCTTTACGTTCTGGGGGTGTCGTATTTTTATACGGAGGAATTTTTAAAAGCGGAGCGGCGCCTGCGCGAGCTTACGATTGATTATCCCGAATCCGAATTCACCAAAGAAGCCCAGCTTTACCTGGCCAAAACGAAACTTGAACTGGGGGATATGGAAGACGCTATGGGCCTGTTCGGAAATATTTTCGAAAGTAAATACAGCCGCGATTTCAAATCCGAAGCCGCCATGGCGCTGGGGGAATATAATTTCGAGGCGGAAAAGTACGAGGAGGCCAACAAGTATTTACAGGCTGTGCGTGATTCCCTGGGCGATGATATCAACAAGAGAAAGGCTCAGATATATATCGCCGACGGGTATTTCAACTCTTTTAAATTCAAGGACGCCCTCGGAGGATACCTGCAGGTGCTGGGAATGGAGCCGGACAAGAATGACCGGTACCATGCACTGTACCGGGCCGCTCTGTGTTCTTACCGGATGCAGCGAATTAACGACGGCCTGGGTTATCTCAACGACCTAATCGCGGATCAGCTTTATTTCGACTCCCTGGGGGCGTTGCTTCTGAAGGTCGCCGAAGGCTACGAGTATGATGATGACCTGGAAATGGCCGAGGCCACTTACGGCCAGATTACCAATACTATCGAACGAAAGAATTATGTCGGCGAAGCGTACTATCAACTGGGTTTGATCTATCAGTATGATTATGATAACCTCAAAGAGGCTAAGGACTTTTACGATAAGGCGGTAGAAAATGCCCGGGGCAGCACGGTGGGGACACTGGCTCTGCAGCGCTCTTCGGCCATCGGTAAACTGGAGACTTTTTCACAAGCTATCCAGGTTGATACAGCCGCGACCCAGGACACCATCGATGAAATGGCCTATACCCAATATCTGCTGGCGGAGCTGTACTGGTTCGAGTTGAACAAACCCGATTCCGCTATCTTTGAGCTGCAGTATCTTATTGATTCTTTCTCGACCGCTTATGATGCCCCCAAAGCTATGATTGCCCTTTCCCAGATGTCCCGGGAATTTTATGAGGACACAACGAAGGCCGACTCGCTTTTAAAAGTGGCGCTGCGCCGCTATCCGCATTCGGATTATGTCCCCGAAGCGCTGGACCTGCTGGGTTTACGCGAGACCGCCGCGGATACCGGATATGCCGCGCATTATTTCAGAAAGGCGGAAAATTTCCTGGTTGATGAAGACCGGGTCGATTCCGCCCTGCATTATTTTCAGTACGTGACCGACAATTTCCCCGATTCTAAATATTACCTGCATGCCCGGTTCAACACTATTCTGACCCGGGAGCTGTATCAAAGCCCGGGGGATTCCTCAATTATCCTGGCTTACAAGGAGTATGCCGATTCTTTTCCCAACTCCGAATTTGCCGCCGAGGCTCAGAAACGATTGCGATCTGCCCCTAAGACCAAGGGAGCCGAAGTGAAAGAAGGCGGTCCTCAGGACAGTCTCCTGGCCGAAGTCGAACCCGAAGGAAACCAGGGGACGACCATCGAACCCGAGGGCGGAGTATCCGCTTATGCCGATTACCAGCAAAGCCTTTATATCCGGCCCAACGGTGACACGGTGGCCCTACTCGATGAAGAGCCCGTCGAGACTATCGAGCCGTTTGTATTTCCCTCCGAGGCTTATGGGATGCGGGAGGAAGGTTTTTATCTGTATTTTCAGGTACTGCTTGATTTCTCCGGAAAAGTTATCGATTATGTCCTCAAAAACCGGTCGGAGTACGAGGAAATTAACCAACGTGCTGAGAGAACCGTGGCCTCGCTGACTTTCGACCCCCTGGCCGCTTCCAAACGGGTGAGCGATTTGAATCTGCCGGAAGATCCCGAAGGCCGCGGTCATTGGTTTGTTTATAAATTTTTAATCGAGAAACCAGATTTTTTAAGATGAGTAAACCCACCTGCGTAGACACCGTTTTAATAAAAAAACGAAATTTAAAAAACGATTATTTTTCCTTTACATTCGGACCCTATCGTCGAGCCGGAGAATGCCGCCCGGGCAATTTTATTCACCTGCAACTGCCGGAAACGGAAATTTATTTCCGCCGGGCAATGTCGGTAGCCGGCGCAGACGAAAAAAAACGAGAACTCGAGATTATCTTCAAAGTCTTCGGTCGCGGCACAAAAATTCTTTCCGGGTTCAAAAAGAACGACCGACTGAATATTCTGGGTCCCCTGGGCAATTCCTTTACGCCTCCCGAAAAAGGCGAGAAAGTTGTTATC
>JAFGNW010000240.1 GCA_016926795.1 Candidatus Zixiibacteriota bacterium
ACACAACTCACCCCGGTACCGGCTGGCTTGTTCGAACGGCGGGACATGGGTAATCGCCAGTACGGCACGGTGTGATTGCAGCGCTTCCTCGAGATACTTTTCGAAATGAGCTGCGGCTTCATCGGCCAGGCGCTGCATGATGAGCAGCCGTTCGGATTTGGGTCTCAGCGCTGTTCCCCCGGTAAATCCCGAAGGTTGGAATTCCATAATGTGCAGGTAATCGTTCAGGACCACTTCCGACCGTTCGTAATCACCCAGACGGCCGTCAGCCCAGCCTTCATGACCGATAAGGGCCGTAGTTCCGGTCAAGGAGATTACCCCCTTCTCCGACAGCCAGACCAGACCGGGTTGTGACAGGGTCAAAAGACGCACCCGTTCCCTGACGGTCTTAAAGGAGCTGCCGTAGAAATCATGGTTGCCCAGTACGAAATACAAGGTTCTGGCTGTCTTCTGACCGATCTTGGTCAAAAAGTGTTCCACGCTCGGTCCGCTGGCGATATCACCGGAGATGACAATGACGTCAGCGGGCGAAAGCTTCAACGCTCGCATGAATTTTACCAGTGTTCGCGGACTGGGAAAATCCAGATGTATGTCGGTCAACCAGGCAATTTTCATTTTATCTTTTTTTCGATAGCATCGGTCACAGATAACAGTTAATATAATCAAACATAAACCATAGGCAAATAAAAGCGTCAAAGGCGCCGGCTTACTTAAAGACATACCCCCGACCCTGCCGGATAATGATACTCTCTTCCAACCGGAGCGACTTCGCCTGCCGCACCCGCTATCTTATCGCCCAGGACAGCCGGTAGGAGGGTAAAGAATACTTCGGAATTTGTGCAAGCGGCAGTAAAAGCTACCTCACAATTCAAATTCGCTTACTTTAAGTTCATCGTTGTCTGTCGGTTTGTTTTCTATCAGCGAACCCCACCCGGGTTTTGTCCCACCCTTAAAGCCGTGTGAATTTGTCCGCTTTTCAGGAAGTCAGGGTAATAGAGAGAAAGTTTAAAAACTGAAAGGATTGTTAAAAACAATATTTTTATAATTTAAAACCACCTGCCCGACCGCCCAAACTTGTTTTAATTGTCTATGTTTTTCTTTAAAAAAATAGAGGCGGGTTCTCAGCCCTTCTCAAATCATTCCAGTTTATTTTCATATTTGAACCTGGGCGGGAATCCTGTCAACCATAAACAATGGAGTAAATCCTATGATAATACCCGTACAAAAAAATATCATTCTCGTGCGCACAGCATTGTACTTATTCGTCATGACGACGATATTCGCCTTGTTGCTATTTACGGGATCGGCGAACGGTGAAACGCTCGGTTTACTGGTAAACAATATATCCTCCCCGGACCCTGAAGAGCGGGCTGCTCAAGCCTTTGCGGCTCTATCGGGAATCGATGTAATCAAAATTGATCCCAATCGGATTGCCGCTACTCCCGATATCTTTTCCAATATTGACGGCTTCTGGGCGGCCAGCCGGTGGCTGTAGCGACCGAGCGATATTTTGAAAATCTTAAATATGACACCAGGCGCGCGATTGTGACCACCAATCAAACAGATACCTTGTCGAATAACGGTTGCGTTTACAAAGTATCAGATGATGAATTTGGCCGTCCGACCGACATAGAATACCGACGCCGGGTGGTTTTAGCTTTCGACATAGTATTTGGTGCCGCTCGGGTCGAAATCCGATACACCGATACTTCCGAAACGCGTCATTTTTTCGGAGTTGATAATCAACCCTTGAAAAATACGGAAGGGGTTTTCACCGAAGAGTATTATCTCGACACGGCTTTGGGCTGGGTATTGCTCTATAACCTGAACCGCTTCGTTGATTTGATTGAAAACGTCAAAGGCGTGGCCAATTTTTTCTGGATTGAGGATGACAGCGGTTATATCGTCAGAGAAATTCACAGGGACCGCCAATTACATCATTGCAAAGGAGAAATACCACCGCTTACAGACTTTGACTATGATTCGTCGAGACGGGTAATTCGCCAATCAACCAGGAGTGCCGTTCAGTCTCTTGCCAACCGCCCCGAAGGTTATGCCGTGATAGATTTTGGTTATGATGAACGAGGAAACCGCATTGAAGAGCGGTATCGGGATGCGGACAGTCTGCCCTGTGCCGATTACACGGGCATATACAGGCGCCGTTACGAATATGACGACCGCGGGCGAATAACGATGACCTCTCAATATGACAGAAACGCCCGGCCGGTAACAGACAGCAACGGCGTTGTTCGGTACGAATATATCCGGTCCGAATGTGGTGAAATTATCGCGCTGAGACACCTGGACGAGAGAAACAATCTGATCATCGATAAATATCAGGGCGCAGCCGTAATTGAATACACTTACGATAATCTGGGAAGACCTCTGAAAACCCGATATTTCGACGTTAACAACAGCCCCTGTATGAATTAAAGAGGTTATGCCGTCACCCGCATGACTTATAACGATCAGTACCTTTTGACCGGGCAAGAGTATTATGATATTGATGAAAAGCCCGTAGAGGATAATATTCTGGGCATAGCGAGTTACTCAAATGAGTACGATGACCGGGGTAACCTTACGGCAATTACATACTTCGACAGGAACGACCGTATAACCGGTGACAGGGATTCCGGAATTGCCGCGTGGAAGTACACCTATGATGAGCTGGACAGACTGATCGATACGAAGCTCCTTAATGCCGATGGCAATCTTAGAGAAAATCAATACGGTATTGCTGGTTGTCGTATCGTGTACGGAGAAGACGGTGAGGTTTATAAAAGAATATGGTACGATTCCAAGGGTCAGGAAACGGAAATAATAGAGTAAAAGTCCTTATTGATGATTTAAAATTTTTAAAATAAAGTCGTTTTCCTTAAAAGGAAGAGTCATTTATCGTAATACGTAATGAACCTGCGGGAAGAACTTTTAAAGATAGAACAAATACGAGAAACTGTTCTAGAAACAGCCAGACCTTATTTCTTACGCAAATTTGTATAGTTGGTATCGCTCGGTCTTTTGTCGCTGCTCAACTATATCGTTAGCACGCTACCCGCTTATCTCAAAAATTTTTGCCGGGATTAAATTACCGCGGCTTGACACTCAAAATTCCGCGCAGGCGGATATCTTCGGACGAGGAACCAATGCTTATCCGAAAATCGCCCGGCTCGATCACCCGGACGAGGTTCTCGTCAAGCAGCGACAACGATTCCGGGGGGATGGCGAATTTGACTATCCTGCTTTCTCCGGGTTTGAGATGGATGCGCTGAAAGCCCTTAAGTTCGGCGACCGGACGCACCACCGAGGCGAGCAAATCGCGGATATAGAGCTGGACCACCTCGTCGCCCGCGCGGAGTCCGTTATTTAACAAAGTGAAACCAACCACGGCCGTATCGCCGACGGCTATCGTTGAACGCTCGAAAGACATGTCGCTATACTCGAATTCCGTATAACTCAGGCCGTACCCGAAGGGAAACAGCGGACGACCGGTGAGATCCGAAAAGTCGTCGCCGCGTCCGGTCGGTTTATGATTGTAGACGAAGGGTAGTTGTCCCTCGGCAAAAGGGAACGCAATCGGAAGCCGCCCGGCGGGACAGAAGTCGCCGAACAAAATATCAGCCACCGCGTCACCGCCGCACTCGCCGGGATACCAGACCTCCAGCACAGCCGCAACATTATCGAACCAGCGGCACATCGTAATCGCGCTACCCCCCACCAGGACGACCACCACCGGTTTGCCGGTCGCGGCCGTACGCAGGATTAATTCTTCCTGCCGTCCCGGTAAAGAAAGATAAGCCCGGTCACGGAATTCTCCCTCTTCGATGCCGACCGCAACAACCACGGCGTCGCACCGTCCGGTCAGTTCAACCGCCTCGTCCATCAGCGCGTCCGTTTCGCCGGGGACGTCCACGTTCCACACCAGCCGGAACCAGGCGTTACCGTTCGGTTCGAAATATTCTATCCGGATATCATATTGACGGTCTTTCACAAAATTATATTCGACCATCCGCGTTCGCCGGGATGCTTTCCGCCAGTTGTCAATCACAAGTGAATCGTTCAGATAAAACCGGTATCCATCATTGCCGTCGATCCCGATTTTGAACCTGCCCGAGACGGGTGCTTGCAGTTTACCGGTCCACCGCACCGAGTAAAAATCATACGGGAGCCGGTCCGGATCGGGTGAAAACAGGGTCCATTGGAACTGCAGTTCCGGATCGAGCCGGGTCAGGGCGGGCTTTCCCTCAAAACGAATGTTGTCGTAATAAACACCCAGCAGGCCGTTGCACACAGAATCGTTCCATACACAGGACAGACAGGCGGAAGGAACCGTCGCATAATCCGTTGTCGTTCTCGAGCACCCTCTGGCATACTTCACGCGCGCCTCACCAAGCCTTTTTTTCAACCCCTTTAAAATCGACACCCTGTCGTTACCGGTACCGCTGTACCCGCCCAGCCGTACTTCGTCAGCGTCGGGACCGAGAACAGCGAGCGTTCGGATGTTCGCCTCCAGAGGCAATATATCATTTTCATTTTTAAGCAGAACAGCGGCTTCCCGGGCTGCCTGCCGGGCGAGTCGGCGATGTTGCTCCATGTCCACCGCTGATAGGTAATCGGTCGTATCGACATACGGCTTTTCAAACAGGCCCAGCTCAAACTTGGCTCGAAGAACGCGTTTTACCGCCCGGTCTATCACCCCGACGGGTATACGGCCGTCGAGAAAGGGCTCGATAAAAAGCGAATAGTGCTCGTAGGATGTTTGAAAGATGACATCGAGGCCGCCTTCAAGAGCGCGTTCGCCCGACTCGGCGTAATCTCCGGCCGTGAAATGAAGCACGTTCGCGCCGCCGACCGCGCCAGCGTCGGAAATAACAAACCCGGCAAAACCAAGTTTATCTTTGAGCAGAGTGTTGTTGAGCCAATCGTTCGCCGAGCAGGGAGCGCCGTCGTAGGAATTGTAGGCGGTCATCACCGACCGTGAACCGCCGCGCCGGATACAGGCTTCGAACGGCGGCAGGTGGATTTCGCGCAATTGACGTTCATTGATATAAATCGGGTAGCTGTCGCGGCCGCCATCGCCAACGTTGGCGATGAAATGTTTGGGAGTGGTGACAATTCCGAGCCGTTCAAATTCCGTAACAAAGGCGACTCCCATTTCCGAAGCCAGGTAAGGGTCCTCGCCATATGTTTCTTCCACCCGGCCCCAGCGCACATCGCTCGCAACATTCACCACCGGAGAGAGTACCTGGCGGATACCGCGATTTTGACATTCCCTTGCGATCGCCCGCGACACCCGGTGCATCAGTGTCGTGTCAAACGTGGCCGCCAGACCGATTGCCTGCGGGAATGATGTCGCTCCCGGCAGAACAAGACCGTGCAGAGCTTCTTCAAAGGGGATAATCGGAATCCCGAGCCTGGTATTCTCGATAAAATGCCGCTGGATGCGGTTGACCAGGACTGCATCAACAAGACTGTCACCCGCCGCCCTGATCTGGAAACCGAAGGCGCCGTCCTTATATCTCTCCACACCGCCGTCGAGACTTCCCGCCAGCATGAACAATTGCCAGAATTTTTCTTCCGGCGTCATACGGGACAGCAGGTCTTCCACGCGGCTTTCGATTGACAGACTGGCATCTTTGTAAGGCTGAGCCATGGTTCCGACGGCGGTGACGAGTAACGACAGGACAACGATTAAAAACAAAACGACAATTCGGTTATCTTTCACTATGAGCTCCTCACTGCACGATAATTTCATCGATAAATATCCATGCCGGCCCCCCCGAGCCCTTGTGCCAGGCCGGACAGGTTTTCATATTCACCGCCCGAACTCGTACATATCTGGCTGTGGTAGGTGTAAAAGTAATATCAAACGGAGCTATAACAACGCCGTCCCGCTCAACCGGAATCGCATTTGCCGCTTCACCGACCGGGCGAAAATGCTCACCGTCCACGGACAGAAAAAACATGACCGCCAGGGGCATGAACACCCAGGAATTGATGTCCTGCAGAAAAGTGGTTTTGATGCCTGTGACCGTTTGCGGCGAACCCAGGTCGATAGCCGCCTCCATGTCTTCTCCTTCGAATCCCAGCCAGTGCGTATGGTAATCGTTCCAGCCCCTCAGACCGTCGGTCAGGGCAGCGGCTTCGCCTTGGTGATATTTCGGACTGGCGGGGCGGGACAGGATAACCGCTTTGTTCCGAGCCAGATGATCTTTCGTGCTTTCATCGAAGAACGTGCGGGTACTGAGATAATATTCATCGGGGGTTATCCCGTGCTCCCACAATCGGGGAATACCGGCTTCTTTGCACCGTCGCACGAAAACCTCGAGAAGCGAATCCATCTCCGGCCTGACCTTCAGCGTACCGTCTTCGTTTCGGCTAAAACAACCGCGCTTACCGTTGGCGCTTGCCTTCGCCTGTTCCAGAAGAGCGAATTGCACGGGGAGCCAGGCGGTTCGTACCCGGCCCAGATACGCGGTATCGTCCCTGACCGCTTCCTCCGCTCGGTCCATGATTTCTTCATACACGTCCATCATGTCCGGCGAAAGGTAACCGTTTTCCGACCTGACGGGATAGCCGAACGGATCGAGTCCCTCACCCGAGGCCTGGAGAGCGGCGTGCATCGTATCGATATAGCGGCGGATATGAGGCGCCGCCCCGCCGTAGAAACCCTGCAAGAAATCGTTCATCACCGAATCAACGTTGATATCCGGGTTCCAGAGCAGTTTGGCAAGCAGATAAATACGCAGTTCGGCGAATTCACCGTAAAAATTCGGCAAGCCCTGCTCGAACACCGTGCTGATACCGTTGCGGACAAAAAATTGAAGGTTCGGCTGCAGAACATGCAAATTCGGAAACGGGCTGACCAGGTTGCGAAACTGAATCACATAATCCCACAGGAAAATATTGTTCGTCAGCCGGCTCCAATTCTCGACATCCCTGACAAACGCGATACTCGCCGGGTCCTCGGCCAGCGGCCTGCTCCGGTTACATTCGATACTGCACAGCATTATATTGACGTTCGGCCGGGGTCTGATGTTTTTCGGGGCCGCGCGGGAATACTGATACGCCAGGGTGGAAATAGTCATATCCGGGAATTCGTCCGCGATCCGGTTGACAAACGAAAGAATCGAACCGGAAGATGAACCCTCGACACTGTCAATCTCGCGGCAGGCGTCGCACTCGCACGGAACATAGGTGTCATTCTGGGAAACGGACCAAAAGGTCGCCGACGGCTTCGCTTGCATGAGCGTACGAAGTTCTTCGACGACAATGCGAAATACATCCGGATTCGCAAGACACAACTGGCCGTGGGACGTGCGTACCCCCTTAAGCATCGAAAAATATTCCGGGTGGTCGTCGAAATATTTTTCCGGCGGCACCAGTTTATCAAAGGTGTGGACAAACAAGCCGAAATCGTCACGGTTATTGAGCTTGTGCCATGCCATATAAGATGGGTCCTTGATATCCTGCATACGGGAGGTGATGACGGGTACCTGCCGGTCGAATATTTTCTGCAGAACGATATCTGGACGTTTCGGAACGACCATGATGGTCGGACTGAACCGGCGGCAGCCGAGATACGACTCGATGAAAGTGTACACCGCGTTTTGAAAACCGTAATCAGTATGCGCCGTCAGGAAGAGCTTTTTGTTCCCCGGTTCCGTGCTGATAACAAAACCATCGTTGGATAAATCCTCGGTAATAAACCGGTGGTCGCGACTCTCGCCGATTTCGACGACTATCTGTCTTTCCCCACGGAGTTTCCCGGTTACGGGCAGGTCAATCCCGGCAACCTCGCGTAAATACCGGCGGAGCGTATCGACATTGGCCGAGGTCATCTCGGAAGCATCCGGCGGAAGATAAATATCGTAAAAACTGTACCCGGCTTTTACCAGATAGAGGGAGTCCGGTGCACCAATCCCCTCGACCGCATCGCTGAAGACCAGTCCGCCCAACAGGATAAGTATTGTCAGAAATCTTTTCACCGCCCCTCCGCGACGAACCGGAACGCCCAGGCATGGTCACACGGTGGGTTTGTCCGAGCCGATTCCGGTACGTGAATCACAAAGCCTTTCTCCACTTTCTCCCATTTCACCGGTTCCTCTAATCCGAACATCATAACGGCACTGCCTTCCTCGGGCGTGAAAGCCGAGACGGCGATGGTTTCCGGCGGGACCTTTTCGTCTTCATCCGCCAGATATATAGCGTTAACAATTTTGCCGGGCAAGCGGTTGAAACAGACTTTACCCTCTTTATACGGCGTAACAGCGCGACTGCCGTAAAGCGCCTCGCCGTTCACCTTCATCCAGGCGCCGATTTCTTTCAGGCGCTCCAGCGCTACCGGTGCCAGTTCACCTTCCGGACTCGGCCCGATATTTAAAAGCAGATTGCCCCCCTTCGCGACGATATCCACCAGCAGGTGAATCAACTTCGAGGTCGGCTTATAGGTATCGGTCGCGACGTAACTCCAGGATGTCGCCATGGTCATGCAGGTTTCCCAGACATAGCTCAGGGCAGTATCGGGAATTTCCTGCTCGGGTGTCCGATAATTCTGGTAGCGTCCCTCGACCGCGCGGTCCACGATAATGAGCCCCGGTTGCAGGGAGCGGGCCATCGCGGCGATACCGGGCATATCGATATCCTGGTCGGACGGATTTTTCCCCCAGCGGGGAGAGGTGGCCGTCATCGGCTGCACCCAACCGCCGTCGAGCCAGAGAATATCTATTTTCCCGAAATCGCTCATCAATTCTTTTATCTGGTTGAAAGTGAATTTCTTGAACGCTTCCCATTTTTGGGGATAGCGTTCGATGTCGTAATTCACATTGCGGTCAAAAGGAGGAAAATACGGCCACCAGTAATCCGGACAATGCCAATCCGGCTTGGAGAAATAAGCGCCGACCCCGAACCCCTGCCCGCGAAAGGCGTCGAATATCTCTTTGGCGATATTACTCCGGGAATGTGAACTGAAAGGACAGGTTTTCGAGGTTACCTTGTAGTCGGTTTCCCTGGTATCAAACATACAAAAACCATCATGGTGCTTGGTAGTGAAAATGACATACCGCATACCGGCTTCTTTCGCCGCGGCGGCCCAGGAGTCAGGGTCAAATTTGACCGGGTTGAACGTCGTCAGAAGATTTTCATAAGCCTGTTTATATTCGAAATAATCATCCGCCCTGTCGCCGCGGCGTTCACACCAGTTCTCGTCCTCGGGACAGAGACTCCAGCTTTCCACAATCTGCCACTGGCTGTAAGTACCCCAGTGCATGAGCAGGCCAAATTTCATATCCTGAAACCATTCCAGTTTCTCCAGAACAAGCGGGTCGGTTTCTTTCTCCCCATTCGGCTCGGACTGAGCCGGGCATACCATGCCGAAAAGTAAAAACGAAACCAACCAAACTATAAGAAACATCGACCGTCTTACGATTGATATTGACCGAATAACCACCCTGACCTCCTGAATTGCGAGTTCGTTAATTTGCCGTTGCAACCGACGGACAAAAAGGCGCTCGCGTTGTTTACCCGACCAGCTTAAATCAAATGCAACGCTTCCGAACGCCGCCTTCTGTTCATATACGCCCCGGCTTTCTTAGCAACAGCCGGCATACCGGGATGCCCGTAGAACAGCAGCCTATAGCATAATAATGTACTTAATCGACGGTTGATGTCAAGCCCCCAGCTTAAAGCTTGATATTCGAAAAACTTAGCAAGGAAAAACCCTTCAGCAGTTCCACCTCTTTTATTTAGTTACCGTAGTGCGGAACCCGGAGCGGTTCCGCCTATTTTCGTAACTATTTCCAGGTTCTGTCAGGTCCTTTCCGCCCTTGCGGATGATACCTGACAGCCAAATTTATACCTTGACAGGAATTACAGATTCTCTTATTTTTTATCTGTGACCAAATTGAATAGATTTTATTCACCGGGGAGAATTTATTTTATTTCCGCTGTTACTTATACAATAAAAACTTTATAATTGACTCATTTCTTAGGACGGTTATTATACGCAGGATTGGGATTCAAACGAGAGGATTGAAATAGAGGTTGATTTTGGTGAGTGACCCGAACATACGGGAGACGATAGACAAAGTATCGAGAGACAAAATAGGCGGAACCGCTAAAGGCCACCCTACGTGGACTTCTCATTAAGGGAGTATCTTATGCAGTCGTTTAAAAAGTTAAATATGTTTTTAATAATGGTCTTATCGATCGTTGTCTTATCAACATGTGGTAATGATGACAAGATAACCAATAATGAAGCAATCGAATTTTATGCAGAGCTTTTTCTTTCCCGATTTTATCCAACCCAGGGAGGGGTATTGGTTATCACTGATACAATTTCTGCTTCTATAGATTCAGTTTATTCTCCCTTAGCAGCCGACAAACCTTGCTGTTCCTTAAACATAATCTGCAACAGCTATACGCTTCAGTGGCAGGATGGAGTACAGCGTCATCTATACACAGAAGATCTCAATGACATGGGTTTTTTAGATCAAGGTGAAATTTGCATTTTTAAGGTCGATAGCGGTCAGGCAGTACCAGCTTTTGAGAAATCGATAAGGTTTCCATCAGTACAACCAATATTGAGCTACCCCAGATCTTATCCCCCACCTTGGGGAGCAGATTCAGTTACAATTTCCAATGGATTCACTATTACATGGACAGGTACCAATTCAGAAAATGTCGAGTTGATTATCTGTACTGATCCAGAACCAAGATTTCAACCCCCTGACACCCTGTATCATTTCATAACCGAGAATGATGGTGCTTTAACCGTATCTCCAAATGATCTTGTCAATGTGACCCCGGGTGATTTATACAAAATACTTTTAATTTTAAAAAACAGTGAGTCTATAATTTCCGAAGGTTATGATCCACGAAGCAGTGTAAATGCCCTGACCTACACCATCTCGCATTTTTACGCTTTGTAATTCTGACAACAATAAAATCATTAATGATTTTCATTTTGAGTAAAATTGGCGTATGTGCATTGTTATAATGTCCACTCTCAGGTCGAGGGAAAATACATCTGCAAGGATAACGGTAATATCATGTGGTACACAGGCTTATTAATGGCGGAGAGGCAGGGATTCGAACCCTGGATAGGGGCTACCTATACACACTTTCCAGGCGTGCGCCTTCAGCCGCTCGGCCACCTCTCCGTTTCATGATATCAAAACGAACTCACACCCGTCTCTCAAAACAAACTGTCAACTGTCTCTTGAAACCAGCTTACGCCTGTTTCCCGAAACCAACTTGTATTTGTTTCTCAAAACGAGTCAGCGCCCGTCTTTTGTAAAGCCTAAATTTATCGTTTTCCCCAAAAAAGGCAAGTAAATCTTTACGGGATAATTACATGTCGAAAAATTGGGGATGTTTTTGCGAGATAAAGACTTTATAAGCCCTGTTTCCCCTCCAGACGCAGCTGGTGGAAAGGAGTGAAGAATTTACGGACGGTCAGCTCCAGCGCCACGATAGTCGAAATCGTCACCACGCTTAAAAGCATATAAGCGACGATTATCTGGAACAGGACGGCTTTGACCGGTTCCGCCCCGGCCAGGATCATCCCGGTCATCGCCCCAGGCAAAGCCACAATGCCGACCGTCTTCATGAAATTGAGCACCGAAATCATGCCCGCGATAGCCGCCTCGCGCTGAAACGTCCGGGTCGCCAGCCGCCAGTTTTTGCCCAGCGACAGCGCTGTCTCAATTGCCAGCCGGTTGGCGGTGATATCGGAGGTGATGCGGTTTATTGTCAGGGTGGTGGCGTTCATGCTGTTGGCGACAATCATCCCCGCCAGCGGAATGATATACCGGGCCTCGAACGTGATGACGTTCAATAACAGCAACACCGCCAGTGTTATCGCTGAACCGATGAAAATCGCGGCGAACGCGATGACAAACGTTCCCTTGATTTTTTTCACCCGGCCCGAGGCGGTGTGGGCGCCGACCGTTATCATTATCAGTATCGCTAGAAAAACAAGCGCGATCGATTCCAGCTCGAAAATATATTTGAGAACATAGCCAACCGCCACCAGCTGGACAAAAGCCCGCACCGACCCGAACGACATATCTTTTTGCACGGGGATTTTCCACCAGAGAGTCAGGCCGATCGCAATCGCCACCAGTGCCAGCGAAAAAAGTACCTCGACAAAGCCCGGCGTATTCATTGCATCTCCATATCTCTATAACGGCGGCCCATCTCGGTTTTCGGATTTTTGACGACCTCGTCCGCTGTGCCGGTTTCGACCAGCCGTCCCGCGACTAACAGCAGCGCCTGGCCGCCCATCCGGAGTGCCTGCTCAGGGTGGTGCGTCACCATTATCACTGTCAGCGAGCGCTCTTTCACGATACACTTGATCAAGTCCTCGATAGCTTTCGTGTAGGTCGGATCGAGCGCCGAGGTCGGCTCGTCCAGTAAAATAATCTCGGGCTCCATCGCCAGCAGCCGGGCCAGCGCGACCCGCTGTTTCTCGCCTATCGAAAGGTTCTCGACATCGTCGTCGATAATTCCCGGCGGTATCCGGCTCTGTTTGACCAGCCGCTGGATGTCGTCCTCGGTAAGTTTGTCCTCGGCGTAGAGTAAATTGTCGCGTACCGTGCCGGGAAAAAGATACGGCGTTTGAAACAGGTAGCCGATTTTGCGCCGCAGACCGCAGGCCGGGCACTGGTTGAAATTCTCACCGTGGAAAATGACCTGCCCCCGGGTGGGTTCGTCGAGCCGGTTTATAAGGCGCAAAAACGAGGACTTCCCCGCCCCCGACGGCCCCATGATATTGTAGATCCGCCCCTTTTCGAAATTGTAGCTGATGTCGTTGACGATGGTTTTCGGGCCGTTTTTGGTCGGGACATCGCGCGCCAGGTTCTTTACTTCAAGTATCGCCGCGGTTTCGTTCAATCAGCCTTCCCCGTCTTCTTCGCCGAAATACAAAAACCGGTCGAGCATCTTGACATATTCCGACCAGCCGGCGCCTTCCTGTTTGCTTCTGATGCGGTCGATCGCGCCCATCTTGCTGTCGATTTCATCGCAATAATAAAGCACGAACGCCTCGGGCATCATCGGCACCACCGGCGAGGCATACTGAAGTTCCCCGTGGTGCGAGAGAAGCATGTGCCGCAGTTTCATCAACAGTTTTTCCGGGAAAGCCTCGATTTTCGCTGCCCGTTCGCACACCCACCGGTCCACCAGCGCGATATGCCCCACCAGGCGGCCCTCGTCGGTGTAATCGATCATGTTCATATCCGACGAATACGAGGCCAGCTTGCCGGCGTCGTGAAACAGCCCACCGAAAATCAGCAAATCCTTGTTGAGGAAATCATAACCGGTGGCGACCCGGAGCGCCAGTTCGGTGACATTGGCCGAATGCTCCGACAGCCCGCCGATATAAGCATGGTGCCAGAGTTTCCCGGCGGCGGCCTTGAGGTACCCGTCGAGAAATTGCTCATCCTCCCAGAACGCCGTCACCAAATTTTTGATATAGCTGTTTTCGATTTTGTCGGTCAGCGCCAGGAGGCGGGCCTTGCGTTCCTCGACCGTCTGCGTCGAGTGCGGCATGATGTCCTCGATTTGGAACTCATCGTCGGTGGCCAGTCGCATTTTCTCAACCGTCAGTTGTATTTTGTTATTGTACTCGCCGACCGTGCCGCGGATTTTGACCACCATCCCTTCCTCAAGCTCGGCCAGGGCAAATTGGTCGGGCTCCCACAGAACAGCGCCCACCCGGCCGGAGCTATCCCCCAGCTCGAGCGAGATGAACTGGCCCTTGGTGTATTCGCGGACGACTTTTTTGCGCACCGCGAAGAACCCGTCGATACGGTCCTTGATAACAAAATCCCTGATTTTCTTGGTTTCCATGTCGGTTATATAATGAAAAGTTGCGCGATTATCAAAGGAAAAATATTTTAGTGTCAGTCTGGCCGTCAGGTCACACCCTCGCTAAAGCGACGAAGTGCCCGGCAGATGTCCACATCTGCCGATTATCGGGGCACATGTGGACATGTGCCGCCCACAACAGAGATTGCCGCTTCGCCTGCCTTCGGCTGAATCCTCGCAATGATGTTTCAAGTTGTTGTGTCGGGTCCTGATTCCACGCCCTTGCGCGGAATTGTGACCCGACACTTAGCTTAACCGTCAGGTCACGCCCTCCGCTTGCGGCGTCGGTCAGGACCTGACGGAACTTGAACGTTGGCGTAGGTCGAAATGTCGACATGTTCCTGCGCTGTGCGCAGGAAAGACTTTCGACAATATTATATTAGTACAGACTGACCCGGCCGTCAGTTCACACCCACCTTTGGCGGGCAGGACCCGACTTAACTGAATCCACCCCGTTAGAGAAACAGGTTTGAAAGCCCCACCTCTTTAGAGGTGGGTTCTCCGGAAAACGAAGGGAATCCACACCAAGGTGCAAGGCACCCACCTGCCAGGAATTTACCCTCGTTCCCACGGTCTCTGTGGGAACGCATCCCGGGACGCTCAGCGTCCCCTTATTCCCTTTTAACCGACGCCATGCGTCGAAAAAAGACGTTCCGACGCAGAGCATTGGAACGAGGCGAAAAGCAGGTCAAAAGAACGTAGCCCGTAGGTCGAAATGTCGTAGACTTTCGACAACCCAAGACCGTCAGGTCATTCGCACGCCACGGCGCACCTTTAGCCGCGGCGAACCTGCGGCGTCGGCCAGGACCTGACGGAACGCTAGAACGTGAGATAAAATTGATTTAATAAATTCCTACTTCCACCTTGAGCCGGAAAGCGCCGCGGCCAAGCCCAAGCCTATATAGATACTCCCCGCCAGGTAATCCCCTTTTCTTGACTGCCCCCCCGATTTAAAGAACAGTCTGTGAAACCAAGACGCCGCCAGGGCATAAACGCTGCCGACCACCACGGCCATTACCTGAGACAGGAACCATAGTGCCAGAGTTTGAATCACCGGATTACCGCGAGAGGGGTCGATAAACTGTGGCAGAAAAGCCAGAAAAAACAGAACCGCTTTCGGGTTCAGTACCCCCACCACAAAACTTTCGATAAAAGCCGCCTTACCGACTTTTAACCGGCCCGTATTTGTAACCGGTGCAACCTTTTTACGCCTTAACCTGCTGATGCCCAGATAAATCAAATAAGCGGCCCCAAGATATTTCAGGACGCTGAAGGCCAATATCGACGAGGCCAAAATTCCAGCCACCCCGAAAGCTACCGCCAGAGCATGCGGCAGGGTTCCCAGTGCGAGACCATAGACCGACAGGAGTCCGGCGTTTCGCCCCTGGTCGATAGTTCTTGAAAGGGTGTATAGAACAGCCGGCCCCGGAGTTATTAAAACGACAAAGTTGGCGCCGGCAAAGATAAGAAGAGAAGCTGTATCAAACATGGGTACCCGATCTCCCATAAAGAGGTAATTGATATTTATCTCTACGGTAATCCCATATAAGTAACAACAGAATAGAATGAGGTTTGTTCCTTCCCGAAAGATAGGAAGCGGCAGTTATAACCGGTCGAGGGATAGCAACCTCCCTCTATAACCTCTGACTTTACAAGTTAGTAAAATTATTAATATTGAAGTTGCCCGGCGGAGTATAAATTATATATTTACGGTACTTATGAAAAAAATACAGCTCTACATATTAAAAGAACACCTGAACCCGTTCATTTTCGCTTTTTTGATTATAACCTTTTTGCTGATTATCGACTATGTCCCCCGCATAATCGACCACGTCATCGATAAGGACCTCTCCCTCTGGGTGGTACTGGAGCTGATAGGGCTTAACCTGGCCTGGATGCTGGCCCTTTCGATACCCATGTCGGTGCTGGTAGCCACCCTGATGGCCTTCGGGCGGCTGAGCGCTGATTTCGAGATAACCGCCATCAAGTCCTCCGGCATTCACCTTTTCCAGATAATGCTTCCCCTGCTGCTGGTGGGGCTTTTAATCAGTGCCGGGATGGTGGAGTTCAACGACAAAATTTTGCCCGACCTCAATAAAAAAGCCCGGCTTTTGTGGGGGAATATTTCGGCTATGCGGCCGACTATAATGTTCAAATCGGGTATTTTCATAACCGACATCCCCGGCTACCTGATTCTGATAGATAAAATCGACCATGCCACCTCGCGGGTCGAGGGGGTCAGTATCACCGACAACAAGGACGCCACCAAAACCAAGATTATTATTGCCGAGTACGGCTTCCTCAAGACCATCGACAACGGCCAGAGTATC
The DNA here is from genome assembly GCA_016926795.1 of Candidatus Zixiibacteriota bacterium. Classification (GTDB taxonomy): domain Bacteria; phylum Zixibacteria; class MSB-5A5; order GN15; family FEB-12; genus JAFGNW01. The sequence continues at coordinate 16,197 of JAFGNW010000240.1, forward strand.
CAGTTCAGTCTGTACAACGGCGAGTTTCACACGATCGATTTAAAAGATCCGGACAGTTACCAGAAAGTCAATTTCCAGAACCAGGTCATTAATATTACCGGCACCGGCTCGGAACTGGTGCGCACCGACACCGAGTACCGCACCGACCGCGAAATGCCCATCAACCAGCTGCAGAACAACGTGGACCGCGCCTTCGAGGCGGTACTTTCCAGCCGCAACCGCATCAACACCATCCTTTCCTCCCAGTTCAGCTACCTGTTTTCCGACAGTTTCAGTTTCAAGATTCCCGCGAAAATCACTGACTCGGCGGCGCTGGCGCAGGTCAAAACCGATGCCCAGGAATTGCGGCGGCGGATGGACCGCAATCTGCAGCAGATTATCACCCAGAAAAAAGTCATGAACAAGTACAATATCGAGATTTACAAGAAGTATTCCATCCCGATGGCGAC
>JAFGNW010000030.1 GCA_016926795.1 Candidatus Zixiibacteriota bacterium
CCCTTGCCCGTAAAAATTTCCCCGTAAATGGAGGCGTCCCGGTCGGCATCGGCCCGGCCGGTCAAAGTAGCCACATCCCCTCGCACCACGGCTCCGTCGCCGATATAAACATCCCCGAAAAGAGAAATAACGTCCTTGTTGCCCTCCCCGTAAATCTCGATATCCCCTTTTACGGATAAGATAATTCCCCGAATAAACTCGTCTTCCTTGATAATGATTTTATCGGTAAAAGTAATAATATTGCCACGGCGGGTGCGGGAAAGGCGGGTGGGCATATTGTCTTTGGTGTAAAAAGTCAGCACTATCTGGTTATCGCGTTCGTTGATTCGCACATCGTATATTTGGTCGTAAGGATAGAGTTCGTTGTTGACCGTCAGACCCTCACCGTTAAAAAAGAAAAGGTCACCGGCGTAAACGATGTCCCCTTTCTGTTTAATATCCCCGGCACGGTACCGGACGGTTGTATATCCTCCGCCCTCGGGCAGGGAAATTTTGACATATCCCCGCTCCAGCGTGATTTTAAAATATTCCTGTTTTTGCGAGGTCATCTGGTAATCTTTGTATTCGGATTCCTGCGCCTGAAGGCTGGATACGATTACGAATATTCCCAAAGAGAATAAGACGTTAGTTAATAATTTAGGCTTTATCATGACTCCTCCGTTTTACGGAGATATACAACAAAATTTATGCCACCAAGTCAACTTGTTAATTTTCAACGTATTTGCACCGCACCGTGTGTTTTGTTTACACATGCCGGCACAAATTTTGTTCATTTATTTTTAATGCCCAGCTCTTTTATCTTTCTGGAAAGGTTGGCCCGGTCGACTTTGAGTTTGCGGGCCGTCTCGGAAATGTTCCCGCCACAGTCAGCCAGGGTTTTTTCTATTAATTGTTTTTCATACCAGCTTACTTTTTCGGGGAGCGACCGCGACTCCTCGGGCGATTCCTCCGGGGTTTTATCCCAACCGGTCCGGGTGAGGATATCGCACGGCTCGATAATCCGGTCGCGGTACAGGATCGTCAGCCGTTCGATAATATTTTTTAATTGGCGGACATTGCCCGGATAATCCAGCCCGCTGAGATAAGCAAGGCTGTCGGGAGATAGTCTGGTTTTCCCCGAAGGGTCGAATCTTTTTAAAAACTCGCCGACCAGCAGGGGGATATCGTCCGGGCGTTCCGACAGCGGTGGAACCTCGATAAGGAAAACCGAGATGCGGTAAAATAAATCTTGGCGGAACCGGCCCTCGGCCATCAGGCGGGGCATGTCCCGGTTAGTGGCGCAGATAAGGCGGACATCGACGGTTTTGACCCGGTCAGCGCCCAGGGTTTCCACCTCGCCGGTTTCCAGCACGCGCAGTAATTTGGCCTGACAGTTAAGAGGTAAATCACCGATTTCATCGAGGAAAATGGTGCCACCGTCGGCTAAAAAGAACCGGCCGGGATAATCCCTGACCGCCCCGGTAAAAGCGCCCTTAATATGGCCGAACAGCTCCGACTCGAAGAGGGATTCGGGGATACCCGGGCAATTAACCCGGATAAACGGTTTGTCTCTTCTCCGGCTGTTAAGAAAAAGACGGGTGGCAACCAGTTCCTTGCCGGTGCCGTTGGCGCCGCTGATAAGGACGGTAGTATCGGTTGGAGCCACCTGATTGACGGTTTGCAGTAGTTTTTTAATCGCTTTGGATTTCCCGACCAGGTGGTGGCGGTCGTCGAGGTCATCGACCAGTAAAAAGCGCTGACGATTGGCATCGGCCAGAAGCATCGAAGAGCGAACCCCGGCCAGCAGTTTTTCCGGGGGGACCGGTTTTTCCAGGAAGTTGACCGCACCGAGTTTCATTGCCTCGAGCGCCATGGGAATATCGGCCTGCCCGGAAATAACCAGCACCAGCGGGGGGGCTATTTCATCTTTTAAAGTCCTTAAAAAATCAAGCCCGGATTGACCCGGCATTTGTAAATCGAGCAGTACTAAATCCGTTTCCCGGTCGGCCAGAAAGGCGGCCGCTGCTTCCGCGGACCCGGCGGTACAGGTTTCAAAACCCTCATCGTTCAAAAGCGAGGAAAACGATTTCAAAATATTGGGCTCATCATCGACTATCAGAATTTTATGCGCCATACCGTCTATCCTTTATCGTATGGCAGGGTTATCGTGACGGTGGTGCCAAAGCCGCTTTGCGATTCGATAAACAGCTGGCCGCCCAGTTCGTTGACCGATTTTTCAACTATGGCCAGCCCCAGCCCGGTTCCCCGGTCCTTGGTCGTGTAATAAGGCAGGCGGGCGGAGGTAACCGTCTGGGGACTCATCCCTTCGCCGTAATCGGTAATTGAGATATTAATGCGTTCGTCGAGTGCGTCCAGTTTCACGACAATGCGTTCGCCTTCGGTCGAGGCGTCGATAGCGTTCTGCAGGAGGTTGTGCAGGGCTTCGCGAAGGTAAGCGGTGTCCACCCGGGCAATGACCTCCCGCTCGGGCAGGTCAATAACAAAATCAAATTTAACCAACCGAGCTTCGTACAGACGGGCTACCGAGCGGATGATTTTTATCAGGTCGGCTCTTTCCATCTGCGGCGGGGGAAGTTTGGCCAGGTGGGAAAAGCGTTCAGCCAGGTTGGTCAGGTGTTTGAGCTCTTCCGAGGCGGCTTTGAGAGGTTCGTATATTTTATCATAAGCTTCGGTATCGAGCAGTTGTTTTTCTATCTGATAAAGAGAGATGAGCAGAGGCTGGAGGGGGTTTTTCAACTCGTGAGCGAACCGCCGCGCTACCTGGCGCCAGGCGGCGACGCGCTGAGTCTGAGCCAGACGGGCGGTAATCTGTTCCAGTTGCGCGGCCATACGGTTGAAATTCTCTACCAGGGTTTGTATTTCCCTGTCCCCGGCCGGTTCGATTTTCTGGTCGAAATTTCCCCCGGCGATTTCTTTGGAAGCTTCGCTCAACTCGCTCAGCGGGCGGGCGATGTTTTTCGCCAGCCGGTTGGAAAAAAGATATGCAACCGCCACCATCAAAAGCGACACCGTGATAAAAAGCATCGCCAGGAATATGATATAACGCTGTCGCAGGCTGCGACCGGCTGTTTCCGATGCGTAGCTGGTCCTCAAGGTCGTCACCAGGTCGCTGTAAGTAAGGTCATGTACCAACCCGGCGTACAGTTTTTCCCCGGTTTCGAGTTCTTTCATGCTGAACTGGTAATATTGATTTTCTTTTTCGACAAAACCTCGGGGACGAACACCGGCGGTTTTAATTATGTCAGCCGTCAACTCCGGGGAGAGCAGTTCCGGTCGCTTGATGGCCTGCAGGCCGCTGTCGCTCTGGATAAAAATAAAATCGAGCAGGGGGGAGATGATGCGCGCGGTAGCCAGATATTGTTCGATACCGGCTTCGATATTATCGAACAGCAGGTCGTTGTAATAGCGGGTTAACTCCCCGGGGTAAAGATTCTCCCGGTACTCGGCCTGCTCGCCCGATTCGACCAGCAGAAAATAACCGAAAAGAGTGATGATTACGGCCGGAATTATGGCGAACATGAGAAAGAGTAAAAAAAGCTTATGGCCGAACGATTTTAATTTCATTTTCTCGATTTTATTTGCTCCGGATTCGCTCGTGATAATCCTTTAAAGCCTGGATGTGCGATTCGAATGCGATTTTGTCCGGCAGAGCGTCAAAGCTGAAAAATCTGACTTCCTGGGCGTCATCGGCCGCCCGCAGCTCGCCGCCGATCACTTTTGCCAGGTACAGGAGTAAAATGGCATTGGAGCGGGGGTCGTCGTCGCCGCTGTACACCTCGAAAAACGAGGTCAGTTCTACCTCCAGGCCGGTTTCCTCTTTGACTTCCCGGACAGCGGTGCGGGTCGGATGTTCATCCCATTCCATGAAGCCGGCCGGGAAACACCACCAGCCGACTTTGGGCGGGTGAGCACGCTTGACAAAAAGAATCCGGTCGTCCCGGACGATAATCGCCCCGGCGGCGGGGATAGGGTTTTGGTAGAAAACAAAGCCGCAGTCCCGGTCGGGACAGGTCATGCGCCGGCGGTTATCAATTTCCGTTTCCTGCATCTCCGCGCCGCACAGGGGGCAGAAACGGTAACCGCAATGGTTATTCTTGCGGTGGAATAATTTCTCGGCATTGAATTTTTTATGCTTGTCTTTCATTGAGTAACAATCCGTTCGGAGTCATTTTTAAGGCGATGATCGTGGTGTCGTCCTGCGGCGGAACATGCGGGTCGAACTTTTGTACATCCTCCAGGATCATATCCATAATAAGTTGCGGGTCGTGACCGCGGCAATCGCAAAGAAACCGCCGTATCCGGTCTTCGGTGTATTCCTCGCCGTTTTCGTTCATGGCTTCGGACAGGCCGTCGGTGAACAGGAAGAGAACATCGTCCGAGTTGAGCCTGACGGTCGAGGACTCGTACTTCATGTTGGGGAATGCCCCGATAACCGGTCCGCCAATATCGAGCAGTTCCACCTCACCGCCGGAACGGACCAGGATAGGGTAATTATGACCGGCATTGGCGAAATGGAACAGGTTGTCGGTCTCGTCGAGCTCCCCATAGAACAGGGTCACATATTTTTCGGAGGAGGTCGAGACCGCCACCTGGTTGTTCATGTTTTCCAGCATGGTGGCGATGCTGTTGCCGTTGTTAACCTCGCTGTGAATCATGGCGTGAATCTGGGCGATCATGAGTGCGGCCGGCATCCCCTTGCCGGAAGCGTCGGCGATGACGATACCCATCCGCCGGTTAGCCTTATTGGGAATAAAATCATAAAAATCCCCTCCTACCGTCCGCGAGGGAGTGGATAGGGCAGAGATAGCCACGCTGTTCATAACCGGCGGGCCGGACGGCAAGAGGTCGAGCTGAATCTGACGGGCCATGTTAAGCTCTTCCTCGAGCCGGAGTTTTTCCATCGACTCCACATACAGCCGGGCGTTGGTCAGGGCGGTGACCATCTGGTTGGAGAGAACCCCCAGCAGGTTGAAATCCTCCGCCGAGTAACGGTAGCCGGCCACTTTAGTAGTCAGGGCGAGAAACCCGAGAAGATGTTCGGCATCCTTCATGGGCAGAATAACCTTGACCTTGAATTCGTTGAGAACTTCCGCCAGCTGGGAATCGTTCCGGTAATCGGAGAGCGAGTCGAAATAGGTCGGCACGTTCAGCATGTTGATACCCCGCAGCATGAGGTCCTCGCGGTCAATGACTTTCTGCCGAGTATTGTCATCGCTGGGTATCAGGGCGTATTCATCGATATTGTCCTGATAGAGGACAAAGTATACTTTTTCAACCAGGATAGCGGTCTTGAGAGTCTCCTCGATAGTCTGCCGAAGTTGCCTGGGGTCGAACATGGAAATAACCTGCCGGGAAAATCTCTCGATGATATGGCGGTAATCCGTTCGCGAATGCATAAACATCGAGCGAATAAAATTGTCAATCCAGCTGGAAATAGGCTGGAATATCAATAGCAGAAAAATGATAAAGATATAACTGACAATATCCGCCTTGTCGCCGAATAAGGGCGTCATCAGTTTTTTCGACTGTACGCCAAGAATGATATAGGTGCCGACAAGCAGGGCAGAGATCAGGGTGTATATGAACGACTGGCGGAAAAAAAGTTGAACATCGAGAAACTGGTGGCGGATAATGGCGAAAGTGAAAATGCCGCCGCCGATCAATAAGGCCGAAAGAAGCAGGGCCGTGTTGACGCCCCGGGGAAATTCGTAACTGAACACAGCCGCACCCAGGTAAGAAATCATCAGCAAACCGAGCCCGAAACGGATAGCCCAGATAACCACCCGGGTCTGGGTCTGCAGGCGGGGGTCGGTAACAAAGCGTTTGCCGGTTTCGATGAAATAGATGGCGGTCAGGACATAAAAGAGGTTTATGCCGCCGAAAATAGTTACCTCGTAAGTACGGATAAAACCGAGCACTACCAGGAGGTACGAGAAGAGCTGGGCAAAAGGTTTGGTGATGATGCCGACCAGTCCCTCGGCGTTCTCTGCCGAACTGAGAAAATTCAGCAGGTCGTTGATATCGCTGAAAAAGAGAATGATGACCAGGTGCATGATTTGCGGGATGAAAACCAGATATCTCAAGCGGGGATGCTTGAAAGTGCGCAACCGGTCGACGGGGAAGAGCCAGGCGAAAACCAGCAGGGTCGGAAAAAAGAATTCCCAGATAAGATAGAGATTGTAAAGAGTGGTTTGATTGAAGGGTACCCCTTCGGTGGAGCTCTGCTCGATCATGTACCCCAGCACCATCGCAATCGGGCCGATGCCGGCGAAAAAGAGCATGGCGCCGGTGATGCGATTGAGCCGGCTCACGAAATTATCCCGGGTAATGGTTATGGCCAGGAAGATTAAAAAACCGCCGGGAAGAAAGTACACAAGCGTTTTTAAGAGCTCTAAGTTCATCCCCTTGAGTACCGGTTATTTAAAGGGTTCAGATATCCTTCGTAATTACGACTGTTGTCCCTGTATCGGTGGTGTTCTTGTCGACGGAATCCATCAGGGATTGGACGATAAAGAGGCCGCGGCCCACTTCCTTCAAGAGATTGTCGTCGTCAATCGGATTTTCCACATCGTTCAGGTCGAAACCGCCCCCCTCGTCGGTCACCGAGATTTTGACGGAACCGTTTACCTTGTTGATTTCGACCTTGATAGTTTTGTCCCGGGCGGTCTTATTGCCATGGAAAATGGCATTGTTGACCAGCTCCGAAACCGAAATGGCAATATCCGCGATAGTTGATTCATCCACCCCGAGACCGCGCAAAACCCCTTCCAGAAATACATCCACGTCGGGCAGGAAGTCCTGGCTGGATGGAATCATTATCGTGTTGTCAATTATTTTTGGTTTCTCCATAATTTTCCGCTCCAAAAAAACAGGCAGACGTAGAAACGTCTACCTATTCTATATGAAGATTAACGTTACTTTCCAGGCATCGGTTATTTAAAACTTTTAATGGCTTCGTCGATGGAATCGTAGGCTTCAAAGACGGAAACCAGTTTGGTAATAGTCAAAAGCGACTGGACTTTTTTGGTCAAGTTGGCCAGTTTGAGTTCGCCGTTGTTGTTGCGAATGGTGGTTAAACCGGAAATCAGGATGCCCAGCCCGGTGGAGTTCATCCAATCGACCTTGCTTAAATCGATGATTACTTTCTTCATATCCTGTTCAATGTAGTCATGGAGTTTATCGTGAAGAAGACTGGCATCGGGACCGCCCATTATTTTGCCTTTTGGCTCCAGTATGACGATATCGTCTTGAACGCGGTCGTTTAGTTTCATTTTATATGCCTCCGGTGATATTATTTTTACGTTTCTTCTCGCCCCGGGTTTCAGGTTAATTCCTGAAAGATTTTGTAAGGCAAAGAATTACCCAGTTTTTAAATTTGTTGACAGGGAGCTTTAAAGTCAAGGCTTTTTTATTTAGACCAGCGGTAGGCATTTTGTTGTAAAGACCTGCCCGCTGATGGTTGACGGTTATAAAAAGGCCGGTCGAAATCTATCCTCTCGCCGGCCTTGAAAAGTTATATTCGTCATCCGGCCGATTTCAGGGCTTTCGGCACAATCGGTTTGTATTCCAAAGCCTTGGTGGGACAGAAATGGGCACAGGCGGGGTCGCCGCCGCACAAATCACATTTTACCACCAGATTGTTTACCCTGTCAAACAGCGAACAACCGAACGGGCAGGCCGAAACACAAGCCTGGCACCGGACACACTTTTTGTCGTCGAGTTCCATCGCCCCGGTTTCGGGGTTGCGGGTAATGGCGTCCACCAGGCAGGACCGGGCGCAGGCGGGGTCCTCGCATTGCAGGCACACCACCGGAACGAATAAATCCTTGAAACCGCCGTCGAGAGGGTAAATGCGGCTGAGACCGGGTTTGCCGGCCACCGAATGGGTGAAGGAACAGGCCAGTTCGCAGGTGCGGCAGCCGGTGCACAGGTTGGGATTGACAATTAATCGTGATCTCACAGCTATTCCTCCCTTCCCCATTGTGTTATTTCACCCATTTTCAAGGCCAGTTCCTTGCGATGACTCAGGTCGTTTATTTTGAAGTAATCCTCCGGTATCTGACGGTTTTTAACCAGGTACCGGGCGAACTCTTCGGTGATGGTCGGCTGACCGGTTTTTTCGCAGTGAAGCAGCTTGAATTTCCGGCCCCATATTTTCCGGGTCTTGCCGTCATCGGTGAACTTGATATATCGGGTCGGGCAAATGTAGGCACAACTGAGGCAGCCAACACAGTCCGGGGGCGGTTCGTTCAGGGGCGGGGCGATTTCCTTGCCGTGGCCGCGGTTGACCGCCGAAATGGCGCTGAAACCCATCTTGTCGCAGACCCGGGTACACAGGCCGCAGAGAATGCAATCCGTACCGTCGGGGACTTCCTCATAACTGGTTTTAGTGACGCCGTATTCCGCCGCCAGTTTGCGGATAACCGTTGAACGGGGAGAGCCGGCCAGAAACAAATCGAGGATAGTCTTACGGAGTTCGATGACGGTCGGAGTATGGGTGTTGACAATTAAGCCCTCCTCGACCGGGTACAGGCAGGAAGTGACATGGTTCTTCCAGCCGTCCCACTCATCTTTGGTTATCTCTACCATGCACAGGCGGCAGGCGCCGTAAGGCTCTACGGCTTCATGATGACACAGGGCTGGGATATCGATATTCTCGCGCCTGATGGCTGTCAGGAGCATCTCGTCTTCATATGCCTGAACCAGTTTACCGTTTATTGTAATATTGACCATATAGCTCTCCTAAATTACATCTATCGCGTTACGGGTGCAGACCGTTACACAGGCGCCGCAATGGGTGCAGAGGTCCTGGTTTATCACGTGCGGTTCTTTTTTCTTGCCCGTAATGGCGTTGTAGGCGCAGGCCAGGATACAGGCCGTGCAACCGTCGCATTTGTCGTTTATTTCGAAACGGATAAGTTCACGGCAAACCCCGGCCGGACATTTCTTTTCCTTGATGTGGGCCAGGTACTCCTCGCGGAAGTACCGCACCGTACTCAAAAACGGGTTGGGGCCGGATTTTCCCAGACCGCACAGGGATCCGATTATTATCATGTCCGACAGTTTTTCCATTTTCTCCAGGTCATCCTCCTCGGCCCGTCCCTCGCTGACCTTAACGGCCAGCTTGTAAAGCTGGTAGAGGCCCTCCCGGCAGGGATTGCACTTACCGCAGGATTCGGAGACCAGAAACGAAAGAAAATACTTGGCGACATCAACCATACAGGTGCGGTCATCCATGACAATCATACCCCCGGAACCCATCATTGAGCCGGCTTTGGTCAAACTGTCGAAATCGACCGGCGAGTCGAGCAGGGAATCGGGCAGGCAGCCGCCGGAAGGACCGCCGGTCTGGACAGCTTTGAACGGCCGGCCGTCGATTAGTCCGCCACCGATATCGTAGATGATTTCCCGCAGGGAAGTGCCCATCGGCACCTCGATCAGGCCGGTGTTGCGAACCTTGCCCACCAGCGAGAAAGCCTTGGTGCCCGAATTTTTGGGCGCCCCGATGCCGGTGAACCATTTGGCGCCCCGGTCGATAATAACCGGGACATTGGCGAAGGTCTCGACGTTATTTAGGACGGTCGGTTTGTCGTACAGGCCCTTGACGACCGAGCGGATATACTTGGCGCGCGGCTCGCCGACTTCGCCGGCGACGGATTTCATCAGGGCCGATGATTCGCCGCAAACGAAGGCCCCGGCGCCGCGGTTGATTTGAATATCGAAGGAAAAGTCGGTACCGAAAATGCTTTCCCCGAGCAGGCCGTACTCGCGGGCCTGCTCAATGGCAATCTGCAGGTTGACCACCGCCAGCGGGTATTCCTCGCGGACGTAAATATAACCGCTGCGGGCGCCGACCGCGAAAGCCGCGATTATCATACCTTCCAGAACCGAATGCGGGTCGCCTTCCATGATGGCCCGGTCCATGAACGCGCCGGGGTCGCCCTCGTCGCCGTTACAGATGACGTAATGAGTGTCGTCCTTGACCTTGCGGCAGGTAGCCCATTTGCGGCCGGTAGAAAAGCCGCCGCCGCCGCGGCCGCGCAGACCGGACTTGGTCACCTCGTCGATAATTCTCTCGGGTGTCATTTTCGTAATCGCCTTAGCCATCGCCTGGTAACCCCCGACTCGAATGAAATCCTCGATGTCGGCGGTGTTGATGTGCCCCAGGTTGCGGAGGGCGATACGGGTTTGATGCGAGTAGAATTTTATATCGCGGTATTTCTCGACTCGTTTTTTGGTTTCGGGGTCTTGATAAAGAAGCTCCGGGATAACCTCATCGTTCTTGACCGTTTTCTCAATAATGTCCTCGACAAGGCGCGGTTTGACGCGGGTATAAAGTATCCCGGCCGGTTCAATCGCCACCAGGGGGGCTTTCTCGCAAAGGCCGTGACAGCCGGTCTTCTTGAGTGCTTCCAGTGTCACACCCTTGATTTTCTTTTTGGACAGAACCTGTTGAAACTCCTCGAAGATTTTTTCGGCGCCGCTGGCCAGACAGCCCGGCCCGTGGCAAACGATAATTTTCTTGACGAGTTTATTGTCTTTATCCTGAAATTTCTGCTGCAGCTCCTTCAACTGTTTGGGCGTACTTATCTGCATATCAACCTTTCCCCACCAGTTGTTTGATCCTATTGGCTTTGACGGTGCCGTAGTACTTGTCGTTGATCATAACCACCGGTGCCATGGCGCAGGCGCCGACACAGCCGACTACCTCGAGGCTGTACTTCATATCGGGGGTGGTTTCGCCCGGTTTAATCTTGAGATGGTGTTCGAATTGTTCCTGTATCTGCCTGGATCCGCGGATATGACAGGCGGTGCCGACACACACCCGGATAACTTTTTCGCCCCGCGGTTTCAGGCTGAAAGCATTGTAAAAAGTGGCTACGGAATATACCTTGCTCATGGGGACATCCAGCGCCTCGGCGGTCTTATGGAGCGCCTCGGAGGGCAGATAATTGTATTCCTTCTGGATATCCTGGAGAATCATAATCAGCGAGCTCGCCTTACGCGGGTGCCTGTCGATAATAGCCGGTACTTTCGTTATATCGAGTTTCATGCTTTTTCCTTCTTTCCAGCTTTCTTCATGATGTCCAGGGCCAGTTTGAAACCTTTCTCGAGAACGTTCAGGTTAATATCGAGCATTTCTTTTTTACGGCCCAGTTTGCTCCGGATGACTTCAACTGTTTTCTCATAGCTGACGATTTTGCTGGCGCCGATAAAAGCTCCCAGGATAACGATATTGGCGACTCTGGCGTTTCCCGCATCGAGAGCTATTTTGTTGGCGGGGATGAGCAGTTCGGTTATATCGGTGCGGTCGGTGGTGACGTCGATTAGTGAGGAATTGACCAGCAATAACCCGCCCGGTTTAACCCGGGGGGAGAACTTGTCGAAAGAAGGCCGGTTAAAAACGCAGGCGGCGGTGGGATTGTTGATAATCGGTGAACCGATGCGGGTGTCCGATATTACCACCGTGCAGTATGCCGTGCCGCCCCTCATCTCGGGACCGTAAGAAGGCAGCCAGACCACCTGTTTTTTTTCTTCGATACCGGTATAAGCCAAAAGCTGCCCGGCGGTCATAATCCCCTGCCCGCCGAATCCAGCCAGGGTAACTTCGAACTGTGCCATCAGCCTTTCACCTCCTTATCCGGGTCCTTGTAGCAGCCAAGCGGGAAATATTTCATAGTACGTTCCTCAACCCATTTTTTCGATTCGGCCGGGGTCAGTCCCCAGTTGGTCGGGCAGGTGGATAAAAATTCCACCAGGGAAAAACAGCGGTTTTCCACCTGGCAGGTGAAGGCTTTACGGACAGCCCGCTTAGCGCGAATGATATTCTGTGGCGTGTGCACCGCTACCCGTTCGAGGTAAGCCGGCGTGGCCAGTGATGCCAGCAGTTCGCAGACTCGTATCGGCATGCCGACATCGGCCACGTTACGACCTCTCGGAGAAGTGGTGGTCACCTGGCCCTCGAGGGTGGTGGGAGCCATTTGCCCGCCGGTCATCCCGTAGATGCCGTTATTGACGAAGATGACCGTAAATTTTTCGCCGCGGTTGGCCGAATGCACGATTTCACCCATACCGATAGAGGCCAGGTCGCCGTCGCCCTGATAGGTGAAAACTATCATGTCGGGGCGCAGGCGTTTAAAGCCGGTCGCCAGGGCCGGGGCGCGGCCGTGCGGCGCTTCCAGGAAATCGGTATTGATATAGTTATAGGCGAACACCGAACAACCCACCGGGGCTACCCCCAACGTTCTTTCGCGCAAATCCAGTTCGTCGAGCACTTCCGCCACCAGGCGATGAATAACGCCGTGGGTGCAGCCCGGACAGTAATGGGTTACCGTTTCTTTGAGAGCCGTCGGCCGGGTGAATATAGTCTTTGTATCTTCCATAACAACCTCAAGCTTTCTTTTTCTTTCTCGGTTTGGCGATGGTCTCTTTTTTAAGGAGCAGCTTTATCTGCTCCTTGGCTTCCTCGGGCGACGGAACCACGCCGCCGGTGCGGCCGAAAAACTGAATCGGCCGGGCGCCTTTCACAATTCGCTCCACGTCTTCCACCATCTGGCCGATGCTCATTTCGATAACCAGCACCTTCTCGATGTTTTTGCGTACTACCTCGGTATAAAGTTCTTTCTCCGGGTACGGGAAGAGGGAGATGGGGCGGAAGAGACCGACCGAAATCCCCTCGGCTTCAAGTTCATCGATGGCCGTCTGGCAGATACGCGCCATCGTGCCGTAGGAGACTATCAAAATCTTATTTTTAGGCGAGGTCTTATAAAGCTCGCAGCGAACTTCCTCGGTTTTCATCTGCTCGTATTTGCGGTGGAGAATCAGGCTGTTTTCCTCCAGGGCGATGGGGTCGAGAAAAAGCGACTTGATGATGTGCGGTTCGCGATCTTTAGCACCGGTGCAGGCCCAATCCTTGGGAGGCAGGGGCGGCTCTTTATAGTTCTCGGGAAACTCCACCGGTTCCATCATCTGGCCGATCATGCCGTCGCCGATAACCATCACCGGGTTGCGGTACTTGTCAGCCAGGTAGAAAGAGAGCATGGTCAAATCAACCGCTTCCTGGATGGACGACGGCGCCAGTACGAGCAAGCGGTAATCGCCGTGGCCGCCGCCTTTGACAGCCTGGAAATAATCCGACTGAGCCGGTAATATCCCGCCCAGACCCGGGCCGCCCCGCATGATGTTGACGATGACACAGGGAAGCTGCGCGCCGGCGATATAAGAGATAGCCTCCTGCATAAGGCTGATACCGGGACTCGATGAGGAAGTGAACACCCGTTTGCCGGTTGCGGCGGCGCCGAAAAGGATATTGCCGACCGCCACCTCACTTTCGGCCTGGAGAAAAACTCCCCCGACCTCCGGCATCCGGCGAGCCAGATACTCCGCCACTTCGGTTTGAGGCGTGATGGGATAACAGAAATAATTGGTCGCCCCGGCGCGCAGGGCGGCCTCTGCTATGGCCTCGTTTCCTTTCATCAATATTTTTGGCATAATCTTTCCTCTTCCTTGTTTCTCAATAATCAAAAAGGGCGTACATGAGGCCGTTGGTTTTGACGGTGATAGCCGCATCGGGACAGGTTATAGCGCAAATCCGGCACCCGATACAGCGGGAAGTGTCGTGCATCTGCGCATAAAAATATCCGCGGACGGTAATGTCTTTGGACATCGAAAGAACCTGCATCGGGCAAGCCTTTACGCACAGCTCACAACCTTTGCAGTGGTTTTTATCAATAATTACACCAGGCATTAATTCTTCCTCTGTTTTATTCCGTCCCCGAAGTTTTTTTTCTTCTCTCCCACGGTTTCAAAAGAGAGCGATCCAGGGGCAGAACCGGGAGAGTCACCTCGCGGGGATTTAAATTATCGATGATGTCTATAGTCGCACTTAAAAATACCACCGGTAGTCCGGTTTTCTCACTCACCGCGCGGGCCAGGTTCAAACCCTCGAGCACGAGCCCAGTGCTGGTGTCGTCCATCAAATGGGTGTTGGAAATAATACCGGTGAATTTCATACGAGAAGCCGCTTCGATTTCGTCAATCATTGCCCGACACCCGGCCAAATCGGCGGTGAACGGCCGGCTGGCGTTGAGCACTAAAAGCAGTTCATAATTCCCCGGTTCAAAAGCGTCCGACAGCGAACTCAACACCCTCGCACCGGTGTCGTCTCCACCGACATCGAGTATTACCTTGCCTTCTTTTTTTTCTATGGCGGTTTTTATCTCCGGGATGATAATCGGCAACTCGGCGTAAATCTGGTCGCCAGGGGGAACCAGAGCGGTTACACCCAGGGCGGTTAGTTCCCTGACGGTTTCCCGGGAGCGAAAATAGGGGTTAACGATATCGAGGTCGGCCAGAGCCACCGGCTCGGGTTGGCTGTGGATGAGATGTTTAGCCAGGTTCACCGCGACTTCCGATTTACCGCTGCCATAACCGCCTACAATAGTAATTATACTTTTTGAAAAGGATGGTTTTGGAAATCTGTCAGGTACAGGAGTCATAAAATATTATGATTTTAACTAATTAAATGATAATTAGTTAATATATTTATGTTTTGATTTGCGAAAGCAAATAAAAACCATTTTAATCCTATTTCGCCGCCTAAAAATATCGCACATAAATCGCGTAAAGTCAAGCCTAATTGTGAAAAAAAGAACGAAATAAAGGGCGTTGACAGTATCGGCGGTTCAAATTATATTCTTTTCTTGTACGGACTTATGAGAACCTTAAAGGATTATGAATGAATTCAAAATTACCCAAAACCAGACCTATGGGAGAAAGTTTCAAACACCCTACGCTAATTTTCATCGGACTACTTTTAGCATTTTTAATATTGGTGATTACAGGATGTTCCGAGCATAAAGGAGACCACCGGTATCAGATTCTGGACGCTGCCAAATACAGAAATTGGGAGTTCTATACCTTCGAGAATATAAAAATCTTTCACCAACCAAATCACCTGCAGCAGGATAAATTCCCCGAGGTGGCGCAGATGTATCTCCGTTCGATTAAGAAAATAACCGAAGTATTGCAAATGACGCCCTATAACGATACCCTGGTAATTGTCTATTACACCGGTTTCGGGCAGGGTCGGGAAATGACCGGACGGGAATATCCTTTCGCCGAGAACGGGATTATTCATTTCTGGCTGCCCAGCTTTCTCGGGCCGACTCTGATGCAGTATATGCTGTCGCGCTGGACACCGGTCGAACCCAGACACCGTTTTCTCAAACACGGCCTGATCGCTCTTTTTGATTTTTCTGGTCAGAACTATCACAATTCCACACATATTTATATCGAGCGGGGAAAATTTATATCACTTGAAAAACTGGCGATTGACACCAACATCAACAGCGACACCGAACGCTTTCAATCGGCCGAGGCGGCTTCTTTTGTAGCTTATGTGCTGGCCAATCACGGTGTGAGCATGTTGAAAGAAATGTATCAATCACAATTGCCTTTCGATGAAATGGTCCGGGATTTTTTCTTTATGCCGGTTGACAGCCTTGAGAAAAGGTGGCTGGATTACGTTTCGCTATATATAACGCCCGATACGACCGGACAGCAGTAACAATAAAACTCGTTTTTTTAGAATAAGATAAACATTATTCGAGGTGCATTATGGCTGAAGATACCTGGAAAACGTCAATAACAGATATCGGTCCCGGAAAAATCCGGGTGCGCGGGTACGCCATCGCCGATATCATGGAAAAGCTTTCTTATGCTGAAACGGTTTATTTGATATTAAAGGGGGAACTGCCTTCGAAGGCCGAGGCGGCGTTGATGAACGCCATCCTGGTGTCGTCGGTTGACCACGGCGCCTCGCCGCCGTCGGTGCTGGGTACCCGAACGGTCATGTCGGGGGGGAATTCGCTCAATGCCTCTCTGGCCGGCGGCGTGCTGGTTATCGGTGATTCGCACGGCGGCGCAATTGAACAGTCGGCGAAAATAATGCAGGAATGGACTGCGAAAAACGAAGGCAAAGAACCCGCGGCTGTCGCATCGGAGCTCGTCGACTGGCTCAAAGAAGCCAAAATACGAATGCCCGGTTTCGGTCACCGTTTACACAGGGTTGACCCTCGAACCGGCAAGCTATTCGATATTGCCGCCCGCCATGGATACAGCGGCAAGCACATCGAGCTCTGTCGAGCTATCGAATCCGCCCTGGTCGAAAAGACCGGCAAGCAACTGCCCATCAACGTTGATGGCGCTATTGCGGCGGTTATATCCGATATGGGTTTCGACTGGCGGCTGGGTAAGGGCTTTTTCATTATATCCCGGATGCCCGGTCTCCTGGCCCATGCCTACGAGGAGATGACTCGCGAAAAACCGATGCGCCGACTCGGGCCGCTGCCTTATGAATATGACGGTCCCGCCGAAAGGGATATCGAATAATTGGATTAACTGTCATAAAAAGAGAGGCGAATCGTGACGATTCGCCTCTCTTTGTCAGGTGCAATAAACCAAATATTTCTTTATTGAGATACTTTTTCCGGCTGCCGGGGAGCGGGCTGCTGGTGCTGCGGCTGAGGATAAGATTTATGATAGTTGCCGTGGGTGAAGCCCATAATCCCGACAGAGATAAAGTTCAAAAACGGAATAATTGTCAGAAAACCCCAGATGGGGGGATGACTGCAGTTTTTGGCGGTCTCAATCCAGCAAATGGCGTAAAAGACAATATTAAGGACCGGGACAAAAAACAGCAGAAACCACCACCATTGTTTGCCGGCCAGTTGAACCAGTTGAAAAGCGCTTAAAAACGGAATGAACGCCCACCAGGAACTGTGATGTCCGATCTTCTGCGCGATCTTATACTGAGCAAAGCTGAAATAAAAGTACACGGCAAAGAAGAAAAGATAAAACAGTACCCCAAACTCGTTACCGTAATTTGATTCGTACATGTTTCCCTCCAACTATAAAATATGTTGTTAGTTGATGAATATCCCTCAGGAATCTGCGTTTAAAGACATATATCGACATTTGTTGACAGTTATGTGAGCTTTTTATAGCGGAGTTTGATAAATATCGTATTACGTTCAATTTTTGAACAACGGCGGGAAATTCATCGAACGTTAGCTCGTTCATTGTGTTGTCGGACCGCGATTTATAGACGCTCGTCTGATATATTTGTTGTTTATATGCCGGGTCTGCTTTATTTTGGTACTATGGATCTGGTCAAGGAAAAGATAGTCCAGGCCGGGCAGTTGCTCAAGGAAATGGATATCGACCTCTGGTTGATATTCGTTCGGGAGACGATGATGCAGGCCGACCCGACGATAGCCCTGGTAGTGGGGCACGAGGTGGTCTGGCAATCCTTTTTTGCCTTTACCTCGAAGAAGGACGCGATCGCCCTGGTGGGTAACCTCGATGAGGAAAATTTCAAAAAAAGCGGGCGTTTCACCGAGGTAGTAAGCTACACCAGCGGTGTTAAAGAGGATTTCAGAAAGTTAATAAAGCGTTTGAAACCGAAAAAAATAGCTGTCAATTATTCATCTTCCAATCCGGCCGCCGACGGCCTCACCCACGGTATGTATCTGCTTTTACGGGAATACCTGAAAGGTACGCCTTATGTCAAGCGGCTGGTTTCGGCCGAAGATTTCTGTACCCGACTACGCAGTCGAAAAAACAGCGCTGAAATAAAACTTATTAAAAACGCCGCCCTGCTGGCTCATACCGCCTGGGAGAAGGCGGTGCTGGAGATTAAGCCGGGGATAACGGAGATGGAAATCGCCGCGATTATCGACCGGCAAATCGCGAAACAGGGCGCAACCAATTCTTTCGACACCATCGTCAACGCCGGCGACAAGACCCGTCCCGGTCACGGTATGCCCACCCGAGCCAAACTCGAACGGGGGGATTTACTGCACGTTGATTTCGGGGCGCGCCTCGACGGTTATTGTTCGGACCTGCAACGCCTGATGTATTTCAAAAGGCCCGGCGAAAAGAACGTTCCGGAGGAATTGACCGCGGCCTTTAAACGGGTCAGCGGGATTATTGAAACCGCAGCGCGAAAATGCCGTCCGGGTGTGAAAGGCTTTGAAATCGATGCCCTGGCCCGGACTTTGTTGACCGACCACGGCTATCCCGAGTACGAACATGCCTTGGGGCATCAGCTGGGGCGCGACGTTCACGACGGCGGCGCTGTGATCGGACCAAGGTGGGAACGCTACGGCGTCACCCCGACCATCGCGATAGAGCCCGGCAACGTTTTTACCCTGGAACTGGAAATCATGCTGCCGGGGATAGGCTGCGTCGGGCTGGAAGAAGATGTTTGTGTAACCGGACGGGGCGCTAAATTTTTGTGCCCCCGCCAGACGGAGTTGATTGTCAGATGAAAAAAAATGTATCGCTTGTTATCCTTATCGGTTTGTTATTGTCCTGCGCTCCGAAGAAAGAAGTGAGTGAAGCGCCTACCGATATATATCCTTATGATTTGAAGATTGCCGTTGATAAGGGGACGATGACCCTTTCCTGGAAGACTCACGGCGACGGTTTGAAAAGCGGCTATAATATTTATATAAGCCGGGAACCATTGGTAGAGAAATATCCCGGCCGGAATCTGCCGTCGTCGGTAAGACCGTTCAACCCCGTTAATTACCCCGGGGACACCAACCCCGATGACAGCGTGACTTATTTTACGGCCGAATATCTCGAGGACGGCGTCAAATATTATGTCTCGGTGCGGGTAAACTACACCGACCGGACACTGTCCCGACCGTCCAACGAGGTGGTCGCTGTCTGCGGTGCCCGCAGTGAATTTAACCTGGCCTTTCGCTATCGTTCGGAAAACGACGGGTACTCATTTTTCAAAGATGAGCCGGTACGAGCCGACGCCGTCGATAACGATATTTATTTTTATGCCAAGGATGGGGTAGATTACCTGGCCTCGCCGAGCCGGCTGGACGGTTTTTTGAGAAAAAACCGGTTTCGGGTGCTTTCCCTTAAGGGCGTTTTTGACTTTGTAAAAGATAAAGTCAACGGCTCGAATGTAACTCCTGATGAGGACCGCGTCGAAATAAAAAAAGGAGATTGGGTCCTGGTGGAAACCGTGGAAAATACCCATGCCCTGCTGCAGGTTCTCGATTTCATCGGCGATGGAGAGGAGCGGGAAGTAAAGCTGTTTCTGGCTTTTTCACCTTTAAAAGACGAAATTTTATTCTAATTTAATATAATTGACAAACCTTTTGATGATTTCATAAATTATTTTATAAAAAATAATTTTCGGGTTGTCGCGTATAAATTCTAATTGTGAATAATATTTTCAAATGATATCCCAAGGAGGGAAGCCATGAAAACAAGATTTATCCTCCCGATTATGTTGTTCTTTTTTATCCTGGGCGGATTATCAGCTTCGGTGCGGGGCGCTTCTTCGCTCGATGAATTGACCAAAGTTATGGATTCGGCCCGGGTGGTCGAAGCCGATATCTTCGCTCCGGATGCTTTCGCCAAAGCGGAAAAGAGATATGCGCAGGCCAAGGAAGCGGTTGACCGGGGTAAAAATCAAAAAAACATTGACAGTTACGCCGGGGAAGCCCGCGAGTTTATCGAGAACGCTCTTAAGGCGACCGAGGTGTGCAAGCTGACCATCAAAGATTACCTGCCGCCGCGCGATAAGGCCCGGGAAGCCAAAGCTCCGGTGCTGGTGCCCGAGATTTACCAGAAAGCCGAGTTGCAGTTTATCAAGGCGACCCAGGCGGTCGAGTCCGGCAATGTCAAGGGCGGTTTGCAGCAGGCGGAGAAGGCCGCGCCGCTGTTCGCTACCGCCGAAATGGAAGCTGTCCGGGTGGAAATTCTCGGTTCGGCGGATAAATTGATTGCCAAAGCGGTAACCGACGGCGCGGAGAAATTCGCGCTTTCGACGCTCGACAAAGCCCGCACTGCTCGCGCCAAGTCCAATGCTATCCTTACCGACAATCGTTATGAGCGGGACGAATCGGTTAAACAGGCAACCCTGGCTGAATATGAAGCCCGCCATGCCTCCAATATCGCACAGACGGTGCGCTCGTTGAACCGCAACGACCAGGCCTGGGAAAAACTCATGCTGGTTTATGAAATCCAGATGAATCGCGTAGGCAATGTGTTCAACAAGGAATACCTGCCGTTCGATAACGGCCCACTGGAAGCCGCCGACACTCTTATCAAACAATTCGAGGCCCAGAGAGAAACCAACCGGAGGCTGCAGGCCACCCTCGATGAGGTCGTCGCCAAAAACAAAGAGACCATCGCCCGCCTGGCGCCCGGCCAGATCGAAGACGAGCCCGTCAAGCTGGCGGGATACCTTGACGAGCTGGTCGCCAGCCTGCACAGGGAAAAACGGGAACTGGCCGAGAACGTCATGACCGAGAAGATGAAACTCGAGGAACTGGAGAAAACCCATGAGGAGATTTCCGCGGAACTAGACGAGCGCCGGGATAAAGAGGAAAAATTCAAAAAAGCCAAACAGATGCTCAATCCTTCCGAGGGTGAAGTTTTGTTCGATGCCGCCAATGACATCATCCTGCGATTGAGCGGCCTGTCGTTCGACGTCAATAAAAGCGACATAAAGGACGAACACATCCCGCTGCTCCAGAAAGTCGTAGAGATTATCAAGATGTTCCCCGATTCGAAGCTGATGGTCGAGGGGCACACCGACGACCGCGGCGAGCCGTCGGCTAATCTGCAACTGTCCGAGAAGCGCGCTTACGAAGTTATGAAATATCTGCGGCAGACGCTGTTGATTTCATCCGATGATATCCAGTCGATGGGCTTCGGCATGGACAAGCCGGTGGCTTCGAACAAGACCGCCGACGGCCGGGCTAAAAACCGCCGCATCGACATCATCATCATGCAGTAGTCAGCGCAACCAGCGTTCGAGCCATTCGAATTGTTTTTGATAGACGTGACGAAGGTTTTTCAGCTTACCGACGCTGTGACCTTCGTCCGGGAAATACAGAAGCTGCGAGGGCACGCCCATCCGCTGCAGGGCGGTGAACATCTGCAACCCCTCGCTTAAATCCACCCTGTAATCGAGCTGGCCGTGAATCACCATGGTCGGCGTTTTGAAATTCTCAGCATATGTCATCGGCGAGGAGCGGACGTACTCCTCGCGGTTGGTCCAGGGTGTGCCGTTGCATTCCCATTCCGGGAACCACAATTCCTCGGTGGAGCCGTAATCGCTGAGGTGGTTAAAAGTACCGTCGATTGAAATCAAACATTTGAACCGGTCGGTGTGACCGCAAATCCAGTTGACCATGAAGCCGCCGTAGGAACGGCCCAGCGCCACCGTGCGGGTGGAGTCGATATAAGGATGTTTTGAAATTAAATAATCGACGCCCAGCATGAGGTCCTCGTAGTCCCCCTTGCCCCAGTTGCCGGAAACGTATTCCTTGAATTTCAAGCCGTAACCGGCGCTGCCATGCGGGTCGATTTGCGCCACGATATAACCCTGGGCGGCGACCAGTTGCGTGTTCCAGCCGTAATAATTGAAATCCCCCAGCCAGCACCATTGCGGCCCGCCGTGGATTAAGAGCGCCAGAGGATATTTTTGGCCCGGGTCGAAATCCGGCGGCAGGGTCAAAAAGCCATGCACGGAATCGCCGTTGAAACCCGCGAACCAGAAATCCTCGGCCCGGTTCAGAGTCAGACGGCTGACCATATCGTCGTTGAAATGGGTCAGTTGTGTAATTTTTCGGTCTTTGAGGTCAAAACGATAAAGTTCATAAGGCTGGTCGGATAGCGAACGGGTAAAAATCATATACTCGCCGTCGGGAGAAATACGGAGGTCACTGTAAACGGCGTTATCGAGCACAAGTTCAACTTTTTGGGAAGCAATATCGACCCGCCAGATTTTTGACAGACCGTGCTCGATAGCGGTGAAATAAATTTCTTTGGAATCGGGGCTCCAGAGATATTCACCCACCGAGCGGTCGAAAGTCGCGGTGAGATTGGTTTCCTCGTTTGTCTCAAGGTCGATTATAATCAGCTCGCGCTGGTCGGATTCATACCCGGCGCGCGCCATCCTTAAATAAGCCAGGTAACGGCCGTCGGGGGAGTACAGCGGGTGAGTGTCGTGACCCTTGTTTGAAGTCAATCGTCGCGGCTCACCGCCGGAGATTGGCAGGGTGAATAAATCATAATTGATATACACCGCCGGGAGGGTGTCGGTATTCATCGCAAAACAAATTTCAGAGCCGTCCGGATGCGGGGCGTAGCTGTGAAACAGGGTATTATGGTCGCCAAAAGGAGTCTTAAATAACTTTCTGTGCCGTTTGTTTTTGTTATCCAGAATGAAAAGCTGTTCCACCCGGTCGTCGTACCAGTGGTTGTAATGGCGGAACAAAAGATGGTCGTAGAGTTTGGCCCTAACGGGATTGTTTTCGATTTCTTCAAGGCGGGTAAGGTTGCAGCTGTCGTCCGGGCAGTCTAAAAAGACGCGCGAGGTGAAAACAAAAATACCGCAATCATCCTTAAAATATCCCGGCTTGTAATCCGAAACGCCGGTGGCGACAGCGGATACTTTTTTTACACTATCACTTTTTAAAGATACGGTCCAGATTTGATTGGCGTCGGTTTCTTTGTCATATGCCGTATATGCTATTGTATTTCCACCCGGCAGCCATTGCGGTTGAGCAGGGCTGTTATCGCTGAAAGTGATTTGTTCTAAACCGGTACCGTCGCTGTTTAGCGTCCAGATGTGGCTGACCGATTTGAGCGAATCGATATCGGTGGTTCTGACGACTAATGCGATACGTTTACCGTCGGTGGATATCTGCGGGTCGCTTATTTTGGTTACGCCGTATAAATCCTCGAAAGTGATCTTCTCACCGGAAACGCCCGAACTGAAAAGTAAGACCGTTAGAAACAAACAAACGGTTTTCACTGTTATTCTCCTTGACTGGAATGATTTCTTCTTATAACGATACTGCCGATATCCACCTCCAGGTGCCGGGCGATAATCGGGCATTTGGCCTTTAACAGGAAAAAGATATTTTTATTTTCATCGCTCAAAGTCTCATAGTTTCCCTGGCCCTTGGCGATTACCGCATCGGAGCGGTCGTAAATCTCTTTGAATTCCTCGGAACAGTTTCTAAGAATCGTACCGGGGGCGTCGCCGCCGTTTTTGATAACCCGTACCAGTTCTGTAAGACCAACCGCGACAGCATCGGCCATAGTGGCGTCGTTAATAACCGGTTTGCTTTTAACGGCGAAAGTTATTTTGTCGCGGGGGAGTCGTTCGATAAGCAGGCGGTCAAAAACGATCTCACCAGCGTTATCACCTATATATAAAATACCGTTCGCGTCATTAATCGACTTCTCGAAAACATCGATTTCTTTCGGGTCGAGTTCGGCGGTGAGAGCGTGCTCGATAGCCTCGTTGACCTGGGCGTCCCGCAAACTGCTTTTGGGGCCGAAATCGATAATATTACCGGCAATAGCCAGCCGAACGGCCGTTTCCATAGGGCGCTGTGATTCTTCAATAATTTTTCTCAGTCGGGGCGCCAACTCCAACGCGTAGCGGTTGAAACGCTCCTTGACTTCTTTGTAGGGGTCGGCTACACCGGTCATATCCCGGATAAGTTTGTGAATAATCTGGCCCATCTCCGGCGGGGTCTGGCGCGGGTCCATCTCCAAAGCCAGCTTTATTACCTCGTGCATCACTTTTTCATGAAGGGCTTCATCGTCGGTGGTGAACCGCACCGCGTTTAAAGCCTGTTGAAGAAAACAGGGGAAACAGTCTAAATAAGTTTTCATATGTTTGGAAAGTATGCGGCAAAATTACTTTTTTCAAGGTATTTTTTAAAATCAGGTTCAATGAGACTTGCCTAAAGAACATCATTTTGTTTACTTATAAACGGTTATAAATGCCAACCTGGAAAGGACTTTAACATAAGAGCGGAGGATAATGTATGAACCAGTCGTACTGTGAGCTTGATATCTCGATTATGACGGAGAAGGATTTTGATTTCGCCGTCGAGATGACAGACAACGAAAAGTGGGGGTACCTTTGCAGCGATTTTGAAAAGCTGAAGGCATTCGAGCCCGAAGGCTGCTTTGTGGCTCGTTCAGAAGGCCAACCGGTGGGGATAATTACCTCGACCTCGTATGACGACTATGGTTTCGTGGGTACTTTGATTGTAAGAAAAACGCACCGGCATAAAAAAATAGGCGAGCGGCTTTTGAGCCACGCCATCGATTTTTTGGAAAACAAGGACGTCAAAACAATCGAGCTCGACGGCGTGTTCGCGGCGGTCTCGCTCTACCGACGGCTGGGTTTCAGGGATAAATATCTTTCTTTGCGGTTTTTCCGACCGCCCGCTCCGGTGAAGCATACAAGCGAACCGTTGAATCCCGATCCGGCAGGGGATATTATCGAGTTCGACCTTCAGCATACCGGTATCATGCGTCAGCGTCTGCTAAAACGATACCTGAATGAGTACAGAGATGCCGTTTATACGGTCAGAGAGCCGGGACTTGAGGCCTTTGCGTTCGCTCGACCCCGCGCCGGCGGCTTAAAAACTATCGGCCCGATGGTGGCGGCGAATAAAAAAGCAGCCCAAATACTGATAATGAACCTTATATCAAAATACACCGATACCCGTTTAACGATGGGTGTCCCCGAGCACAACCACACGATGGTGAAACTTCTTTATAAACAGGGTTTTTATTACAACCCGCCCTCGCTGAGAATGTACCGGGGGAAGAAAAAAGAATACGAAAAAAATATCTACGGCATCCTTTCGCCCGAGAAGGGATAAGACATTGCCGGTCAGGCTTTTTTCTTGAGCTGAAGCATCCGGGCCGGGTCGGTCACGGCGTCTATCTTGGAAGCGTACCCGGTTTTGTTTTTGACCTCTTCATCGGTTACGATATGGATATCCAGAATACCGCCCCGACGGTGACCGGTTTTCAGGTAATTCAGTTCGTCAAGACTCAGACTCCAGCCTTCCAGCCAGTGCTTAAGGAAAGTCAACTGTTCGTCCTTGCCCCGGAAATGTATCAGGATGTCAATATCACTGTTAGGCAGAGCATGGGCGTTTTTGGTGCTGCCGATCAGGTAAAATGCGACCACCCCGAACCGTTCGGGCTCGATTTGTCCGGCAATCAACTCAGCCGCCTGCTGGCGCCAGCGCCAGTGATTTTCCGATAGTCCCTTTAGAATCAACGGTTTCTTTTCAGAAACGTGTTTTTCCTCGATCAGGGACGGCTGCCTTAACAATCCCACCGCCTTGTCCTGGTCGGCGTTCATCAGTATGCGCAGGATATGACCGCCGGTTGTCTGCGGGACATCGATAAGCTTGATAACCTCAGCCAGGTAAGCGTAATCCGGGAGAAGTTCCGGTAAAATGTTATGTGAATTAAGCAGGAATTCATCGTTGAAAGCAACACCCTCGTCATCGGGATAAAGCGGCAGGTAACGTATCTGGGCCTCGACAAGGTCCTGGAAAAAATGAGTACCGAACGAAAGGTCGGGGACATAGTTGCCTTTTTTACGGGCTATTTCGACCAGTACGGCGGTATTGTTGATATCCGAATAGGTAACACCGACTCCCAGTTTAATATCCCCCCGGCTGCCCCAGCGCCCGGGACCCATCAGGATAAACCGTCGTTTGGGTAAGAGCTTGTTTAATTTGCCGATAGCCCGCCCGACTTCTTCGAGTTTGGTGCGGTCCGTCAGTTCGGAATATTTCAACGGGTCGACATAGACGATATGAGTTATCTCGGGCACATGACCGTTGGAAATATAGCGGTTGGCTGAGAATATGACCTGGGCGTCAGGGAGTTCCTTGGGAATCACGTCCGGAGCGCTGCGGTCGGAATGGCTCTGGGGACGGCATTGCAGAATATAAAATTCCCGACCGTCGGATGCAAACTCGATATCCACCGGCTCACCCATTGTTTCTTCGAGCGTTTTCAGAATCATGTGCATCTGTTTGATGAACGGGGTGCGGGATATCAGCCCCTCGAAAGTGGCAACCAGGTAGTCATTTTCGAAATCGATATTCATGCCTATCGGTCGGCGAATAAGGTTATCTTTGTAAATGGATACTATATCCTTCAAGCCCGGAAATTCATACCCTCCCTCTTTCAGCAGAGTGGTGAATTCTATAGTTTCAAAACAGTTGGTTTCGAGATTGAGGACATCAACCTTCTTGGGAGAATACCGGGCGACTTCATCGGGGCTAACGTTGACCCGCAAACCGGGCTGGCCGGGAGCCACCAATACGGGGTAGTCGTCGCTGAGCCGGTCCACGGCCCGGGTACCCAACCCGGGGACCAGACGAATAAGACCGTCCTCTCGGTGAATCCGGGGCGACCAGCGAAATTCGTTGTTGCTGAACGCCACCCCGGCATATGACGGCAGGAAGTATTTACCGATACGGTTGCCGACCACCTCCTGGATCATAATCCCCATTTCCTCGCTGAAATCGATAAGACCCCGTTCAGTGCGATATTCGATCGGGTCGGGACCGAAAGTAGAGGCGTAAACTTCTGCGATAGCGTCCTTCAGGGCGTCGAGCCGTTTTTGTTTGCTGCCCTGGTTGGCCAGGAAAAGACTTTTATATTTCCCCGAGAAAGCAGCTCCGATACGGTCTTCCAAAAGGCTGGAACTGCGGACGATCAAGGGGTGTTCACCGAAATCATCCAGCGCCACCGAAAGCCCTTTTACTATATCCGACGGGAAAAGGGCGCTTTTAAAGGTCTGGACGATGTGGGGATATTCCAGACGAACCTGGTTTATCTCTTTATATTTCTGTTCGACGACCTCGTTGAAGTCGTTGTAATGGGTGAAATGAAGCAGGACATCGGAAGTAATGTGCCAGGTTTTGGGTACTTTGACGTTGCCCAGCAGCTCCGATTTCCTGCCCTTTTTCTTGAGAATCTGAGCCGCCAGATACAGGCCGGCGCTTTTACCGCCCAGCTTGCCGTGGCTCTCGGCGCTGTATATCAGATTCTGAAGCAGGTTGTAAAAATCACGAACTTCAATAAAATCTTTGGCCACGTTCAGATATTGCAGTTGGTCGGACAGAAATCTACGAATCAGCGAAACCTGAACTCCCAGTTTGCTCGGGGAAGGTGTCCCCGGGTCGTCCAGGGCCAGATGATGAAAGCGCCGGATGACGTCACCTACCACCGCCAGAGATAGGTTGCGGTTTACGACCTGGTCCAGAAAACTGAGCTTTTCCTCCTGGAACCATTTTTGTATTAAACGAAGGATTTCATTGTCGCCGAGATGCTTGATGGCAATGTCGAAAACCGTGGAGGAAAAATCGGAGGTAAAAACAAGAGAGCGCCGCTGGTTGGGAACGTTCCAGTCATCCAGGGCGCCTTCCTTTCCGGAGGACCGGTCCTCCATGTCGAAAGACTGGTACAACCGCTCGGCCTCGACAATTCCGCTCCAGCAAAGATGATTGAGCATCTTACGGGTGATACTTAAAAACAGATGCCGGTCGGTTTGTTTGAGCATCTGCATGATAGCCTGCCATTCACCCCTAGTGCTGGACGAGCTTTCGACCTGCGAGGGTTCGAAATCCTCGAATATCTGCCGCATTTTCTTGTGCAGGATGAAATGACCCAACCGCTCGGCCACCGTTTCTATCAGTTTTATCTCGCCGCTCAGGAAAGGACCGCTCTCCTCCTTGGGCTTTTCCTCTTTATAGGATACGGTTATGGTGCCGATAACCATTTCATGGGCAATGATATCGGCGCTTATTTCCCAGGGGGTTTTGAAATAGTCGGGTGAACTGAAGACGGTATTTTCGAAAGTTATTCTGGTCTGACATAAATCGGGATATTTGCAGCCGCTGGGGATGGCCTGGATAATTTTATCGGATATGTCCGCCAGGCTTTCATCGTAATTGCTCAATATCTCTTCAATATGATATAAACAATCGAGCTCCTTGGCGCGCTCCTCAAGGGAGTCAACCAGTTTGTCGATTGAATTCTTCTTGTCGGCCATTTAAAAACAACTCCTTATCAACCGTCGCCCTCACAAAAAAGAGCTCGTATTTACTTTTTTCGAACAGTCCGGGAGAGACTTAACCGTTAAAGATATCGCCATTCCAGATAAATAAGATAATATCCCGGGAGGAAAAACCAACATTAATTCTCATTTAATCCGGGCTTTTCCGTTGCGGTCAAGGCAAAGCGGTTCGGGGGGATACCCCCCGAACCGCCGTAACATCAACAACTTAAAGGTACGATTTAATTAAACCCAGCCACGGTCCCGACAGGCCTGAGCCACCCGGTCGATAGCGATGGCATAAGCCGCGTCGCGCATGTAGAGTTTCCGCTTTATGTGAGTTTCATGAACGGCTTTGTATGCGGCCGTCATCTTTAAATCCAGGCGCTTGAGGACATCGTCTTTGTCCCAGAAATAGTTCATATTACTCTGGACCTGTTCGAAATAACTGCAGGTTACCCCGCCGGCATTGGCCATGAAGTCCGGGATGACATAAATTCCGCGTTCTTCGAACACTTTGTCGGCCTCGGGTGTCGTCGGGCCGTTAGCCCCTTCAGCGACAATTTTGACCTTCCGGCTGATTTTCTTGACAGTTTCTCCGGTAACCTGGTTTTCGAGGGCAGCCGGAATGAGAATATCAACATCCTGCTCGATCCAGGCATCGCCTTCAAGAATCTCATAGCCTAACTTGGTGGCTTTGCCCTTGTCAATTCCGCCGAAACGGTCGGTTATACCGCGCAGTTCCTTTAGTTCCACACCGCTTACTTTCTTGAAGGAGTAAGAGGTCTGGTCGTTCTGGTCCCAGCAGGAAACACAGACGACCTTTCCGCCCAGTTGATTATAAAGCTGAATGGCGTACTGAGCCACGTTGCCGAAACCCTGGACGGAAGCGGTGGTGGTTTTGGGGTCCAGATTCATGTTCTTCAGGGCTTCACGGACGGTGTAAATCACGCCATAACCCGTAGCCTCGGTGCGACCGAGCGAACCACCCATCCCGACCGGTTTGCCGGTGATGAAGCCGGGGTATTTGCCGCCGTGAATGTGCTCATATTCATCGAGCATCCACAACATATGCTGGGCGTTGGTCATGACGTCGGGAGCCGGAACATCGTTAACCGGACCGACATTTTTAGCCAGCTGGCGAACCCAGCCGCGGCAAATCTGTTCCTGTTCCCGTTCGCTCAGGCCGTGCGGGTCGCATATAACGCCGCCCTTGCCGCCGCCGAGCGGAATATCGACCACAGCACACTTCCAGGTCATCCACATTGCCAGGGCGCGAACCGTATCAATCGTCTCCTGCGGATGGAATCGAATACCGCCTTTTGAGGGTCCCCGGGCGTCGTTGTGCTGTACGCGGAAACCACGAAAAACCTTGACCTGGCCGTCGTCCATACGGACCGGAATTAAAAACTGATATTCCCGAAGGGGATTACGAAGTATTTCACGAGTGGAATTATCCAGTTCAAGCACATCGGCTACTTTGTCGAACTGGGCTTGAGCCATTTCAAACGGATTGAAAGAATGTCCAGTCATCTCTCTGACCTTTCATAAATCCGATTTCACTAACTAAAGTAAAATCGACCTACCAACGGTGTCGCCGGTCGAGCTTAAGTTATTATTTTTTAACCTCTTTGAGAAACGGTCCCAAAAAAGTCTTATTTAATATCCCTAAACTAGCAAACCGGCAGTTTGTTACTAATTTCACGAGCTTTGATACATCTTTAATGTTATTTTGTCAAGGGGTTGTTTGAAAAATAATATAAAAATCTTTTTAAAAGTAGCTCAACAATGCTTAAAATTTCCCGGCTTCTGCAGAATTGACTTTTTAGCGATTTTGAGGTGTCAGAATAAATATCTTTCCTATATTATTTTAAAATAGATTATCAGAGTAGATTTTGAAAACGTAATTTTTAATATGAATAATGGACAAAAAAATCATCAAGTCGTAATAATCGGTGGAGGTTTCGGGGGCTTGTACGCTACCAAAGCCCTGAAAAACGTCCCGGTAAACGTTACCCTGATAGATAAGCGTAATTTCCATTTGTTTCAGCCTCTGTTATACCAGGTGGCGACCGGTGGTCTCTCGCCGGGGGACATAACCTCGCCGCTCAGAGCGGTATTTAAAAGACGAAAACGAGTACGGGTGGTCATGGATGAAGTAGTCGATATTGACCCCTCCCGAAAAAAGGTGCTTACCCGCGAGGGGAGGTATTCCTACGATACCCTGGTTCTCGCAACCGGGGTTACTTCGTCTTATTTCGGCCATGATGATTGGCGTGATAAGGCCTACGATTTGAAAACAATTGAAGACGCTCTGGAGATGCGTGAACGTGTTTTGACTGCTTTCGAAGCAGCCGAAATCACTAACGACGACGCGGAGCGAAAAGCCTGTCTGACCTTTGTAATCGTGGGAGGCGGGCCAACCGGTGTTGAATTAGCCGGCGCCCTTGCAGAACTGTGCCAACAAACTTTGAAAAATGAGTTTCGTGCGATAAATACCGGTACGGCCCGGATATTTTTAATCGAAGCCTCTGAGCGACTTCTTCAGTCTTTTCCTTCGTTTCTATCACGAAAAGCTGCTGAGGTTTTGGGAAAAAGAGGCGTAACTGTGCTCGGGAATTCTATTGTATCCGTTATCGACAAAAGTGGTGTGCTTATTAAAACAAAAAATAGAGAAGAGAAACTAGAAACTCGTACTGTTCTCTGGGCGGCCGGAATTGAAGTTACTCCGCTGGGAAAAATGCTGGCTGAAAAAATTGGGGTTAAAACAGACCGGCTCGGTCGCTTGACGGTTCGGGCCGATCTGAGCCTTGAAGGAGAACCTGATATTTTCGTTATCGGCGACCTGGCCTTGGCCAAAGACAAAAATGGCGAGCCGTTACCGGGTGTGGCCCCGGTGGCCATGCAGCAGGGAAAATATGTAGCC
>JAFGNW010000241.1 GCA_016926795.1 Candidatus Zixiibacteriota bacterium
CCGAGGTGGTGCCGGTAGAGCTTGCCGATATCAATATCGCTCAGGATATCGCCGTTGGCGACGATGAAATTATCCGGCAAATTTTCCATTAGTTTCAGCGGGCCAACCGTCGAAAGCGGCTTATCCTCCCGGTAATAGACCGCCTTCAAGCCAAACCGGGAACCGTCACCAACCACTGCCTCGACCAGATGGGCCAGGTGATTAAGAGCGAGATGAACTTTTTCGACGCCGCCTTTTTTCAGGCAACCTAGCAATATTTCGATAATCGCCCGCTCCCCCACCGGTACCAGTGGTTTGGGCAGGGAAGTCGTAAAGGGTTTGAGCCTCGTCCCCCTGCCGCCGGCCAGAATCACTGCTTCCATCTTTAATTGACTCCTAAATATTGTACCGGTCGGTTTTATACCCGGCCCGGTTTTTCTCGTCGGAAAACCAGGCGATGGTTTTTTTCAGGCCGTCATCAAGCTTGGTTTCTGGCTGCCAGCCCAAAAGCCGCCCCGCCTTGGAGCGGTCGCAGACCAGCCGCTGAACCTCGCTGTTTTCTGGGCGTATCCGCTCGGGAGCCTCGATTATTTTCACCGGTTGGTGCATCAGTCCGGCTATTTTTTCGGCCAGTTCACCGATCGCGATATCCTCCCCGGAACCGATATTTATCGCCTCCCCGGTCAGGTTGTCTTTTGCGGCCGCCGCTGTAAAAGCCCGGACGATATCCTCGACGAAAGTAAAATCCCTTCGGGGCGTCAGCGAGCCCAGTCTGATTTTTTTTACTCCGGTCGCTATCTGGGTAATTATTGTGGGAATTACCGCCCGGGCCGACTGGCGCGGACCGTAAGTATTGAACGGGCGCAGAATTGTCACGGGGACGGCATATGAGCGGCGGAAAGCTTCAGCCATGGCATCGGCGGCAATTTTGGTAGCGGCATAAGGCGATTGCCCCGTCGCCGGATGTTTTTCATCCATCGGCACCTGCTGGGCGGTGCCGTAAATTTCCGAGGTTGAGGTATGGAAAAATTTCTCCACACCGGACTCGCGGGCGGCCTGGAGGAGGTTCAGCGTCCCTTTGATATTGGTATCGACGAAACTCTCCTCGGCCAGGTATGAATAGGGAATGGCGACCAGAGAAGCAAGGTGAAACAGGAAATGGACACCTGATACGGTCCGCCGGACAAAAGCCCGGTCCCGGATATCCCCGGCCATGATTTCAACGACGTTTTTTATCTCCGGCGGCGCTTGTTCCAGCCAGCCCCAGTGACCTAAAGAGTTGTACATCACGAAGGCGCGCACGGAATAGCCTTCCCTGACCAGAGCTTCGGTCAGATGTGACCCGATAAAACCGTCGGCGCCCGTAACCAGAATCTTTTTATCCGTCGTACTCATTAACCGTTTGAAAATATTAACCGAGTTTCTTCAATAAATCCCTGGCCCGGGTCAGTTCCTCGCCTTTCAGACCCAGCTTGATTGCTTTCTGAAGGTCCTCTCTGGCACCGTCCTTTTTACTCAAAAAACGCATCCAGCCCAGATAATAAAAAGCTTTAGGATGGTCATCAAACAAGGTGGCCATATTATAGGCTTCCTGTTCTGCGAAATCGTATTTCCCTGTCTGTCGATAATAATCGACTAAATTAAGGTGGGATTTAAGAGCATAGCGATAAATGGTTATAGAACCCCTGACCAGATTGCCGGTTTTACCCATATCCTTTTTGGCGTCCACCAGAGCCATGGAATAAAAGAGCTGCAGATTCTGACTGAAAGGATTATTTTTTTTCATTTCCTCGAAGGCGGCAAAGGATGCCTCCTTCCGGCCGAGCCAGTATTCGGCATATGCTTTTTGAACAGCCGCCTCGAAATTGTTCGGCTCTATTTCGAGGGCTTTCTCAGCCAGTTGCAGGGCTTTTTTATAATCTTGCAAGTCCGTTTCGGTCACCGCCGAAAAAACGAGGATATCGGGATTGTCCGGACACAAGCTCAACATCAGGTCTACCGTCTTTTTCACCCGGTCGAACTCATACTTGCGCATGAGCAGATCAATGACTTTCTCATAGAGAATGATATCACCCTTGAGGGGTACGATATTTTTTTCAAAGAGCGCCAGACCTTCGTCGTACCGTCCCAGCTCCAGCAGGCAGAAAGCCTTCTCAATCGCTTCCGCCGGGTAACGCCGAACGAATTCGGGATATTCTTCAGCGATTTTAATGGCTTTATCATACTGCTTGATATCATAATACATTTGCACCAGATTGCGGTATGCCGGTCGATAACGAGGATTTTCTTTAAGAGCCAGCCGGTAATATTTTTCAGCGTCGGGATACTTATGGATAGTCCAATGGCTGTATATATCGGCCATGGCGGTCAGCCAGTCCGGTTGCGTGCTGTGCCGGTTATATATAGTATCCATCAGGGCGTTGTACTCATCGAACAAGGCCGTGTTATGGTAAATATAAGCCCGAGATAAATTGTATTCCCGGCTCTCCAGACGCCAGCCCGATATTCCTTTAAGTATATTCTCGGCCCTGAGGAAATCCCTGATATCGAGCAACTTGCCTGCCAATCTCTGGTTCATGTAATTGACAAATAATTTCGCGTAACCTTCATTATCCATCTGGGTGATGATTTGATTTATCTGGTTATCGGTTGTCATCTGGTCTCTTAACTCAACTCGAGCCACCACATTGTTAAAAAACGTACTGATATTTTTGGCTCTTTTTTGAAGGTTCTTGAAAGCCGAGATACTGGCCAGATAATATTCAGGGCGATTCATAAAATAATAAAAATCCAGATAATTTCTCAATAAAAAGGTATCCTCGTTATCTTCCATCCGTTTCATTATATTACGGGCAGCGGAGAAATACCCGTTTTTAAGACAGCGGAAGAACTGGTTCAGAAAGATATTAAAATTCTTTTGGTCAGCCTCGACCGCTTTTTCTCCGAAGGTGACAGCCGAGTCGCTCATCCCGGAAACATCGTAAAAATCGGCAACTTCGTTATAGAAGAGAGCCGACCCGGTCGGAGCGGCCAGAGCTTTAGCGAAAACGGTCCGGGCGGTATCAAATTTACCCTCCAGTCGGTAAATGCCGGCTCGCAGGACATCGGCGACAGCCCCATCCAAACCCATTTCCTCGGCCCGGCTTAAATACTTAGCGGCCTGCTCGCTTTGCTCGAGTTTAATATAGGTTTCAGCCAGGATCAAATTATCAGACCAATCGTCAAAATTAAGTTTTCCATACTGCCAGGCGGCCTGTTCCAGCTCATCTTTTAGACCCAGCCATCCGTTAATACGCATGACTCCCTCGAGGGCGGGAGCGTAAGAAGCGTCATTCTCGATTATCGTCATGTAATTTTTGAGGGCGTCATAGAAGAAGAGTTGCCTTTCGAAGACCAATCCCTGACCGTAAAGAGCCGGTATTGAACCGGGCTTTCCCTTCAGGATTTCGTTAAAAACCGAGTCGGCTTCATTAAATTTCCGGTTTTCAATTAATTCCAGACCGGTTCGATCGGTTTCGGCGTCATTTTGTGAGGTTGAGCAGGAAGTAAAAATTGTCGTTAAGCTCAAAAGTAGAATTAACCAATGTCTCATAACAAACCTGTATTTTAAGTTAAAATGAATATTTCATAAATATACAGCGTAGAATATAATAAAAGAAAAAAATAAAACGACCCTTTACAGCAAAAATTATGCTTGTTAACAAAATTTTGTTGGATATTGCATTATACAATCTTATATTTAATTATGACCAACCTGGAATCAAAAAATTTATATAAATACTACCGAAAACGGGCTGTTGTCAATGATGTTTCCATAATTGTCAAACCCGGTGAAGTGGTCGGTTTGCTGGGTCCCAACGGGGCTGGGAAAACCACAACTTTTTACATGATTATCGGATTTATCCGACCGGACAAAGGGCAGGTTTTTCTGGAAGGCAAGAATATCAGCCGGGACCCCATGTACCGTCGGTCCCGCCGCGGAATCGGCTATCTGGCCCAGGAAGCCTCGGTTTTCAGAAAGATGACCGTCGAAGATAACATCATATCGGTATTGCAGTTCCGGAAACTGAACCGCAAAGAGAGAAAAAACCGTCTCGAGGAACTGCTGGGCGAGCTGGATTTAAGTCACCTTCGCAAAAGCAAAGCCTATACTCTCTCTGGAGGCGAAAGACGACGGGTTGAGATAACCCGGGCGCTGGTCAACAAACCCAAATTCATACTTCTGGACGAACCCTTTGCCGGAATAGACCCGATTGCCGTCGAGGATATCCAGAAAATCATAAGCCGTCTGGTGGAACGAGGCCTGGGGGTTTTAATCACTGACCATAACGTTCGGGAAACCCTGTCCATTTGCAACCGGGCTTACATAATGTGCGACGGGAAGATACTTAAATCCGGAAGTTCCGAATTTCTGGCTAACGACCCCGAGGCCAGAAAAATAT
Organism: Candidatus Zixiibacteriota bacterium; assembly: GCA_016926795.1. Lineage (GTDB taxonomy): Bacteria > Zixibacteria > MSB-5A5 > GN15 > FEB-12 > JAFGNW01. Next base: position 4,422 of record JAFGNW010000241.1, read on the forward strand.
ACCTCGGGGAAAAATTCAAGCTTAATTAGCGGTCTTTATATACTGTTGAATAAATGAACGAACTTATTCTGATACTTAAATCGCCTTTTTATCGTTCCGATATATATAGTGATAAAAGGTACTTTAAGAAAAAATTTAAGCATCAGTAGTTATTTATGAAATTAGGTTTAGGTCTACATTTAAAGTTAAAGCAGACTCTGGCGCCGCAGCTGATACAGTCCCTGAAAATGCTGCAAATGCCTATCTTAAAGTTGGAACAAACGTTAAGGCATGAGCTGGTAACCAACCCCCTGCTTGAAGAAGTCGAGGAAACCGACGATAAAACCACCGAGGAAAACGAACTCGAGGAATCGGAATCGAAAGAAGAAGAGTCAATTGACTGGGACGATTATTTGTTCGAGGACGATGAAGGTTACAAAGTCCGGGAACAAAAGGAAAACCGAGAGGATAGTTTCGAGAGTATCGCCACCCGCCAGGAGAACCTTTACGACCATTTATCCGAACAGCTCTCGTTTTTGAAACTATCGGAAGAGGAGCATCTCATCGGGGAATATATAATCGGAAATATCAATCCCGACGGTTACCTGTCGATAAGCGTGGGTGAAATGGCGGCCGAGCTTTCTATCGAGGAGGCCAAGATTGAGAAAGTTCTCAAAATGATACAGCGTTTTGACCCCTCCGGAGTCGGCTCCCGCGACCTGCGCGAATCACTGATAGTGCAACTCCGCGAACGACGTCTGGAAAACACCCTGGCCTTTCGTTTGGTGGACGAACACCTCAGCGACCTCGAGAAAAAATCGATTCTGCAACTGTCTAAAATAATGAAAGTTTCTTTCGATAAGATTCAGAAGGCAATCGAGGTAATCAAGGGGCTATCCCCCAGCCCGACCTACGGCCGATTCGACACCGCCGCCATGCCGGTAGTACCGGATTTGATAGTCGAAAGATACGGTGACGAATTTGTCGTCTTCCACAATGACCGCAATATCCCCCGATTGCGTATCAACACCAATTATAAGGAACTGGTCAAACGGAACAACAAGTCGTCCAAGGACACCAAGAACTATATCAAGCAGAAGTTAGAGCAGGCTCGCTGGCTTTTAAACTCCATTAACCAGCGCCGCTCGACGATGATCCGGGTGATGGAATCGATTATCGAGGAACAGAAGGAGTTTTTCGAAAAAGGCTCGGCTTTTTTAAAGCCTTTGATTATGGAAGATATTGCCCAGAAACTGAGTATGAACGTCGCCACCATCAGCCGGGTATCCAACGGCAAATATGTCCAGACCCCGCTGGGGGTTTACGAGATAAAATATTTCTTCAATTCCGGCATCTCCCGCGACAACGGCGAGGATATGTCAAAACGCTCGGTAAAACAGCATATCGAAGAGATTATCAATAAAGAAAATCCGGAGAAGCCTCTCTCCGACCAGGAGATATACCGGATGTTAAACGATGAGGGCATTAAACTGGCCCGGCGGACGGTTACCAAATATCGGGAAGAATTGAAAATAAAACCGGCCCGTTTCAGAAAAAGAGTCTCTTGAGAACCATCGTTTTTGGTTTTTCAAGTGTATAAATTATAGGAGATAAAGCGGCGAATATAGGATTTTTAGAGTAACGTGAACCGAAATTTATACCTCAGGACAACTCGAATCAGCATACCATACGGTACAAAAGAGGCTGTAAATTCAGACTTTTTGGGGGCGACCGACTTGTCTTTTCACGAAATTTGTTACAATTCCTTTAAATTTATAAATTGCCAACCGGGTAAAATATATACATTATGGATAGAACCCTAAATAAGAAACGTGCATGGAAAGGAGAAAGACCATGCTAAAAAAGGTTACTGCACGTCACTTTGATTTAACTCCGGAGATAAAATCCAAAGCCGAAGCAGAGATGGAGGGGCTGAACAGGTATTTTGATAATATCATCTCAGCCGAGTTTATTCTTGATGTCGAGCGGCATCGACGAATGGCTGAATTGAAAGTTAAAGTTTATAACAGCGTTCTTTCGGGAAGCGGCGATACCGACGACATGTACAATTCCATCGACCAGGCCGTTGACAAGGTCAAGGGCCAGCTCAAAAAGCACAAAGGTAAACTGAAACGGAAAAACCCCGAGGAGATAGCCGAGAAGACCGAAGCCCTGACCCGGCCTTCAACCGATGTCGACGAAGTGGATATTTAGAGATTTTTAAAAAAATTAGCCCATAAGAGACCGCCTTTATACCAAAGGCGGTTTTTTATTAAGGGCTTATTTTTGATTCGTTAAAATTAAACACTCTTCCAGCAGATAGTAATTCATCAGGGCTTCGGGGTTCAGGGTGCGGAGGGTCGTCGGGTCAAGGGTGCAGTCGGGATGCAGCGGTATGAATTCGAAGCTATCGGTCTCCCTGAATTTCATCTTCAGATTTATCATCCGGTCGGTGACCTCTTCCCTCGTCAACGACGTCTCAATCGCGGCGAACAGTTGGGGGCGCTCGCCGCGGAAAATCTCGCGGGCGAAAGCCAGCGGGATTATTTTGTATTCGCCCGGTTCGAGGTTCACTTCTTCTTTGATTTCTTCGGAGAGGGCGCGGTCGAGAATCTCTCCAAGATTCCGGTAGCCTTTGACAAAATCCACGCCGCCGGCCACCGACGGCCCGCGAGTGTTTTCCAGCGAAGCTACCCTCCCCGAACGGATGACCTGCAACAAAAAAATACGGTTTTCTTCCCTGACCAGCAAATAACCGCACACCCCCAGGCAGTTGGCCAGGGGGTTGTCTTCGATTTTATGCGAAGGGTATTTGTTTTTGTAATAATTGCGGAGCGTACCGCCGGCTTTTTCAAAGTGCGGGTGTTTGAAGTCGAGTGTATAGGAACTCCCGGCGACATCGCCGTAATTGACTTCCCGCACCGTCATTGTCGGCGGGTTGGCAGCCGGGTCGAACCCGGCGACCATCAGCGCGGTCGGGCCGTCGTATAACCGGCCGTCCGAACGAAGCCTTTTTTCCATTTCCGTTGAATACTCCGCGAGAAGGGGGTCGCGGAAAGTAAAAATACCGGGAAGGTATTCGATCATTATATTCGAGGGGTTACATTTGCCGGGTCCGAAAAAACGAATAATATCGAAATAGCCGGAGTCGTGTTTTTTCTCCCATCCGACCCGGCGTTTTTCTTTATCGTGCGGAGCGTCAAAAAAACGCTTCAAAAAAGCGGGCATTTCAGAATAGTTTAAGTATGACATCGCTCAAAAACAGCAAGGCCACGCCCAGGACTGCCACCACGGCGCCCAGGAAAGCTCTCAGGGAAACCTTTTCTTTAAAGTGCAGCATAACCACCGGGATAATGAAAATAGGTGTCAGGGAGTTCAAGGTGGCGGCAATACCAGCCTCGATATATTTAACCGCCACCAGCGACATCCATACTCCCATAAAGGGTCCGAAAAACGCCCCGCCCCCGGCGAACAGCATGGCTTTGGTGTTTTTTATAGCTTTAATATTGCCCCTGATTTCACCCCGGAAACCGGCGAAGAGCCAGATTAGAACAAACGAGGCGAACATCCGCACGAAAGAAGCCGGCATCGGCTCAACCGTCCCCCCGGCGTAAAGCATCCCGTATTTGGACAGGACCAGACCGGCTGCCTGACCGAACGCCGCCCCCAGACCGAGAAAGACTCCTTTGAGAAGGGTACCCGAATCGGGATGGCTGCTTTCCAGGTTGAACTGGTTGCTGCCCTTAAAGCGTCGTTCCAGCACCACCCAGGACACCCCGAAAACCGTCAGGGCGATACCAAACAGGTCTATCAAACTGAGCTGTTCACCGAGAAAGAACCAGGCGATAATCGTAGCCATAATCGGGGCGGTGGAGTGCAGCAGCATTGTCAGCCGGGGACCGATCATAACCAGCGCCTTGAATCCACAGCCATCGCCGATGACCAGCCCGATAAACCCGGAGAGAGCCAGCCAGAAAATCTGGGCGGAATTCAGAGCCTGGGGATACAACTGCCCCGTGGTGATATAAAGGGCTACCGCGTAAATAATAACGGCAAAAAAAAGACGGATACAATTGACCCGGAACGAGCCGATTCGGCGCCCCGCCTCCGAAAAGAAGACAGCCGTAAAAGACCAGCAGAAAGCTGTGGTCAGGGCGGCCAGTTCACCGATATAAGCCATAAGCTGTCTCCGTTTATTACCAAAAATCGGCAGTAATTATACAACGATTGTGTCCCGGGGGCAAATGTTTAGAAAGAAACAGTCAAAAAATATTAGTCTCTTTCAATAAATAGTATTGATTAACCATTATTAAGATTTATATTATTATTGTGTGACATCGCATATAATATCGGGAAATTCATTCTGCCAGCACCACATCCTCCGGACCGGGGTTGCTTTCTGTCCTGTAGTCATACGGTTTGCTTTGATAATTATCGTTTGACGAATAAATAAAAATCAAAGTAAGGAGTGCGTATGGAAGCATTTGCATATAAGGATAAAAATTACGACCTTGACGAAAAAGGTTTCCTGAAGCATTTCGACAAGTGGGATACCGATTTCGCCGAGGGGATGGCCCGGGAATTGAAGTACGAAGGCGGCCTCACCAAAGAACATTTCGATGTCATCAATTATATTCGTGAGACCTATCGCAGCACCGGCCGCTGCCCGCTGGTTTATGAGACCTGCCGGATGAACGGTTTGCGGATAAAGGAACTCAAGCGCCTCTTTCCTTCCGGTTACCTTCGCGGAGCCTGCCGCCTGGCGGGGATAACTTACAAGGAGGGCTACCTGGGTCAGTCGTACCTTCCCAAAACCGCCGAGGACCTCAACACCATCGCGGTGAATATGACTTACGAGGTCGACGCGCGGGGTTTCCTGGTGGACCCGAACGACTGGAACGAATACTATGCTGTTTTCCGGGCTCATGAAATGAAAATACCGGGCGGGAAACTTTCCGACCGGCACTGGCAGGTAATCCGGTACCTCCGCGAATATTACGAGGAAAACCGGGCGGTACCGACGGTGTATCAGACCTGCGAGGCCAATGGGATGGAACTTGAGGAACTGGAGCAGCTTTTTCCCGATGGGTACCATCGCGGGGCGGTGAAAATCGCCGGTCTGCGCGTAAGGTAGTTTTACTGACAGGAAAGAGGCTGCTGGGCTGACCGCCCGGCGGTTTTAAATCTTTGCGACGAAAGTATTGTTCTTTGATTTTAATAATATAAGCAAGCCGATATAGATACCCACCAGGGCGAAAAATCTCAGCGGGGTCGGTGTCAGACCCTGACCTGTGTGTAATACCGCCAGGCAAATTATAAACCAAAAAGAAAGTCGGTCCTTTAAAAACCCGACCCCGCTTATCAAAACCTTCTGCCAGTAAGCGACGATAGTAATAATCGGAATCAGCAACGTCAGCAGGTGGTGCGACTCCGACATGGGAAAAGTCAAAGGCAGAGTAGAGATAACCGCCGCCAGGCAGGTTTGTCTGTAAAAACCATTCGAACCCTCATAAAATTTTCGGGCAATAACGATAATCGGGACGGTGAGTCCCACAGCCAGCATGCATATAGCCGATATTTTGGCCAGCGGGTGCCAGTGTACATCGAACAGGTAGCTCAGGGTGGAGATTATCGAGAAATTCTCAAAGCCGTTGTGAATATCGTTGCCGGTAATAATCGGCACTACCTCGTTGAGGAAATAGCGGTAATATTCAATCGACTGAGTGTTGATTAAATACGGAAGGCCGAAAACGAATAAAAGCAGCAAAACGAAAAAGTAAACAAAAACCCGGTACTGCCGGGTCATAAGCAGCAGTATGAGACACAGGCCGGGAGCGATTTTAATCGAAGCTGCCGCTGCCAGCAACAGGGCTGCCGGAAACCGCTGGTTTTTTTGCAACATGAAATAAAAGCCGGCCATCAGGGCAACCGTTATCAAATTTACTTGCCCGTTGATAAACTCCATCTGCATAAACGGGTGTATTAGTATGATTATCAGGGCCAGGGGAAAGAGATTCTGCCTGAACCAGTACCAAAAGGGTCGTTTGTCATAAATCAGGTTCCAGCACCCGAAAACCGTCGAGAAAAAAGCGAAATAACTTAAAAGCGACCACAGGCCGGCCGTGATTGTTTTCTGGACATAGACCGTTTTGAACAAAGTAAGGGGATAAATTGCTACCGCCAGAAAGAGCGGATAGATATAACGTCGCAGGGTCCCGGTGAAGGGGTTCTCACCGTTGAAAAAAAGCTTCGAGGCATTGATATAGGACTGCAGGTCGTTGCCGTTGGGATAGTGAAAATTTCTGATGGACTGCCAGAAAAAAAGAGCGACCGAGATACCGCTGAAGAGAATAACGAGATACTTGACGAAATCGGTCCGGGTGAACTTCATAGGGTCAATATAGGCCGGGGGTAACATCCGGTCAAATTAAATAAGACCTTTACAAAAGCCCGGAATCGATTATCAGCTTCCGTAAAATTTATTACTCCCCTTGCATATTTATTAGTTATTTATTCTCTACCCTTGTAGTTTTTCTAAGTCACAATTTAAGGTTTAGCAACAACTTAGCTCGTCTTTCCTGAAATACCCGTAGACGGCACGGCGTTTGTCCTTAATGATTTGGGATAACTGCTATGAACAGGATTTTGAGCACAATCACGGTTTTATTGGCCCTGCTGATGTTATGGGCACCAACGTCCCATAGTTACGCGAAGCAACTGGCAGCTGTTACCGGTCGGATTACCGATTCCGATAATCAGCCGGTTATCGGAGCCTCGGTTATAATTTTATCCGGCGAGGATATTTTAACCGGCGTCTCGTCCGATACCGAAGGCCGCTACTTTTTGAAAATCGATTCCTCCGGCAAGGTGCTGAAGTTACGAGTCTCGGCGGTTGGTTTTGTTTCTCAAACCGTAAGAATTAAAGAAAACCGGGGTAATCTAAAGTACAACCTTCGTCTTGAAACGCAAGCGGTGGAATTGAACTCAATCGCCGTCAGGCCGGACAAAGCTAATAATCACCGGGAAATCTGCTACAGTTCCGAAAAGCTATCGCATAACGCCCGCCGTTCGCTGGTGCCGACCAACCCGGTGGGAGCCCTGCGGGAACCGGCAATCAGCCGTCAGGGGTCGAGTCATTCCTCACAAATCCGTATCAACGGCACCAACCCGTATTATTATCTCAACGGTCTGCTTTTGGGCGCCGACCCGGACCATTACGGCATGTTCACCATCATTCCGACCTCGATTATCGAGGAGATGAAATTCTACCTCCAGGGAACTTCCGCTCGCTATGCTCTTCCCTCGGCGATCGAGCTTACCACTCCGACGCCGTTTGAAGCTCACAGAAAATTCGAATTCAACTTTTCCTCCATCGAAGCTACCGGGGTCGGCTCGGTCGGCAGCGACAAGACTTTTCTGACGGCCAGCGTTCGCAAGTCGCTCCTCGACAAGCTGGTGGAACAGTTCGACATATCTTCCGACCGCAAGACGCTACCCCCGACTAATTTTGCCGACTTCTTCATGTCCGCCGGGGTGAAACTTTCTCCCCGTTACCGCCTGATGGCCGACCGCTATTATGTCCGCGATTACCTTTCATATAATACAGAGGCGGCGGTCGACAGCGATGAAAACGTGCGGACTTTTCAGCATACCGATGAAAATTACACGGCGGTGCGTTTCGACGCCGTATATGAAAAGCTGCTTTTAAAATTCAGCGCCGCTCAGAGAACCGGCTATAAGGAATACCATGCTGTTCCCGAAACTGAAAACGCCAAAGAAAAAGTGTATCTTGACCTTAGCGAAGGGAGCCGCACCAATCTTGTTAACGTACAAGTTGTCTGGTTTCACAAAAAAAACCAGCTTGAAATCGGCGATCAGCTTGAATTCGAGTCGTTTCATGAAATTAATATGGCCCAGCGCAACTGGAATTTCCTTTCCCCTTTCGCCAACAGCGACAATCCTTACATTTACCAGCAGGCTCTGAATACCACCTACGGAACCTATTATAACCGGGAGAGTCTTCATAACAACGCCGTTTATATGTCCATAAAGAGAGACTGGGGTCGGTTTGAAACCGAAACCGGGTTCCGCTTGGAATATTTCAAATACCTGGCCAAGCGCTGCCACCCGGTCTGGCGGCAATCGGTTGTTTTCAAAACCTCGGAGCAAAGCCGCCTGGAATTGTTTTACGGGACGTTCGCCGAAAGCCCGGTCAATAACATTCTTGAGCCGTACCAGGTGCTGATTAACGCCCACCTGAACGATTTACATCCGATTAAAACCCAACTGGTGTCGATAAGCTGGGCCAACGATATGTTCGAAGCGAGTCTCTTTAATAAAAAGATAACCGGTCTGCCGACCGTCACCCCCGATTTCGAGCAGGTGTTCAACAAAGACGGTTCGCTTGACAACGACTTTATCTCGGTAGCGTCAACCGGTGAGGAGCATTTTTACGGCGGTTTTTTGAGTTTCGAAAAAGAACGGTTCCTGACCGACCGAGTTGACTTCCGGGTCTCGTATGCTTATACCCGTGCTCACAAGCTCGACAACGGCGTAAATATTCCGTACGACCTCAACGCCCCGCACAAGTTCCAGGCCAGAATAGATTACCGGATAAGCCGGAAATTCGATATCGGTGGCGAGTTTCAAATCCGCTCCGGTTACCCGTACACGCCCGCCCGGCCGATGCTCGCTTACAGCGAGCCGGAGACCTATAACAAAGATTATTTCACGGCGGCGGTCGAGCAGGAGAACTCGGAGCAGTTCCCTACTTACCTCTCGCTTAATTTATACGGCAATTACAAGTGGGATAATGTCGAGATATTCTTCGGGGTAAACAACGTTACGAACCATGCCAACCCGATAATCAACGCCGCCTCGGGCTTCGTCTACGACGCCGGCATCTTACCGATGCTGGGGATAAAGTGGCGATTCTAAAAGACAAGATTGCTAAGTTCACGGTATTTCATAAAAACACGAGAACGGGCCTAAATGACTGTCAACCGATTCTTCTTAAGATACGCGTAATAAGCCTCGGGCTGGCATTCAAGCCGATACTGAGTTGACTTGGGGTTATACGCCTATCCTTGCGCTTGATATCTCGAATGCGGCGTTCGAGGTGCTTTTCATAAGACGATTTCTTAAAAAACATTTCGCCTGGTCACTCCCTTGACAAGAGTATTAAATCTATAGCCAAAAAAACAAATAAAAATCGTATTTTAATCGTCGGCAATAAACTAAATTTTATTAACATACAAGACTTTTTTCGTCTTGTATTTTTGGGGTTGGATTAATACATATCAAGTTGGGATAAGATTAAATGACAAGTGATATTGATATTTTATTAGAGATTTTTTTTATCAATTGCTTAATATTGTCTTTGGTGTCGAACCGATCATAAAATTCTCGAGCATAATGCAGACAAGAGGTTACTGATGGTTTAAATAAATTTTTATTTGTTTCAAGATAGGAATTCGCCAGCTCCCTCATTGACTGACTTTCAGATTTTCTTATATGTGACAATATACCAAGAAGAAATGCCGTTTCTTCATTTTGTTTTAAACCGGCTCTCTCTGCTAATGATTCAAGCTTGTTCTGGATGGTTTTTAAAACCTCAAATCTATTGTATTTCAAAGCTATGACACCCAAACTAAATAATATATCCGCCCTGTTTTTTGAAAGATCTATACTGCATAAGCATGTACTTCGTGAACATATTTCTATAGCTTTTTTCCCAAGTCTTTTCATTAATACAATAGTAAACTGATGATCTATGCTGTCGAGTCTATTTTCATTTTTTAAATTTTCAAAAATATTTGCCAGAATACCAAATGAGTACAAGAAATTATTGTCATCGCCCGGTGAACTGTTATTGATTAATATTTTATCATATTTTCTAAGGAGAATCACCAATTCTTGTCCTTCATACTTTTTTATTTTTTTATTTTTCTGATAACCTCTCTGGACATACTTAATCAGTTCTCCAAATTCTCTTATTACCAGCGCCTTTTGATTATTCGGTTCTCCGTAAACACCTATCTCAATAAAATCTTCCAACAAATCCACATCCAGCATACCACTCTTTTTAAATCGTTTTTCCATCTCTATTCTGAGTTTTGTAATAAGCTTATCCATAATTGACTGTTTCAAATACCAAACCCAGCCAATAATGCTAAGGATTATACAAATTGCCAGGAAACAACCGGCCCATTCCCCGTACCATACCTTTAAGGGAATAATAACCGGGTAAGGGTAAGGATAAAGATAAAATATCAACATCATAGAATTAGCAACTAATATCAAAGGAATAGCCAAAAACAGACCGAACGTTGATATAAGATTTTTCAGGATATAAAGTCTCAATTTCTCGGGAACAGTAAGTTGTATTACTAAACTAGGAATACCAATGGAAAATACAAGCAGTGCCGTATTTACTATCAAAAAAGTACGTGCCGTTTCAGGCAGTAATTCTGGACTCATATTTTCTCTGCCACCTCTTCAATAATTTCAA